>JAGODE010000234.1 GCA_017998385.1 Chitinophagaceae bacterium | reverse complement strand
AATAAATGGCGACCTAGAAAGATAATGTTACCCGCGTCTTACTCTTACGGCCTTTCTTTTTCCATCGGGGACCTTCTTTGATCAGCCGGATGGCTTCCTGTTCACATTTGGTGCAGGAAGAACGCACCACTTTAATATTTACAGGTTGTCCGTATTTATTGACATCAAAGCTCACTTCCACTTCTGCAGATGAACTGCCCATATCCATCATGCGGACTGTTTCAGGTATCTGCAGATTGTTGGCGATATAAGTGTCGTAATTATTCCAGCCGTCTACCGGTTCCGGTTCTTCATGAACCATGGTGTTGCTGGCTACTGCGCGCACGCGTCGCACGGTGTCGAGTACACGGGCATTCAGGCTTCTGTCTTCCTGCAGGGTGATCTGGTTGCTGGGGGCCTGGCTGCGCATGAAGTACTGCCTGTTTTCGAAACCAACGGAGCGCACCTGTACATTCAATACCGAGTCGGGCGAGGTAAGTACGAAGTTGCCGTTTGCATCGGCATAGGTCCCGATATTGTCTACCGGGTTGGTGATATTGGCAAAGGGGAGCGCATTGTTATCGGGATCGGTTACACGGCCACGGAAAACATTGGCACGTTGATTATACTGACGATTGTAGTTATAGGCAGTAGCATTGTTGTTTGTATAATCGGAATTGTTTTCCTGGCTCTGGGAGATATCGCGCAATGCCTGCTTTCTTCTGGCATCCTGGTTCAGGGCGCGATTGTCGGTCTGTACGCGAGCCTTTGCCGCTTCGCGCTGCTGCGACTGGCTGGCCAGCGCATCGTCCTGCTGCTTGTATTCAGCTTCTTTTTTGGCAATCACGGCATCCCGGCTTGCTGGCGCCGCAACGGATTCACTGGGCACAGGAGCCGCTACAGGCGCGGCCTGCTCAACAGTGGGAGTATTGATTTCTTTTGCCGGTTCAGACAATGGTGACTGGGTAACCGGCTGTGTCTTGTCAGAGCCCGGTGTGGTATTCTTTCCTTTGGCTACAGAGGAGGGGTCGGTTACTGAATCAGTTTTGAAAAAACCATTGCCGTTGCTGGCGGGCGCTTCTTTTTTGTCTTTAGCATTAAAATGAGGCTGCTCCTTTTCCGATGCCTGAGCAATGGGAGTGGTGGGACTATCTCCCGTGTTGCGCAATTGCAGGTATAGCGCGGCTCCGCCAACGAGCAACACGGCAGCAGCTGCAGCTTTCCACCAGGGAGCCAGTTGTCTTTTGCTTCCACCAAGGGGAACAATTTTTGTCTCTTCCTTCTCTTCGAGTCTTTTGGCGAGCCGTGACTGCAGATCAGCCAGGTCGGTTTCTACCTGAACGGCCGGTTCAGCATAACCATCCAAGGCATCGGCCAGGAACGGATCTTCCAGTGCCGCTTTTTCCAGTGCATGCATTTCTGCAGCGGAAAGCAGCCCGCGATGATATTTTTCAATATCAGCCGCTGTAAACTGTGGTATGTGTGATCCGTTTGACATTACACGTATAAAGTTCTCTGTTTTTTTATTCTCCCGGCAAACCCGTTTGACTGGCAGCCGTGCTACTTCTTTCCGTCGCCTCCCGGCTTTCCATACAGGTCTTCAGGTTGCGACGCCCGTTCTGTATATAACTCCGCACCTTATTCCACTCCAGTCCTGTGATTGCTGCAATCTCATTGTACGATTTGCTATCCAGGTAAAAAAGCCGGATGGTTGTTTGCTGCTCGGCTGCCAGCGTTTCCAGGCAGTAAGCCAGCCGGTCAAGGTTCTCTTCCCGTTCCAGTACGCCATTCAGATGCACTGTTTCTTCATTTTGCACAAGTTCCGTGCTGAATTCCACCGTTTTTAAATTACGGGGTGTGCGTAAGTACATGAGACAATGATTCTTAGCTACCTGGTGCAGCCACCCGCGAAAATTGCCTATCTCATGTTTCTTCAGTTTTACCACCAGCTCCTCAAATAGCTGCATCACAGCGTCTTTGGCAAGTTCCGGGTCTTTGAGGTATTTGAGACATACCCCATATACAAGATCCATATAGCGACTGTACAGCTCGCCCAGCACAGATAATTCGCCCGATCGTTGATAACCGGCTACCAGTTCATTGTCTGACTGGTCTGAAGGTCCTATGGAGCGAATAAATGACACGGCCTTAAAAATAGCGAATTAACTGAAAACGAAACGTTAGAAGCAGTTAAAGACAAACGGAACAGATTTTTTTCGGGCCAACTTGTGTATTCTCCCGAAAGCCTGCATCTCTTTTTGTAAACACAGTGCGTATGAAAAAAATATTCTTCCTTTTACTACCCTTTATTGCCGGCATGCTGGCTTTTCAGACAGCAGAAGAAAAATGGGTATCGGGTATTGTTTCCGATGAAAGAGGACAACCAATAATCAGTGCATCTGTCATTGAGGTGGGAACCCAAAACGGAACTACCACCAAAGCAGATGGCTCATACCGGATCAAGCTCACCACATCCAAACCCCGGCTCACTTTTATGTATGTCGGCTATCAGCATAAGACCGTGAAAGTAAACGGACAATCCGCCATTAATGTCAAACTTGATCCCAATGTGGAAAATCTGGAGGAAGTGGTTGTTGTCGGTAACAGCACCAATTCCCCCTATATAGCTAATGCAGATATAAGCCGGCAACTATCCGGCAGAGTACCGGGCGTACAGGTGCAGCGTAGTTACGGTTACAGCGCCCCCGTGATTAGCCGAAACAGGCTGGATGCCATGAGCATTGATAAAAAATATAAAACAGAATACCCCCAGCCGGTAGGCAATACCGAAGATTATGACGCTATTACCGAAAATAAATTCCTGAAAGCAACCGATAACCCGCTTTCCACTTTTTCGATTGATGTGGATGCGGCAAGTTATAGTAATATTCGCCGGTTTCTTAACCAGGGCGAACTGCCACCCGCCGGGGCCGTGCGCATCGAAGAAATGATCAACTACTTCACCTACGATTATGCACAGCCTTCAGGTGATGCTCCTTTTGCAATTCACACAGAAATAGCCGAAGCGCCCTGGAACCGTAAACATAAGCTGGTGATGATAGGCATGCAGGGCCGGAAGATTCCGGTAGAAAACCTGCCGGCCAGCAACCTGGTATTTCTCATTGATGTATCTGGTTCGATGAGTTCACCCAATAAACTGCCCCTGGTAAAAGCATCACTGAAAATGCTGGTGGATCAGCTGCGCGAAAATGATCATGTGTCGATCGTCGTATATGCAGGCGCAGCCGGTGTAGTGCTGAAGCCCACCTCCGGCGAAGAGAAGATAAAGATCAAAGATGCTATTGATAAACTGGAGTCTGGTGGCAGTACCGCAGGCGGCGAAGGTATTCGTCTCGCGTACAAACTGGCCCGTGAGCATTTTGTCAAAGAAGGAAATAACCGGGTGATCCTTTGTACCGATGGCGACTTTAATGTAGGTGAAAGCAGCGATGATGCTATGGAGCGCCTGATAGAGCAGGAGCGCAAAAGTGGGGTATTCCTGACGGTGCTGGGTTACGGCATGGGCAACTATAAGGATAATAAAATGCAAAAGCTGGCCGATAAAGGCAATGGTAATCACGCCTACATCGACGGTATCAGCGAAGCCCGCAAAGTGCTGGTCAGCGAATTTGGCGGCACGCTTTTTACTATCGCCAAAGATGTGAAACTGCAAATAGAATTCAACCCCGCCAAAGTTCAGGCCTACCGTCTCATTGGGTATGAAAACCGCCTGCTGGCCAAAGAAGATTTTAACGATGACAGCAAAGACGCCGGTGAACTGGGCAGCGGCCATACCGTCACCGCTCTCTATGAAGTGATACCGGTAGGGGTTAAATCCAGCTTTCTGCGCGATGTAGATAAACTCAAATATCAGCAGGAACCCGAGCGCCTGAGCCGGACTACACAGACAGATGAGATCATGACGGTAAAATTCCGTTACAAAGCTCCTGATGGTGATATAAGCAAACTGATCGAACATCCTTTGCGTGATCAGGAATTGAAGCTGAATGCTACTTCTGCCAACTTCCGCTTTGCTGCCGCCGTTGCAGAATTTGGGATGCTGCTGCGTAAGTCTGAGTTTGCCTCCGATGCTTCATTTGACCAGGTAATCGAGCTGGCACGTAAGGCCAGGGGCAATGATGAGGAAGGGTATCGGGCAGAGTTTATCCGCCTGGTTGAAAGTGCAGGATCGCTCGCTGCCTCAAAGAAAACCACACAAACTGACCTCAGTCGTAACTAAAACAAAATGTAACGTATTCTTCTTCGCCATCGTTATATAAATAATCAGCTAACAGCCGGTTACTGATACGGAGTTGGTGTCTACCAGCTCCTCTTTTAAAACAGCTATTGTTTATGAGCAAAAATATTTTATTTCTTCTCCTGTTAAATGTAAGTCATATGCTGTCTGCACAGCAGGCAGGAAATAAAGCAGAGCAGCTTGTTGCCAGTGAGGGCGCTAATACTTCTATTCGTATTCGTTGTGGTACAAGAACTGCGCAAGATCCGCTTTTTGTGATAAACGGAGAAGTGGCAGATAAGAAAGAACTGGAGAGCATTGATCCTAACCAGATAACGTCTGTCAGTATTTTAAAGGATGCGAAGGGACAGGCGCTTTATGGTTGCCGGGCCTTAAATGGAGTTGTAATAATACAACTCAAACCCGGAATGTTGTGCCTGCAGGCAAGAAATAGTTATACCGGCGAATTGATTCCTGCGGCACAGTTGCAGGTAAGAGTTAATGAGCAGAAAAGCAGTAAACCACTTAATGAAAACGGAACGCTTGAACTGTCTTCTTATTATTATAAAAGTACAGCCCTGGAAATTTCTGCTTCAGGGTATACTACAAGCAGGCATCTGGTCGGTAAGGGTGGACCTGATACGTTGCTGGTGCTGCTGGAGCCGGTAGCCCGGCTATTACCCGAAGTAATTGTAAAGGGAGTACAGGATACAAGAATATGCAGCTATACCATCAGTTGTGGTGTTGCGGGGGTATCAATATGTTCCATGTCTGTAACGGACAATAAAGGAAAAAAAGATGCAGGTGTAATGGGTGTAGTGCCAACGGCGCGGTTATATCCCAATCCGGCTTCTGCGGGTAGCCAGTTGAAAATACAATTGCCGGTTGCTGTAAGTGGCAGTGTGTCTCTTGCTCTGTATGGTTTAAATGGACAGTTGATAAAACAGGTTGTTGATAAAAGCAATACAGGTCAATTGATTTTTTCGTTGCCATCAGCATTTAAGGGAGCCGGCATTCTGTTGGCGCAGGACGAGACTAAGAATATAATTATGAAAGAAAAAATAGTAATCCAGTAAAAAGGTGTAGCCATGAGCAAGATTGAACTCTCCATAAACGAGCCCTGCCACGAAAAGTGGAAGAATATGACAGCTACTCAACAGGGACGCTTCTGTGCTTCCTGCCAGAAAGAAGTAGTGGATTTTACAGGCATGAGCGATTCGGCTGTGTTTAGTTTTTTTAAAGACAGGCAGGCTGAATCTGTATGCGGCCGCTTTATGAACAATCAGTTGCAGCCTGATATTGAAGCTGCACGCAAACGCTCATCCTGGTTGCCTTTTGTATTTAAGGTAGCATTGCCTGCACTGCTGCTGGGAAACAGGGCAATGGCACAGGGCGCGCCACTGAAAATAGTACCCGATACCACGCAAAAGCCGGCGTATGAGTTCGAAAAAATTGGCCGCATTGCCGTAAACCCCGAAATGCGAACCGTAAGAATTACTGTCCGTAACGAAGAAGGGCAGGTTATTGCCGGAGCACGGGTTCATAGTACTTCCGATATTACCGAACTCATAACCGATGAGAATGGGCGATTGGAAATAAAGGTGCCCCGGTATGTGGGAAATATCACTTTTTTTGTAGACGTGGTCGGGTATGGAAAGCTGGAACGTTCTGTAAAACTTCCGTCGCATAAGCGCACTGCCCGTGTATCACTGGTCGTAAAAGATGAGTACAAAGACATTATAATGGGCATGATCGCCTATCCGTCAAAGCATCAAGTGAAGAAAGAAGCAGTATGTGAGACCGAATCGCCCTTACGTATGTATCCCAATCCCGTTGCAGCCGGACAAAAAGTATGGCTCAAAACAGATAGCCTCGAAAAGGATAACTATACAGTGCAATTGATGGACCAGGCCGGCACTGTACGATTTCAACTGGTGATGCAGCTGGATGGGAGAAAGAAGACGGTAGAAATGAATATACCCCGCCTTACTGCGGGCAACTATCTGCTCACGGCCACTGCGGCTACGACCGGCCGGCGCCGGAGCGGTCAGATAGTAGTCAACTGATAACTTCTTCTCATAAAACTAACTGTTATGGCTTTCCGTTTAAAACTGGAAATAGAAAACCCCTGTTCCGAAAACTGGGAGCAGATGATGCCAGATGAAAAGGGACGCTTTTGCATGTCCTGTACCAAACAGGTGATTGACTTCAGTAAAATGACTGACCAGGAGCTGATCCGGTTTTTTAAGCAAAACAGGAAAACGGAGATGTGCGGGCAGTTGTCTTCTTCGCAGCTAAACCGCGTGCTCATCGAATCTTCGCGCCGCCGCTGGTTGCCATATTTTCTGCAGGCAACACTCCCTGCGATGTTGTTGCTGAATCGTGCCGAAGCGCGGCAGACCGGGTTGCCCCAACATGCAGCTGTAGTGAAGGAGATAAAGGAAGCTGCCGGTTTAAAACAATTGGTATTACCGGCAACCGCTGGCGCTCCCGTTGTTATTAAGGGAAATATAATTGATCACGAAGGCAAGCCGGTTGCTTATGCTTCGGTAAAAGTGATGGGTACAGAACAGTACAGTCTGACCGATAGCGCCGGCAATTTTCAAATACATTATTGGGGTACAGTACCCGAAGTAAAGTTGAGCTGCAGTGCGCTCAGTTTCGGGGATACGGTTGCGGTATTTGATCTTCAGGAGCAGGAACAATTGTGTACGATCCGCCTTCAGCCTAAAGAGTTACCGGAGGTTGTAGTTCAGTCAAATGCTTCATATCGGTTGGGTGGTTTGGGATGGAGTGTTATTAAAATTTCCCGGGCAGATTCCCTTTCAAACTGGTTCAGGAATGTAGTGAGTAAATTTAAACTGTATCCCAATCCGGCACGCGCTTTTTCAACTGTAAAGGTAGACCTGCCGACAGGGTATGATGGGGAAGTGGTGCTTCGGCTGTTGTCGATATCGGGCCAGGTGCTGCACACTCAAAAAGATCAGGCCCCGAAAGGAATGAATGCTTTAAACTTTCCGGTTCCAAAGGTCACACCAGGCACTTACCTGATAC
>JAGODE010000233.1 GCA_017998385.1 Chitinophagaceae bacterium | reverse complement strand
GGGGTATAGTGAGTGCCCTTACCGGTATGTCCAGCATTTCGCATAAGAGCAGATATAATATCCCATTGGCCAGTTGATTGCCGCGTTTAGCTTCCAGTACTTTATTTAAAAGAAAATCGTTGGGCTCATTATTATTTATCTCACCGCCTTTTAATCCATAATAACTATAGAGGATGGTAGTCACAATGCGTATCTGCTCGAGCGGCGTAAGATAATTGGTGAGTTCAAGCCAGATATTGCGGCGTATTTTCTCTACCTCTTTCATTACCGGAGCAGCGGTAAGTTCAGGATATTGAAATTTGGATACCAGCAATGCGCCGAGCATAAGATCATGATGACCGGCTACATTCCACTGCCGAAAATCTTCAGCAAGATCGCGGAAATGCAGGCGATGAATGAGCATTTCGATACGTTGCTGTATCTGGTTGTCGGGCGTATTTTCCCAGAGATGCTCGAGGTTGGGAATGATAGGACGGCCATAGTCCACAATTTTTTGAGACACTACATCGAAGACCTCCGTATCGGGGTCATCGATCAATTGCAGCAGGGCAGTTATTTCATTGTTTGTGTCCATGTTCCAGATCCCGGGCACAAGTTCAAACATGTACAGGAGATAAGGAAGTGAATGTTTTCCACAGGAGGGGAAAAGGTAGGGAAAGGGTATAAAAGTTTAAAGGTTTAAAATTATAAAGGAATAGTATCGTAAATCTTCAATCAGATTAACTTTTAAACTTTAAACCTTTATACTTTTATACATATTCTTACTCCTTCTTCATAAAATCAATCACCGTCAGTGTATTGCCCTGAAAATCGAAAAAGGCATTGTTCTCCCAGGCAGAGCCGGTACCCCAGCCATCATTTAATCTGCTGGTGATCCAGGCGGGCTCCCAGTACATAACACCTGTGCCGCCGCCATTGCGGATGGCTTTTACCAGGTCTTTCATATAACGATACTGGCCATCCGGAGTGGCCGGATATCCTGGTAAAATATCTGCAGCAGAAATGATGTTGGTATAATTATCGGCATTATTACCGGTCCAGGGATAGGCTGTCTCCACAATCATGACGGCCTTACCATATTTTGTTTTTAAGGCGCGTATTGTTGACTCTACAGCGGCCATATCGGGTGTGGTGCTCCATTTCACATAATGCGACAGACCGAGTATATCAAAATCAGTCACCCCATTGCTGGTGAGTTGCTGCATCCAGTAATCGGCTGTTGGCAATTGAGCTTCGTGTAAAATGATTAATGGTTTTATAGCAGACGACTGAGAAAAATCACGCACGGCTTTTATACCGCTTTTTAACAGTCGGGCAAATGACTGAAACTGTCCGTTCTCTGCTTTCCCCAATGGCCACAACATACCATTATTGGTTTCGTTGCCCACCTGTATCATTTCCGGAACCAGGTCCTGCGCCTGCAGGTATTGCAATACGCGCAGGGTGTAATTATATACCGAATCGCTGAGCAGATCCAGGTTCAGACTGGCCCATGCGGCAGGTGTTTGCTGATGGGCGGGGTCGGCCCAGGTATCGGAATAATGCAGATCGAGATTGACCGCCATGCCGGCATTTTTTGCCCGGCGCATACTGGCAGCAATGCCAGGCAGATCATAATACATCCGGCCATTGTTCAATGCGGCAATCTGGGTAGGTGTATGCCAGAGACGCAGCCGCACCGTATTGGCTCCATGATCGCGCATGATACGAAAAGGGTCACGCTGCTGGCCCGAGTCGCGGTAACGTCCTCCATAATCTTCTACCTGCGGTACATAGGAGAGATCAACACCCATGCTAAACTCCTGCCAGCGCCAAACGGAATCGGTTACCGGATTGGCAGGATTTTTAGCTGGTTTTTTACAGGTAAAAGCCGTCAGTGTTATGCCGGCTGCCAGCAACAGGGCAGGAATTCGTTTCATATTTCTAATTTATTATTCATGACAAATTTACCGGATCTTCTGAGCTATCACCAGCCAGTCCCAGGGACGGGGAGAATCTAGCCAGTCCGGCGGCTTAATAAATTCGGTGCTCCAGTCGTATTCCAGTTTTTGGGGTGGCTCAGGTTTAAACCCTTCCTGCTGCAAAAGCAGTATCAGCTCATCAGCGAGGTAATGTTTGGTTGCAACCTGGTCTATTTCCGCATTACCCTGTTGTATGTCGTGATAACGATCAGCAGCTGTTTTATCCGGAATGGTTGTGGCAAACAACTTTTTGTCGATCTTCCAGCGGTGCTGAATAATGCGTGTGAGCAACCATGACTCCAGTGCCGGTACTACCAGTACTAAAGTGCCCTGTTTGCGAAGACAGGCATGCAGGTTGCTGAAAAAGCGGATACGTTTGGTGAGCGAGTCGGTCAGTACCGCATTCACACAAAGCGCTACATCAAACCCTTTGTACCGCGTAACGCCTTTCGACATATCGGAGCGACTGAAAGAGATTTTCTTTATTGCACCATAACGCTGCCGGGCTATGGCGAGGTTGCCCGATGAGATATCGACCGCTTCAATCCGGCCATAATTATCGGCCAGCAGGGGCAGCCATTTGCCTACGGCACACCCTACATCTATGACCGATTTGCGGGCACCGCCGCGTTGCTCCAGGGCCGACCTGATCAGGCCTTTCCGGTCATTTTTCAGTACATCGAAAATCTCATCATCGTAGTCCGGTGCCATTTTTTCCCAATATTTCCGCTCCATGTTAATAACTATTTTCTGCAAAATACACTTTGGTGCGCTTTATGCCAGTGAAAAAATGCCCCCATTCGATCCGTACCTGCACCAATCCATCTCCACCCCACTGAGGCCCTGATTGCGCTGGGACGCGCATCCTTTATTTATTATTCAAGCTAAACTCATGCATGTATGAAACACCTACGTCGCATTTGCCTTTTTATAGGCATATCCGTCTTATCCATTGTGCTTATTTATTCCTGTCAGAAAGACAACATCAGCAATCCGCAAATTCCGGAAGGACAACAGCGGGTTCGTATTCGTCTTAGTGACAATCCTGTCAATTTTGATGCGGTGAATGTAGATATCCAGCGGGTAGAAGTGCAGGTACTGCCGGATAGCTGCCGTAATAACGACGATGATGACGACGATAACGATGGTCCGGGCTGGAATAATGGCTGGGGCAACGGCTGCCATCACGATCATCATGGCGACCGTGACGATGACAATTACAGCTGCGCAGTATGGGATACCCTGGATATTCGTCCGGGAGTATACAACCTGCTCGATCTGACCAATGGTGCAGATACCTTACTGGCGTCTGGTCTTACCGTTGCCGGTAAAATCAAAAAGATTCGCCTCACACTGGGCACAAGCAACACCGTGATGATCGACAGCATCAACTATCCGCTTTCGCTCTGGAACGGTTATGACCGGATTACCATTAAACTCAAAGGAGAAGACATTGATGAAGTATCACCCACCGATCTGCAGCTGTGGCTTGACTTTGATGCAGGTCGTTCCATTGTAAAAGTATCCAACAACCGTTTTGTGCTTAAACCTTATCTCCGTATCTGGATTCCCGACCTTACAGCAAGTATAAAAGGGAAAATACTGCCCAATGCTGCCGAAGCAGTGGTGGCTGCTATAGCAGATGGAGATACACTCGTTGCTATTCCGGAACGCCGCGATGGCCGCTTCAAAATACGTGGCCTGAAAGGCAGCACAGCCGATCTGCTTATCAATGCCACGGCCAATGGTTACAGGGATACGACTATTACCGGCATCAGCCTGCAGGCTGGCCGCGAAACAGATATCGGAACCATACAGCTACATCAGTAACATTTACTGAAGATATCCCTTGAAAACGATAAATGCCCCGTCCATCACATAGATGAGATGGGGCTTTGTCATTAAAAAAGCCTGTCGTTTCCACGGCAGGCTTTCTGTTTATTTTTTCTTTTTGGGAGCGGCTTTCTTTGCCGCTTTTTTCGGAGCAGCTTTTTTTGCAGTTGCTTTTTTGGCGGGAGCTTTTTTCTCCTTTTTTGCAAAAGCGCCCGGCACTTCCACTTCAATCATCTGCTTCACTTCATCGAGCGTGAATTTGGCAGCTTCCTCAGCGGTGTATTTGGAGTCATCGGCCTTACGCGGCATCTTCAGCATTTTCTTTCCAAAACGGATAAAAGGTCCCCAGCGGCCATTTTCGAGGGCGATCTTTTCGTCGGCCCAGCGTTGTATAAACCGGTTGGCTTCTTTTTTTACTTTACCTTCTATGAGCTCGTTAATATCTGCTTTGGTAAGATGATCAAAGTCGTACCGTTTGGGAACATTGATAAACATACCATCCCACTTAATAAAAGGTCCAAAACGACCTTTACCCTTCGTCACAGGTTTATCTTCATAATGCGCAACGGGCGCATCTGCTTTTTTCTTTTCCTCGATCAGCGCAATGGCTTTATCGATATCGACTGTAGCGAGATCTGTACCACGCGGTATGGAAATAAACTCTTCACCCCATTTTACATAAGGTCCAAACCGGCCCACACTCACCGAAATATCCTTACCCTCATATTGCCCCACGGTGCCCTGCAGGTTAAAGAGATCCATGGCCTCTTCAAAAGTGATGGTCTCGATACTTTGCCCGGTAGGGATTTTAGCAAAACGTGGCTTCTCCTCATCATCTGCACTGCCTATCTGCACCATGGGACCATAACGTCCCATGCGGGCTACCACAGGTTTGCCGCTTTCAGGATCTGTACCCAGTTCGCGTTCACCTTTGATGCGTTCTGCGGTTTCAATGGTATTATCCACATCCTTTTTGAAGGGACTGTAAAATGCATCAATCATCTTATTCCATTTCATCTTTCCCTCTGCCACATCATCAAACTCCTCTTCAATCCGGGCAGTGAAGCTGTAATCCATGATATCATCAAAATACTGCTTCAGAAAATCAGTCACCACCAAACCCAGATCGGAGGGAAACAGTTTGGACTTTTCTGCACCGGTGGTTTCCTTTTCCATTTCCTTACTCACCTTATCGTTCTTCAGCAGAAACATTCGTAACTCGCGGACCACACCTTCCTTATCTCTTTTTTCTACATAGCCGCGTTTGAGAATGGTTGAAATAGTGGGTGCATAGGTAGAAGGACGGCCAATGCCAAGCTCTTCCATCTTTTTAACCAGCGATGCTTCGGTATAACGGGGCAGGGGCCGTGTAAAACGTTCCATAGCTTTCATCTCCTGCAGCGGCAGCACCTGGCCTACAGTGAGCGGTGGCAGCATACCTTCCTGTGCATCATCTTCACTCATATCATCATCATCCTTATCTTCCCGGTATACTTTCAGGAAGCCATCAAACTTCAATACCTCACCTGTTGCGGTGAGCTCTTCCTTATTAGTGGAGATATCAATTTTTGCGGTCGTTTTTTCCAGCTCTGCGTCCGACATCTGCGAAGCCATAGTGCGTTTCCAGATCAGCTCATACAAACGCTTCCAGTCAGGTTCCTCTACCGTAATATTGCTCATATAGGTAGGGCGAATAGCTTCGTGTGCTTCCTGCGCACTTTCATTCTTGTTCTTGTACTTGCGGAACTGATGATACTTCTCACCATACATTCCCTTAACGGTGCTGGTAATATCAGTGAGGGCAGTATTACTGAGGTTCACACTGTCTGTACGCATGTAAGTGATATATCCATTCTCGTACAGTTTCTGTGCAATGAGCATGGTTCTGGCCACCCCGTAACCCAGTTTGCGTGAAGCTTCCTGCTGCAGGGTAGAAGTGGTGAAAGGAGGAGCGGGAGAACGTTTACCAGGCTTTACCTGAATATCCGTTACGGTATATGCTGCACCCACACAGCTTTTCAGAAAACTCTCAGCGTCGGTAGACGACTCAAACCGGCGACCTTCGGCTTTAAACCCGATTGCTTTACCGGCCAGATCTTTGGCAGTAAACCAGGCATCAATCTTAAAGCTGCTCTGTGGCTGGAAAGCATTGATTTCGCGCTCGCGTTCCACAATAAGACGTACTGCCACACTTTGCACACGACCGGCACTCAGGTTGTTGCGCATACTCATTTTGCGCCAAAGTACCGGGCTCAGCTCAAATCCCACGATGCGATCGAGGATACGGCGTGCCTGTTGTGCCATCACCAGATTCATATCCAGCTTACGCGGATTCTCCACAGCCGATTTAATAGCTGGTTTGGTGATTTCATGAAAAACGATCCGTTTGGTCTGGCGGGGGTCGAGGCCCAGCACTTCGCACAAATGCCAGCTGATAGCTTCCCCTTCACGGTCCTCATCCGTTGCCAGCCACACTTCATCTGATTTTTTAGCCAAATCTTTTAATTCCCTGACAACCCTTTCTTTATCATCAGGAATTATATAGCGAGGCTCGTAATTATTTTCGATGTCGATCCCCATGCCGGCCTTCTCCAGATCGCGGATATGACCGAAACAGCTCTTTACCTGGAAGTCCTTTCCCAGGATTTTTTCAATAGTCTTTGCTTTCGCAGGGCTCTCAACAATCAATAGGTTTTTCGCCATTTTTCACACGATAATTATATATGATACAGCCAAGGCAACAGGTCGGTCAGGCTGCAAAAAAAACCGCCATCGGCGGCTGCAAGTTAGAACAAGAATAATAATTTTTTTCAGAATCTGATTTTATGCATACAAAAACAGGGGCTAAAATCCCGGAATACAGGCATTTGCACCCTCGTATCCGGACATCAATAATTATTTCCGGAAAAGAATTTCGTAATACCGGGCTACCTTTTCTGCCCAGCGGGCATACTCTTTTCCGGAAGGGTGCAGTCCATCGCCTGTCAGCAGGCTTTCGTCGCTTGCTGCTTCCCGCGTGCCCGGCGTAATGTCGATATAATTGACACCTGCCTTTTGGGTTAATGCCCGGTTTATCTCGTTGTAAGCATCGATCTCCTGTGCAATAATCGTACGATCGCGGCCGCTGGCATAGGGGGTGACTCCCCAGTCGGGAATGGATAATACCAGCACCCGACTGGTATGTTGCCCCGCAAACCCAATTGCCTGCTCCAGCAACGCGGCAAAGTCCTTGCGGTAATCATCTATATGATAACCCCGGTATTGATTGTTAACACCGATCAGCAGCGTAACCATATCGTAGGTATCCGTAATGACTGCTTTATCGATTGCCTCCTGCAACTCGCCGGTGGTCCAGCCCGTTTTTGCAATAACGGCAGGCATTGCCAGCGGCAAACCGGCACCTTTTAACCGGGCAGCTACCTGCATGGGGAAACTTTCGGTGGCGGGCACCTGCTCACCAATTGTATAGGAATCACCCAGGGCGAGATATGTCAGTTCCTTAGTCATAGACGGTATTTTAGTTTAATCTGTCAGGATAAAAATTGAATCACCCTGTTTACCACAGACTGGTCG
>JAGODE010000232.1 GCA_017998385.1 Chitinophagaceae bacterium | reverse complement strand
GCCTTTAGGCGTGTACACATATATTTCTTCTGCGAGGAAGCTGGTTTTAAAGTCCTGCAGAAAATCGATACTATCTGTATCCTGGTTGCTGATCACTTCGCGTATCTGCTGAAACCATTTGTCGAAACGGCTTTCGTCAGATGCTCCTTCTTTGTATTTCCAGTGGGCGGCCAGACCTTTTTCCGCAATCTCATTCATACGTTTGGTACGTATCTGCACTTCCACCCATTTTCCCTGAGGCCCCATCACCGTAGTGTGCAGGGCTTCGTACCCATTCGATTTGGGGTTGCTGAGCCAGTCGCGCAGCCGCTCCGGCGACGGGGTATATTCATCGGTGATCATGGAATATACTTTCCAGCAATCCTCCTTCTCCCGCTCGGGTGGCGAGTCGAGGATAACGCGAATGGCAAAAAGGTCATATACCTCTTCAAAGCTCACTCCTTTTTTCTTCATCTTATTGCTGATGGAATGAATGCTTTTAGGGCGTCCATATATTTCAAACTGAAAATTGCCTTTTTCGAGCTTCTCCCGGATAGGGCGGATAAATTCATTAATATATTTTGACCGTTCGCGTTTGGTTTCGGCCAGTTTCTGCGCAATATCCCTGTATACATCCGGCTCCATGTATTTCATGGCCAGATCTTCCATTTCCGTTTTAATATTATAAAGCCCCATGCGATGGGCCAGGGGCGCATATACATAAACGGTTTCAGAGGCGATCTTCAACTGCTTTTCCCGTTTCATGCTTTCGAGCGTCCGCATATTATGCAGGCGGTCGGCCAGTTTAATAAGGATTACACGGGGGTCATCCGTAAGCGTCAGCAGAATCTTTTTGAAATTCTCCGCCTGCTGCGAGGCATTGATATCTATTACATTCGATATTTTAGTAAGGCCGTCTACAATTCGGGTTATTTCCTGGCCAAACTCCCGTTCCACATCTTCGAGCGTAATATCTGTATCCTCAACAGTGTCGTGCAGCAGGGCACAGATGCTGGAACGCACGCCCAGGCCTATTTCTTCCACACATATCTTGGCCACAGCCAGGGGGTGGAGGATATAGGGCTCCCCGCTCTTGCGGCGCATGGTCTTGTGAGCATCAGCAGCCATTTCAAAAGCCGTACGCAGCAGGTCTTTATCGCCTGGCTTAAGCTTCGTTTTAAGGGATCGTAAGAGTGAACGGTATTCCCTGAGAATCAATTTCCTCTCCTGCTCTTCGTTGAGATTATATTTGGGCGTTTGCGCGATTGTCTCCATGTATAATGAAATGACTACGAATTTACAAAAAAACCAGCCTCCTTTTTCATTCAAATGCGCTACATTTGCAGCCCAAATCCAAATTCCCTGATAATAATGATCCCTCGGCGGGCGTACGGGCTAATATAAGCCAAATGCCTGAAAATGAGGGAGATTTGGATTCCCGGATGTGGTGAAATTGGTAGACACGTCAGACTTAGGATCTGATGCCGCAAGGTGTGGGGGTTCGAGTCCCTCCATCCGGACCAACAACGTTTAAAGGTTTAAAAGTTTAAAGGTTTAATGTTTGAAACTTTTAAGCTCTTAAACTTTTAAACTTTTTAAACCACGATTATGGCTACAGTTACCAAAGAAAACATCGGCTTACTTCATGAGAAGCTGACGGTGAAGCTGGAAAAACAGGATTACCTCCCCTCTTTCGAAAAAGCACTGAAAGAATATAGCAAAAAAGCCAATATACCCGGCTTCCGTAAAGGAATGGTACCGGCTGGTCTTATCAAAAAGATGTATGGCCCCTCACTGTTTACAGACGAAGTTCTTCGCTCCGTAGACCGCGAACTCATCGGCTATCTCCAAAACGATAAACTGGAAATTTTTGCCCAACCCCTTCCCCTCGAAGCTGATTTTCGCCAGCTGGATGTAAACAATCCTACCGATTATTCTTTCCATTTCGAAATCGGCATGAAGCCTGAGTTTGACCTGGCTGATCTGGCCAAAGGCCCCACCACCCGCTACGTAGTGACCGTAACGGATGAAATGGTAGACAACGAGATCACCCGCCTGCAAAACCGCTACGGCAATATGCAGGATAAAGAAGCGGTTGAAAATGAAGAATACGTGATAAACGTATTGTTTACCGAAACCAACGAAGCCGGTGAAGCGGTAGAAGGAGGCATTACCAAAGACAATTCACTGCTGGTTAAATATTTTGCCGATGCCGTACGCGGTCAGCTTATTGGCAAAAAAGTAGCTGATACTGTGCAGATACAACTCAACAAGGCTTTTGACGAAAAAGAACTGGAGTTTATCATGAGCGATCTGGGTCTCGACAAAGAAGATAAAGCTGCTGCCCAGAAATTCTTCAACATAGAAATTACCAAGGTTGGCCTGCTGGAGAAAAAAGAACTGAATGAAGAATTTTTCAACCAGCTCTACCCCGGTGGTGAAATAAAAACGGAAGCCGACTTCCGCAATAAAATAAAAGAAGAGATTCAGGCCTACTGGAACAGCCAGGCCCGCAACCAGATTCACGACCAGGTATTTCACCTGCTGGTTGATAAAACAAAGATCGATTTTCCCGAAGCCTTCCTGAAACGCTGGATTAAAACCCAAGGTGAGCAGGGGCAGAACGGTGAGCAGCCCGTAATCAAATCAGACGAGCAGGTAGAACAGGAGTTTCCCGGCTTTATCAGTCAACTGAAATGGACGCTCATTACCGACAAAATCGTACAGGAAAATGCCATTCAGGTAAATCCTGATGAAATTCGCGAATTTGCCAAACAGCAGTTGTTTGGGTACATGAGCAATATGGGCGCCGCTGCCAGCGATCAGCCCTGGGTAAATGATTATGTAGAGAAGATGATGAAAGACCGCAAATATGTAGAAGATGCGTACAACCGCATTCAGACACAGAAAGTATTTGAATGGTCAGAAACTCAGGTGAAACCTGTAGAAACTGCTATTAGTGCCGAAGATTTCACCAAAATGGTGGAAGAACACCAGCATCATCACCATTGATCGAAAATCAACGAAAGATAATAATCAGGCCGGCTTAGTGCCGGCTTTTTTTATTCATTGGTATTCCGCTTTTTCTTCCTGCCTTTGGCCCTGGTATAAATGGTACGCGCCTGCTGCACCATGGCAATAAACTCCTGCTCCAGTTTATCACCCGCCCTGGCATTGGAAATGGCCATCGCCAGCAATTCATTCCAGCCTACGTGTTTTGTAAAAACAGACTCCTTCAGCATAGACCCGAATAAGGCTACGGTGGCAGAAAAACTAAAGGAAGAATCGAGCTTGCTCAGCGGCTGATAATTATAAAAACTATTATGGATAAAATACCGGACAGTTGTATCGCCCGGCTGCTTATACCGCAGGCTCAGGTCCGCAAACTTTTCCAGCACAACGGTATCGCCCATTGCCGGCTCAATTTCAAATATGCCGGTCATCGAATATCCTGATCCTATTTCGCCGCCTTCCACTTCTGCCGTACTGTCAATAAGTGCTCCCATCTTATTATCAAATCCCAGCAGACGGTATTGCTTTACATACTGTGGATTGAAATTCACATTGAGATAGGCGTCATCCGCTACTGCATAGAGTGTTTGAGTAAATTCTTTCAACAATACTTTTTCGGCTTCATTATAATTGTCGAGATAAGCAAAGTTGCCATTCCCTTTCCTGGCCAGTGTCTGTATCTTGGAATCTTTGTAATTACCCATACCTACACCCAGGCAGGTGAGATATATACCCGATTCACGATGACGAGTGATGAGTTCATCCAGTTCCTCTTCTGTTCGCAGGCCCACATTAAAATCTCCATCAGTTGCGAGTATTACACGATTATTGCCGTCTTTTATAAAATGATTACGGGCCATGGTATATGCCAGTTTAATGCCCGATTCGCCAGGTGTACTGCCACCGGGTGTCAATGCATCTATGGCCCTGAATATGGAATCCTTTTCGGCTCCGCTTGTTGTATGCAGCATCACCCCCGTCACACCACCATATACCACAATAGACACGGAGTCCTTTGCCCGGAGATTATTAACCAGTAGCCGGAAGGCCGACTGTAGCAAAGGCAGCCGGTTGGGCATATCCATAGACCCCGATACATCTACCAGGAAAACGAGGTTGCTGGGAGGCAGCGCCTCCAGATCGAGTTTACGCGCAGAAAGATTAATATAAAATAATCGGTTCTGCGGATTCCAGGGGCAACTGCTGACCTGTGTCTGCATTCCAAAACAATCACCCGGCCCGGGCAATATGTAATTCAGATTAAAATAGTTGAGCATCTCCTCTACCCGCACCGCATCGGGAGGTACCATAGAGTTCATATTCAGGAAACGGCGGATATTGCTGTACGAGGCCCGGTCTACATTTAATGAAAGCCCGGTGAGTGGAAAACTCCGGGTTTGAATGAATTTGTTTTCTACAATAGACGAATACGTCTCATCGCCGGCCAGCCAGTTGCGCTTTTCTTCACGTACCAGTCCGCGCGTGAGCGAGAGCAGCCGGTTGGCTTTATGCTGATTACCATTTGCGAGTGGCTGCAATTTGAGGCGAACAGTGAGATAGTTGTCTGCAGTAACACTTAATACTTCTTTACGATAGCCATCGAGTGAGAAACTGAATGTATCTGTTTTCTGAGTGCTGATGATACCAAAGGCTCCTCCACCTCCCGAACGGTATAAATAACCTGTACGCAGGCTCAGAATGCTGACGTTCTGAAGCGGATTTCCTGACTCATCCTTTACTTCTCCACGCAGATAAAACTGCTGAGCCGGAAGCGAGGTGGACAAAAGCAGGCAAAGCAATATTTGGCAAATGGTCTTCAATCGGATATATAATAGGCAAAATTGGTAAAAAAGCCTGAGACCGCATAATAACCCTACTGCACCAGCTGATATATCTCCTTCAGATTACGGCCAAGGCCATCGTAATCGAGCCCGTAACCGAGCACAAATTTGTGGGGAATGGAAAAGCCGACATAGTCAAGCTGCAGGGGAAATTCGGTGGCTTCCGGTTTATGCAGCAGCGTAGCCAGCCGGAGGCTGCGTGGCTGCTGATGCTCCAGCCGTGGGAGAAAATTGTGCAATGTTTTGCCTGTATCCACAATATCTTCCAGCAGTATCACATCGCGGCCAAAAAGATCATCATCAAGCCCGATGGTAGTCACAACACGGCCGGTCGACTGCATGCCTTTGTAAGAAGATATTTTAATAAAACTGATCTCGGCTTCTATTTGCAGGTATTTGAAGAGGTCGGCGGCAAACATGAACGACCCGTTGAGAATAGCAATAAAGAGCGGGCGCTTACCGGCATAATCTGCATCAATCTGCCGGGCCAGTTCCTTTACCCGGTGCTGAATCGTTCCTTCGGCCAGATAAGTTTCAAATGTTTTGTCGTGAACTGTTATAAGCGCCATAGCAGATTTAGTTGGTGGTTGATCTCTTGTGTACAGCCGGCTGTATAGAAGTAACATCGCCTGCGGTCAGCCGGGGACGGGAAGGTGCTTTACGTTTCAGGTATAACTGCTCGCCTGTAGCCGGTTGCATACCTGCTATCAGCTGATTCAGTTCAAGCAATGCATCCATACGAATACCTTCTGCCTGTGCAATATCATACAGCGTCTCACCTGTTTTTACGAAATGAAAATCGTGTGCCCCCGTTTTACGCTTGCGCTGCAAAAAAATCAGCTGATCACGCTCCAGGCTTTCCTGTTCATTCAGTTCATTAAACTCGAGTAACCTTTTAAGCGGAATATCATGCTGCTGTGCAATAGCCAGCAATGAGGTGCCTGCCGGCAAATGTGTTACACGCGTTTCATTGATCTGAAATATGCCACTGGGGTAGTCAACTGCTATTTTTTCTACTACGGGTGTTATGACAGCGGGAGCAACTATTGTTTCTGTACCCGATACTACGGCCACTGCTGCTATCTCATCATTTCCGGGCTTTTGCATTTTACCAAGAGCGATAAGCGTATAATCCTGCAGATGATAGTCTTCAATCAGTTTGATAATGACTTGCGGATAACGTGGATTGGTTGCATACCCTGCTTTCTTCAATCCGTTGGCCCATGCTTTATAATCTTCCGGATCCAGTTTAAACAGGCCTGCATAACGTGGACTGTTTTTCAGAAAGTCGGAATGATCCCGGTAGGATTGCGATGCTTCAGGATATTTACGGAAACACTCATTGGGCGCATCATCGGTATGCGAAACAGATTCACCTGTCCAGTTTGACTTACATTTTATCCCAAAATGATTATTCGATTTTTTTACCAGATCACTGGTGCCGGCCGAAGTTTCGTGGATACCCTGGGCCAGTTTGATGGAAGCGGGCACACCGGTCCGTTGCATTTCTTCAATAGCCAGCTCTTTGTAGGTAGCTATGTATGCTTCTATGGTTTCTTTACCCTGTGCACTGGCGCTGCGGCCTGTGGCCAGTATGAGGACAAGTAAGATAAATGATACGCGCATCTGCAGCTGTCTTATTACTTTTTACGGATCAGGAACAAGCCATCTCTGATGGTTATGATCATTTTGTCAATATCATTTTGTTCCCGGATAAAATCATTAAATGCCTGTATACCCCTGGCACTCTTGCCTTTAACCTCCTGCTCCAGGACCTGGCCGTGGAAAAAAATATTATCCGCTAAGATAAACCCGTTTGTGCGCAATTGAGGCAAAATCAACTTAAAATATTCAATATAAGCAGGTTTATCAGCGTCAATAAACACCAGATCCCAGGTCTCGCGAAGGCTGGGGATAATCTCTAACGCATTTCCGGTATGTAAAATTATCTGGTCTGCCTGGCCGGAGCGGGCAAAAAATCCACGGGCTGTGGCGGCATCGGCTTCCCGCAATTCGATGGTATGCAGCTGTCCATCGGCTGTCAGGCCTTTTGCCAGGCAAAGAGCGCTGTAGCCGGTAAAAGTGCCGATTTCGAGGATGCGCCGGGGAGCAACCATGCGACTGATCATCTCGAGCAACTTACCCTGCACGTGGCCACTCAGCATATGCTGCTCCGGATGATGCGCGCGGGTAAAAGCTCCTACTTCGGCTATCAATTCATCTTCTGAGCCGGTATAGCGTTCGGCATACGCTTCTACCAGGGGATGTATCAGATCCATACCATTTGCTTTAAACCGCAAAGGTACTACGACTTGGGATTGGCCGCTACCGGTTTATCGGCTTTGCGCGATATCAGCAACAAACCGAGGAACGTAAGCAATCCGTTAATGATAAGGAGCTCCAGTCCGATTTCGAATGACCCCAGCAGCATCTTCTGGTATTTTTCCAGTTCGAAGCAGATGATCGGCGCCAGCACACATACCACCGGCACCCATTTGTCGAGTACAGCCCGGCGGGTAAGGATACCAAAACTGAATAACCCCAGTAGTGGTCCATAGGTATAGGCCGCCAC
>JAGODE010000231.1 GCA_017998385.1 Chitinophagaceae bacterium | reverse complement strand
TCTTCCTGCTGTACAATGTCCAACACATTACGTGTACCATGGTTGGGCCCATCATCAAAGGTGCGATAGATCTTCTTTTTCTTCGAAATGGGTTTGGGTTTGGCCGGTGGCGGAGCGGTGGCATACTGCCGTGCTTCGGTCAGTTGGTGTTTTTTGACTTCAGGACTGAGAGCTGTTGCCTGGTTGCAGGCAGCAAATAGCAGCAGCATTGCTGGCAGCAGGAGGGCCAAAAGGCCCGATAATCTGGGGGAAAGCATGATAGGCGGTGGTTAAAATACCGCTATGAAACTACATCACGCATATGCTGTTTTGCAAATCCGCCTGGTTAAAGATTTTATAAAAGCAGCAGCAAATCCGATCCCTGTAGTAGGCGAAACTATCCTAATTTTGCGGAACAATTTTTTAGCATGGTTCGTAAGCAGGAAACACTTCATGATGTAGTCATCAAATTTGCCGGTGACAGTGGCGATGGTATGCAATTAACAGGTACACAGTTTACCAATAATACCGCCCTTCTGGGTATTGATCTGTCAACCTTCCCCGACTTCCCGGCCGAGATACGTGCCCCACAGGGTACGCTGCCCGGTGTGAGCGGCTTTCAGCTCCATTTCTCGAGCGAGCGCGTATATACGCCCGGCGACGCCTGCGATGTGCTGGTAGCCATGAATGCCGCAGCCTTAAAGACCAACCTGGGCGCACTTAAAAAAGGTGGCAAAATCATTGTGAATACAGATGGTTTTGACGCCAAGAATCTGCGCCTGGCCAACTACCCCGAAGGCGAAAACCCGCTCGAAAACGGCAGTCTCGAAGGCTACGATGTGCTCCGCATGGATGTGACCAAGATGACCCGCGAGGCCCTCAAGGAATTCACAATGGGCATGAAAGAAAAGGACCGGGCCAAAAATATGTTTGTACTGGGTTTTCTTTACTGGCTCTATGGCCGTGATATGGAAAGCACCATAGGTTTCCTGAAAGATAAGTTTGGTAAAAAGCCCGATATTTTTGACAGCAACCTTAAAGTGCTGCAGGCCGGCTACAACTATGGCGAAACCACCGAAGCCTTTACAACCACCTACAAAGTGGAAAAGGCAAAGATGCAGCCCGGCAACTACCGCTCTGTTATGGGCAACCAGGCCCTCGCGTACGGACTCATTGCCGCCGCTCAAACCAGTGGGTTGCCCCTGTTTCTGGGCAGCTACCCTATTACCCCCGCTTCAGATATTTTACATGAACTAAGCCGTCACAAAAATTTTGGTATCCGCACCTTCCAGGCAGAAGACGAGATAGCCGCCATCACCTCGGCTATCGGTGCCGCCTATGGCGGATCATTGGGTGTCACCACCACCTCCGGACCCGGCATGGCCCTCAAAGCAGAAGCCATGGGACTGGCTGTCATGCTGGAAATACCCCTGGTCATTGTAGACGTACAGCGTGGTGGTCCTTCTACCGGTCTGCCCACAAAAACCGAACAATCTGACCTGCTGCAGGCATACTACGGACGTAATGGCGAATGCCCTATGCCCGTCATTTCGGCCTCTACCCCTGCCGATTGCTTCGACGCCGTTTATGAAGCCGTACGTATTTCCGTACAGCACATGACCCCTGTTATCTTTCTGAGCGATGGGTACATTGCCAATGGTGCCGAACCCTGGCGCTTTCCGCAAACGGCCGACCTTCCTCCCATTCATGTCAAATTCAAAACAGAACTGGGACATGGCGAGGAAAAACTACAGCCCTACCTGCGCGATGAAAAACTGGTACGCCCATGGGCCGTACCCGGCACACCCGGACTGGAACACCGCATTGGCGGACTCGAAAAACAAAACATCACGGGCAATATTAGCTACGACCCCGATAACCACCAACTGATGGTAAAGATCCGCCAGCAGAAGGTTGATAAGATAGCCGAATATGTGCCCGAGCAAAAGATTGACAGTGGTGCAGATAAAGGCAGGGTGCTGGTGTTGGGCTGGGGGTCTACCTACGGGGCTATTAAATCTGCAGTAGCTGAGCTGCAGGCAGGCGGTCATGCCGTAAGCCATGCTCATCTGCGCTATCTCCGTCCATTCCCTTCCAACCTGGGTACTATACTGTCAAACTTCGACACAGTTCTTATACCCGAAATAAACAATGGCCAGCTCATCAAGATCATACGCGATGTATTCCTGATAGATGCCAAAGGATATAATAAGATTATGGGCGTACCGATTACCAAGACGGAGTTGGTGGAAGAGATAAAAAAACATCTGTAGCACCAGAAGTTTAAAGTGTTTAAAGGGTATAAAGGGTTTAAAGCGATTTTCCCCTTTATACCCTTTAAACTTTTTATACACTTTACATCATTCTTACTTCGCGTGTTCGCCAATCAGGGCAAAAAAACCATCCCTGTAATTATCGCTTACCGGCAACTGCAGACTGCCAATACTCACCGCTTTGCGGGAGATGGTATTGAGTTTTCTTAACGATACGATATAGGAACGGTGAATGCGGATAAACTCCTTGTTTTCCAGCAGATCCTCAAAATATTTCAGGTTATGCAGGATCAGCAGCGGATTGGGGCTGCCGGCAAGATGCACTTTTGTATAATCCTTGTACCCCTCCAGGTAAAGGATATCATCAAAAAATATTTTATGCATCTTGTGCGAGACATTGATAAAGAAATAATCCTTTTCCTTTTTTTCCTTTAGCTGTCTCGCCGCCAGAAAATCGTTGACCCGGTTGCAGGCCGTCAGGAATTTTTCGTACGAAATAGGTTTGAGCAGGTAATCCATCGCCTTCAACTCAAAACCATCGATCGCAAACTCGCTGTAAGCCGTTGTAAAGATCACTTCCGGTTTATACGGCAGTGAGCGGTAAAAATCGATGCCGGAGATATCGGGCATACGTATATCCAGAAACAATAAATCAATCGGCTGTTCTTTCAGCACCTGCAATGCCTGCAGCGGCTCCTCAAACTTACCTGCCAGCCTGAGGTAGGGTGTTTTGCTTACAAAATCTTCCAGTAGCTGCAGTGCCAGCGGTTCATCATCGATAATTAAGCAGTTAAGCATTTGACAGATCCAGTTTTAAGTTTACAATATGTGTGTCCGGTGTACGGATAATATCCAGCTTATGCCGGTCAGGGTATAGTAGCGCCAGACGGCGTGTTACATTTTTTAATCCCAGTCCCCCGGGAGCGAATCCTTCCTTTTCTATCAGTGGATTATGAACCAGCAACTGCAATTCCTGCCCCGCTGTTTTGATATGGATCAGGATAGACCCCGGCTGGGTATAGCTGATCCCATGTTTGAACGCATTCTCAATAAAGCTGATCAGCAGCATGGGAGCGATGCGGAGCCCATCCAGGTTTCCTTCCACTGCATAATCCAGTTGAATACGGTTGCTGAGCCGCAGGCGTTGCAGGTCTATATAGTTGTTGATGTATTGTATATCGCGCGCCAGTTCTACTTTCTCTGCACCCGAGTCATACAGTACATACCGCAGCAGTTCTGATAATTTCAGAATAGAAAACTCTGTATTTTCTGAACGGGAATGCGCCTGGGCATAGATGCTGTTGAGGGTATTAAAAAGAAAATGAGGATTGATCTGCGATTTCAGAAAATTGACCTCTGCATTGAGATTGGCATTTTCGAGTGCTTTTTTTTCATTCTGATTGCGAATAAATGAGTAGGCCAGTCTGATAAAACCGCCCATCAGCAACATTAATACAAAGGAACTGAGGGTACGGTTAAATGAAAGCATCACCATGGGTTTGGGGATGCCAAACAGCATCACTTCATCCGGCATTACTCCCATTGGCACAGCCGACTGTCCCATTACAGCTACTCCTCTTTCGGCAAAGCTTCGCCGAAAGGGCATATTTGTGTCAAATTTTACTTTACGCACTCCACTTTCGATAAACTCATGATACACGAGCGGATTCACCAGCGTATCGGCCGGCCCGGGTGCCGGATTAAAAATGCGTACCACCGGCCCTCCGGCTCCTCCCATAAAAGAAAAGCGCAGCGCCATATGCGACCCCAGATATACTATAAATGCCAGCAGGACACTACCAGTATATGCCAGGTATCTTTTCCGTTCAAAAAGCCGGGGTATCAGTAAATAATAGTTTGTATAAAAGAGAATGATCAGAATGGATTTATCAACGATCTCACGTGTATAAAACCAGTTGTCGTTGATCCGCACCGGGTAAAGCAATACGGGTAAAAAGAAGAGAAGGCACCAGCCCGCCACATGGATCAGGATAATCAACAGCAGATGCCCCCTGTTAATGGTCTTCTTCATCCCGAACAGGGAAAGCAAAAAACTATTCAGGCGTTCCCTGTTTGTCATATATGAGCGTGTCTTTTTCACAAATCTGAGCCATGTCAAAACTAGTGAGCCTGGGGTGCCGTCCATTTTCCATTTTGTTAATTATTAGACGGGAAGCCTTTTCAGCCCATTCCTTATGTGCAAATCCCTTTCCCCCACCTGTTACAGGCATTGTCTCCTGGTGAATAAACAGGCTGTCATTTACCAGTATATCATAACCCCAGCCCGCTGTAGTCTGAAATACACGAGCCGAAAGGGCCGGCCGGGCAGGTTGATTGACCCGCCAGGCCAGTCCCCATATACCTGCTGAGATCAGTAAGGCCGTCATGAGTATCCAGAATGACCGGCTTTTGTTACCATTAGTCATTGTCAACTTGCTCGTCATCAGGTAAAAATTCATACATATTATCCATCATAAGCGTTCCGCTGCGACCAGTGAGCACAAAGCCACGGTTGCTGATCGCAAAGGCCACTGCCCCGGTACGGCCGGTTTGCTCAAACCCGGTTTTCTCTACCCAGGTATCATTGACCGGATCATAACGCCAGGTGGTTGAGTTGATGGAACCGTTTTCGCCTGTTGCCAGGTACACATAATTACCAATGGTGAATACAACTGCATTGTGACGGGCAATCGTACCCCAGTCATCATCATAACTATCGTCTGAGTAGTTATAAATCTTCGTTTTCTCGACCCAGGTATCCTCCACCGGATCGTATTGCCAGAGATCCTGCTGCACTTCTCCATTGTTTACGCCGGCACATATATAGGCCTTACCGCCAAATGTGAAGGACATGGCCGCTGAACGTTTACTACCACCCACACTCGCTTTTTTGGTCCAGGTGCCGGGGTCTGCACTACCGGCTCCGGGTGTATACTCCCACAGATCTTTCAGCCAATTACCATCGTATCCGCAGGCCACATAGCCATTGCCATCTATGGTAAATGCAGAAGCATCTGTACGGGCACTGCCTCCAAAATTGGCTTTCTGTGTCCAGGTATCATCAGACGGATCGTACTCCCAGAAATCCGACAGTCTTTGTGCGCCATCATACCCCGTGCCTACATAACCCTTGCTGCCAATAGCAAAAGCTATGGCAGAACTGCGGGCAGCTCCCGGCAGGTCAGCCTTTTGCACCCAGTAGCGACGTGTTACATTATACTCCCACAAATCTTTAAAGCGCTCAGTATTTGTATTTGTAGCGCCTGTACCCACATAAGCATTATCGCCAATCACAAAGCTCACCGCTTCACTACGGGCATTTCCTTCAAAATCATCGCTCCGCTTCCAGTTGCCTACCAGCTCGCTATCATCATCGGTAGACTTGGTACAGCCGGGTGCAGCCACCAGTGAGGTTATAATCAGTGAAGCCCCTACCCAATAAGCATACGTCCTTTTCATCTAGTATTAGTTTAGTAGTTTTTATAAAGGCCAATGGCCTGTGTACAGAAGAATTTCGATAAAAGTATCGGCACAGACCGGGAACATTATCTTAAAATAGATGAACCGGCCCAACATATAGACGAAGCCGGGAGGGGCATATACGATAGAGGAATTGGCGGCAAAAGAGCCATTGCACAGGGCAAACAGCCCATAGTCGGCGCAGATATCCTGTTCACCGATTAATCTGCATCATTGATATACTATAACAATTCAGGAGCTACACACCCCAATAAATTGCAGCATTTGATCCTAAAAGCATTTGCGCATGAACCCGAAGCTGATCAGGCTTTCTTTATTACCTGTTATTATTACCAGCCTTTTAATTGTACAAAGCTGCACACGCAATGAAGTATTATTTGGCTCTGTGCCAGACGAAGGTTATACCAAACTGATCTCTGTAGACTCCGTCGGCATCGAGATGGCCACGGTATTCAGAGATTCCTTCGAAACCAACAATATTACTTCATACCTCATTGGCCGCTACAGGGATCCTTACCTGGGCACGGTAAGTGGTAAAGTATATGCTCAATTCACCATCCCTTCAGAAAAACCGGATATACCCACTTCCGCCATATTTGATTCACTTACCCTGCTGGTACGTCTTAATAAATATTATTATGGAGACACTACCCAGCCACTCAATTTTCGCGTGCAGGAGCTGGCTCAACCCATTTTACATACCTACAGCTCATTTCTGTATAATACCAGCCAGGTAGCTGTTAAGCCTGCCATACTGGGACAAAGACAAATCCGGATACGGCCCACTGCCACCGACTCATTTTATATCCGCCTCGACGATGCCAAAGGCCGCGAGCTGCTGGCCAAATTGCAACAGGAGGCTACAGAACTGAGCGATGAGGCCAACTTTCTTAACTATATGCAGGGACTCCGCATAGATGTGGGTGATACAGACCTGGGCGCCGTATTTGGCTTCAGAGGTGCTGCAGGCGATATTATTATCCGGTTACACTATCATCATACATTTCCTTATCCCGAAGATCATTATGTAGATTTTACCTCACTGGCAAACGACCTGGCATTTAACCAGCTCATCCCCGATCGCAGCGGCACAGGACTCAGCTCAACCGCCGGTTATGTAACCGAAATACCAAGTGCTCAGACAGATCACCTCGCATTTATGCAGGCTGGTATGCGGATGCGTATTAAACTCACATTTCCCACGCTGCGTTCATTGCTGTACAACAACAGTCTGGCAAAACTGTTAAAAGCAGAACTGATCCTTCGCCCGGAGCCGCTCTCGTATACAAATGACGCGTACCGGCTGCCTTCAAAACTATACCTTACCACTACAGATATTACGAATATAGAAGGTCAGCAGGTATACGATTCCTCCGGCTCTTACCTGCTGCAGGTAGATCCTGTAATTGATGGCATCTACGGCGAAAACACCTACTACCGTTTTAATATCACTCCGTATATAAACTCATTGCTCACCACTGCCGGTACAGAGCAAAACGGTTTTTTTCTGAATCACGAAGACAGCACCTCCAATCTCAGCCGACTGGTGCTCAATGACAGATGGCGTGGCAATCAGTCTTCGCAACTGGTTCTTTCCATGCTCATCATCAACGACAAAAAAGACTAATCTATGACCAGCTATACATTCCGCCTATTATTAACAACAGGGCTTATTGGC
>JAGODE010000230.1 GCA_017998385.1 Chitinophagaceae bacterium | reverse complement strand
GCAGCGTGCGTATTTAAAAATTGGTGATCGTAATATTATCCGTGAATTTTGCACGTTTAATCGTGGTACCCAAGAAGAGACGGCGACAACTGTTGGCAATGATAATTTATTTATGGCCTACGTGCACATCGGTCATGATGTTGTTGTTGGAAATAATTGTACAATCGCCAACTCTACAAACTTTGCTGGTCACGTAAAAATTGGTGACCGAGTGGGGATTGGCGGTGGGACTCAAATACAACAATTTGTAAGTCTTGGACGTGGGGCTTATATCGGAGGAGCGACTGCTCTTGACCGAGATATTCCATCATTTTGTACAGCAATTGGAAACAGAGCTCACTTCAAGCCAGCGCTGCTGAGCGGCGCTGTATACTTCAAAATCATACGTGAGCGCTGAAGTAAAGCCCATATCACCTCCACACAGGGCCAGGATGCGATACGGCAGCTCAAGTGACTGCAGCAGGCGCTCCACGTGATCTACCATTTGCTGATGTGCGGTGTAGCTATCCTGGGGACGCAC
The DNA here is from genome assembly GCA_017998385.1 of Chitinophagaceae bacterium. Taxonomy (GTDB): domain Bacteria; phylum Bacteroidota; class Bacteroidia; order Chitinophagales; family Chitinophagaceae; genus CAYMZZ01. The sequence continues at coordinate 6,923 of JAGODE010000230.1, read as the reverse complement.
CAATTGTACAATCTCAACCTTTTCAAACTGATGCAGGCGGTTGAGGCCGCGCACATCCTTACCAAAACTGCCTGCTTCGCGACGGAAACAGGGGGAGTAAGCAGTCATGCGGATGGGCAGGTCTGCTTCTTTCAGTATCTCATCGCGATAAATATTGGTAACCGGTACTTCCGATGTAGGGATCATGTAAAAAGAATCGGCCGGCATATGATACATCTGACCTTCTTTATCGGGCAGCTGTCCGGTGCCATAGGCTGAAGCTTCATTGACCATAAACGGAGGCAGGTACTCGGTGTAACCGGCTTCTGTGTTGAAATCAAGAAAATACTGGATGAGTGCACGTTGCAAACGGGCTCCTGCTCCTTTGTACAAAGGAAAACCACTCCCCGTGATCTTGGCGCCTGTTTCGAAGTCGATAATATCATACTTTTTGATCAGGTCCCAGTGGGGTTGTGCATCGGCTGCCAGTTGTGGCAGCGTGCCGCCCTGTTTTAGCACCACATTATCAGCAGGCGAAGCGCCATCGGGCACCTGGTCCGAAGGAAGGTTGGGCAGCTTTACCAGCTCATCCTGCAATTCCTTTTCAGTGACAGAGAGCTGCTCCTGTATGGGTTCCAGGGTCGCTTTTAGTGTGGCCACTTCCTGCTTACGCATTTCGGCAGTTTCTTTATCGCCCTTTTTCATTAGGTGACCTATCTCTTTCGAGGTACTGTTTACCTTCGACTGATTATTATCAAATTCCAGTTGTAATTTTTTTCGTTGGTCATCCAGTGTAAGGATGCGGTCAACCAGGGCCGGCTCGGCAAAATGACGGCGGGCCAGCTTTTTTTTCACCCCTTCAGGGTCCTGTCGCAAAACCTGTAGCTGCAGCATGATAATTGAAATTTGCGCAAAGGTAAGATTCTGACGCTGATGATACTAACCAGGACCTGCGGAGCATCTCCGAAGCTGCAGATTACCGTACCTTTGCCCCATGTTTGCAACAGATGATCTTCAACAACGCTGGTGGAACCTGGAAGCCCGGCTGGTAGAGCGTTTTGAGAAAAAACCCGACATGGAAACCATCCTGTTCCTCATTGGTATGCAGGAACTGGGCAAGATACGTCCCAAATTTACCAAAGAGCAGAAGCAGGACCTGATGCATGTAGCTGTATGCCGACTACTGCAGCCCAGCGGCTATTATGAGCAGGAGGGCGTGGATGCAGATGGCTGGCCTCATTTCAGACAATTGAAACCCATGCCCGTTATGAACCCAATCGAGCAGGAAAACTTTCTTAAAGACCATATCCTCCTCTATTTTGATGAGCAGGGTTTTTAAGGCTTCTTCTTTCAGACTAGATTTTGTTTATTTGTTCCGGTATAAAACAACCATCTCCTTATTTACCGGATATCATGAAAGCTTTATTCCTGTTACTGGCCGCCTGTCTTTATCTGCAGGGGCAGACTCAATCATCCGTATCGCTTCGTAAAAAAGACCGTCGCCGTGATGTATTGATACAAACCAATTATGGCGATATCCTCGTTCGCCTCTCTGATTCAACACCGCAGCACCGCGACAATTTTTTACGACTGGTAAAATCACATTACTATGACAGTATTCTTTTTCACCGCGTCATAAAGAATTTTATGATTCAGGCGGGCGATCCGAATAGCAAGCAGGCTGCTCCCGGGATTCCGTTGGGTAATGGCGGCCCCGGTTATACTCTTCCGGCCGAGTTCAGGGCCACTCTTTTTCACAAGCGGGGTGCCCTGGCAGCAGCCCGCCTGCCCGATAACGCCAACCCGGAAAAAGCCAGTGGCGCCAGCCAGTTCTATATTGTACAGGGGCGGATATTTAGTGAAGCGGGGCTCGATTCTGTTGAAACCTACCGGCTCAAAAGAAAAATACCTGCCGAACAAAGAGCTGTATATACCAGCATTGGCGGCACACCTCATCTCGATGGAAATTATACCGTATTTGGCGAAGTCATCAAAGGCCTGGATGTAGTTGAAAAAATATCTGTTGTTGCCACCAGCACCGGACCCGACCGGGACCGGCCGCGGGAGGATGTGCGGATAATAGGAACAAAACTGGTGAAAAGAAAGAAGAGGTAAAAGGTAAAGGGTAAAAGGCTTTTACCTCTTACCCTTTACCTTCTGCCATAAAAAAAGCAGGATATCCTCACGGATATCCTGCTTTTTTTATGGATTACCCTTACTACTTAGTTTCCACCCGGGCCACCAATCTGGCTGCCACCGGAGTTGGCACGTTTGTTTTCGTCTTCTATTGCACTTTTACGCTGACGGGCAGCTTTTACCTGCGAGTTACCAAACCGATAGCTGAAGTTTACTTTCAGCTGGCGGCTTTCCCAGCTACCATTTGCCTGGCTGTAGGCGCCGGTAAAGTTGGTATAACCAGACCATTTCAGTGTACGGAAAACATCACTCACCACCAGTTTCAGGTTGCCTTTGTTTTTAAACACTGTCTTCTGTAAACCGGCATCGATAAAGCCAAGTCCTTTTGATTTAAACACACCCTGCCACAATGAAGGCGCATTGTAATAACCACTCAGCTCTGCTGTCCATCCTTTTCCGAGTGAGAAGCTGTTTTGCATATAGTAAGTATAGTAGAATACTCCCTGTTTGATATTACGGTCGCCACCACCAAAGTTGGCCTTGTAATAAGAGTAGTATGCATTGGCTGTGGCAAAGAAGCTATACCATTTATACTGGAAAGGATAACTTACACTCAGGCTCACTACATCCTGTGTAGCCAGGTTTTTCTTGGTCAGGAATCCTTTTGTCTTTTCGATGGTATCGGGCAGCTGCGCAAAAATGTCTTTTACGTGGCTATAGTTCAGCGTGCTGGTAAGTCTGAATTTGAAAATATTGGTAATTCCGAAGCTGTTGGTATACTGGGGACGCAGCTGCGTATTTCCTTTCATATACGTATACTCGTTGAGTTTGAACTCGAAAGGATTAAGATCCTGGTAAGCCGGACGATCAATACGACGGCTGTAAGAAATGCTCCACTGGTTCATCGGGTTCTTATTGAACGTAACAGCTGCGCTCGGGAAGAAGTCTGTATAGTTGCGGTCGAATGAACTGTCGTAGGCAACATAATCACCATTATTCAGTTGTTTATAACCGGTAGAGGTTCCTTTTGAATGTGTATTCTCTGCACGCACACCTACCTGCAGCATCCATCCTTTGTATGCTTTGTTATAATTTACATACAACGCATTTACATTTTCTTTATACTCAAAACGGTTGCTTTTGAGTGTATCCAGTACTTTACCGCTATTGTATACATTGTAGCGACGGAAGTCATTATCTGTATTCACAAAACCAACTTTACCACCGATGCCGAGGCGTCCGCCTTTAAAGTTTTGCTCATAATCTGCCTTTACCGAATACAGGTCAATATCGGTAGGAGCGATCATGTTATACACAGCAGAGCTGATGGTATCTCGACCGGGATAAGTAAGGTAATAGTTGGGCTGGAACTGATTGGAGCGGATATTGAAGAATCCGTAATCGGCATCAATGCTCAGGTCCTTGCCGCCGGCTACCGAGTACCGGTAGTTGATATTGGCATTTACGTTGTCGCGCTGAACATTGTTATTGTTCATTGCTTCCAGTGTACGATTGATCTGGTTGGTAGGCTTGTAAGTAAATGTCATGGGGCCTTTCGTGTGCATGTCGTTTTCAGCAAGATTACCATTTACAACCGCGCCGATAGTGCTTTTGGCATTCAGAAAATAGTCCATTCCTACTTTGAAGCCATGTGTATTGTTATCAAAAGACATTTTATTTGTCTGGCGGAAAATGGTATCGAAGCGATCGCTGAATGAATGGAAGGTGCTTGCATTTTTGCCTACATTATAATTGTAATTGCCAAAAATGTTCACGCTTTTGTTGCGATGGTTCAGCGAAAGACCGGCATTGGCTTTAGGATAAGTACCGATAGCATATCCGGCATTTACTGAGCCGTTTGTACCAAATGTTTTATTTTTCTTGAGGCGGATATTGATGATACCTGCATTACCAGCCGCTTCATATTTGGCAGACGGGTTGGTGATGAGTTCAATAGACTCGATCTGGGCAGATTGAAGGCTTTTCAGATAATTGGCCAGGTCTGCACCAGAAAGTGGTGTGGGTTTACCATCAATATATACCTGTACGCCGTTTTTACCGGCCAGGCTTAAATTATCGTCTTTATCAACGATCACGCCGGGCGATTTACGCAGCAGTTCAAGGGCATCCTGACCTACTGCATTGATCGTACCTTCCACATTAAGGATGGTTTTGTCGGCTCTTACTTCTACAACCGGGCGCTGTGAGGTCACCGTTACACCCTGCAGGGCTGCTTCTGCTTTTTCCATCACCACATCGCCGAGCGACTGGTTGCCGGCAGACAGGTCTACCACTTTTGAAAACTGGGGTATATAGCCTACATGTGAAAAGCTGACCAGGTATTGACCGGGGGTCGCTTCAACTGAAAATTTACCCTGGGCATCTGAAACAGCCAGTTTAGCTACGCTTGAATCTTTGGCACGCAACAAAGACACTGTAGTCTTGTCGAGGCCCTTACCTTGTTGATCTTTAACCACTCCCGTCAGTTTCTGGGCAAAAAGGGCCTGGGTGGTCAGCAGGGCCAGCAGTGCAAATACAAATTTTCTCATATACAATTTCCACTTTTGATTGGGGGCTCAAAGATACCCTCCTGTCATAGGAGTGTAAAACACTAGCCGACAAGTGGCTCGAAAACCGGGCTGAACGGCCTCTATTTTCCGGCGAAATGCGAAAAAACTTCCTGGCTACCGGTCATTTGTAATTTCCTTTTGCGCATATTTGCGCTATAAATCGTTCATTATGAGTTTTCCTGCCCATCTCCGTTACACCAAAGACCACGAATGGATCAGTCTTGAAGGCAATGTTGCCACTATTGGTATTACAGATTTTGCTCAGCGCGAGCTGGGTGATATCGTTTATGTAGAAGTTGAGAGCATTGGCAAGCCACTGGCCGCCGGTGATGTATTTGGAACGGTAGAAGCGGTAAAAACCGTATCTGACCTGTTTCTTCCTGTAAGCGGTACCGTTACCGAACTCAATGCCGCACTTGCCAACGCCCCCGAGCTGGTAAATAATGACCCTTATGGCGAAGGCTGGATGATTAAAATGACTGTTGATAATCCGGATGATGTAAACGGACTGCTGGATGCTGCCGGTTACGAAGCCGTGGTTGCCTAAATCCGGTTTTATCTTTCAAACGTATATGTTGATGTATGGCACATGGCTGATGTGCTGTATTATTAACCAACTCATTGACCACTACCGAAAAATATAGTGAACAGGAGCTTATTGCCTTATTGCGCCAACGCAATGACCGCTCTTTTGGTTATCTGTATGATAACTACGCGGGTGCATTGATGGGCGTGATCGGTGCCATAATATCCGATCCGGAAACGGCACGTGATGTTTTGCAGGAATCGTTTATCAATATCTGGCGGAGAATTGATTTATACGATCCGGCAAAAGGCCGCCTGTTTACCTGGATGATGAATGTGGCGCGGAATGCGGCCATTGACAAACTCCGCTCGAAGGGCTATCAGAATACTCTAAAAAACCGGCCGGTTCCGGAGACGGAAGCAGGAGAAACATTTGCTGACAAACCGCAAACGGTAGATGTGGGCTTACGCAGTATTCTCAGTAAGCTTAAAGAAGAGCACCGGGTTTTGATCGATCTTTCCTATTTCAAGGGCTATACGCACGAAGAAATTTCCAGGGCGCTTAATATCCCTCTTGGCACGGTTAAGACAAGGATCAGAACTGCATTAACACAATTAAGAACGATGATCAGCTGAAAGAAGTGAATATAAAGGAATACATATCAAGTGGCATAGTCGAAAGCTATGTGATGGGGTTGGCCTCGGCGGAAGAACAACGCGAGTTTGAACAGGCCTGCGCCAATCATCCTGAAGTGCTTGCTGCACGCCAGGCCTTTGAAGAAGTCCTGGAACGTGAGGCCATGCAAAACGCATTGCCTGTATTGCCTTCGCTGAAAGAAGAACTGATAACCGCCATTGCTGCGCCACAAGAGAAAACTCCCGTCATATCTCTCACCGCACGCCGGCGAATAAACTGGCAGGCCATAGCGGCGGCTGTAGCCGTTCTGTTACTTGCTGTGAGCCTTGTGTGGAACCTGACCCTGCAGCAAAAAAACAACCGCCTGCAGCAGGAAATTGCCGGCCTGCGTTCAGACAAAGACTCTGCTATGAACATGCTGGGGGATATGGAAAAAGATATGGAAGTACTCACTTCCAATCCGCATGTGAAAATGGCCGGTATGAAAGGTACCAACGAAGCCCCGGCCGCCTATGCTACCGTTTACTGGGACAGTCTTAATAAAGACGTGTACCTGATGGTAAATAATCTGCCGGCTCCACCCAGCCATATGCAGTACCAGCTTTGGGCGCTTATCAATGGTCAGCCTGTTGATGCCGGCATGATCCCCAACGATGTATTCATCGGACGTAAGAAACTGCTCCTCACCATGAAGAGCGCAACAGGCGCTCAGGCCTTTGCCATTACACTCGAGAAAAAAGGTGGCAACCCCACGCCACAGGGAAAAATGTATACCCTCGGTAATCTGTAAAAAGGAGAAAGGTAAAAGGCGGAAGGTAAAAGGTTCTGCATCTTGCCTTACACCCTATACCTTCTACCCTCTACCTTCTACCTCCATAAAAGATAGCCGCAACAAGGTGAAGGGGCAAAGGCGGAAGGTAAAAGGTTCTGCATCTTGCCTCATACCCTTTACCTTATACCCTCTACCTTTTACCTCCATAAAAGATAGCCGCAACAAGGTGAAGGGGCAAAGGCGGAAGATAAAAGGTTCTGCATCTTGCCTCATACCCTTTACCTTCTACCCTCTACCTTTTACC
>JAGODE010000229.1 GCA_017998385.1 Chitinophagaceae bacterium | reverse complement strand
GGTGTAGTGGGCGAAGGTCTCTACAAAGTATTGCAGCAAACACCATCGCTTAAAGCTGAGCTGAAAAAAGTCTGTATCCGTCACCCGGAGAAAAAAAGAAATGCCCCTGCTGAACTTTTTACTACCAGCAAAGAGGAGTTGCTGGAAGATCCTTCCATCAACGTGATTGTAGAAGTAATTGATGATGCAGATGCAGCATTCACCATTGTATCTACAGCCCTGCGCAATGGAAAGGATGTGGTAAGCGCCAGCAAAAAAATGATTGCCGAGCATCTTGAGGCCCTTTTACAACTGCAGCAGGAAACCGGCCGGTCGCTGCTGTACGAATCTGCGGCCTGTGCCTCCATTCCTGTCATCCGTAACCTCGAAGAATATTACGACAATGACCTGCTGCACTCTATCAAAGCTATTGTAAACGGGTCGACCAATTTTATTCTTACCAAAATGTTTGAAGAAGGGCTTGACTTCAAACAGGCGCTGATACTGGCGCAGCAACTGGGCTTTGCCGAAAGCAATCCCAAACTGGATGTGGAAGGTTACGATGCGGTTAACAAGTGGACTTTCCTGCTCACGCATGCCTATGGTATCAAGGCCGCCCCGGAGGAAATTCTTTTCAATGGTATTCAGAACATACAGGCCGGCGATGCGGCGGTAGCCCGTGCCCGCAATCAGCAGATCAAACTGGTAGCCCAGGCGCAGAAACTGCAGGATGGGAAAGTGGCCGCCTTTGTTTTACCCCAGTTTGTGAATCACGATGACCACCTGGCTTTTGTAAAAAATGAATACAATGGTGTGGTAATTGAAAGCGGATTTGCCGACAAACAATTCTTTTATGGAAAAGGCGCAGGCAGTTTCCCTACGGCTTCCGCTGTGCTGAGCGATATATCTGCGCTCCGTTATCAATACAAATACGAGTATAAAAAACTGTATCACCATACGCCTCACCAGCTGAGCAACGATCTTTACCTGCGTGTATACGTCAGCTTCGATAACCTGGACCTCATTCCACGCGATCAATTTGCATGGATCGAAGAGTGGCATGCCCAGGAAGAACGCAAATACCTGGTAGGCGTGATTGCTTTCAGCGAACTCAGGAAAAGCAACTGGTGGCGCGAAGGAAACACCTCACTCATTCTCACACCCAACCCGGTAATTGAAGATGTGGAGATCAGGAAGCTGAAGAAAAGAAGCCTGGAGCTGGCAGGACTGGTTTAAAAAGTATAAAGGTTTAAAAGTATAAAAGTTTAAAAAAAAGAGGCACCAGGGTCAAAGGTAGAAGGTAAAGGCAAAGACCTTTATCCTTCTACCTTTCGCCTTTTAAACCTTTATACTTTTATACCTTTTATACTCGTAATTTTGCCCCTCAATTCATTCTATGCGGGAATTATCTGTCATCATTACGGTGATGAATGAGGAAGACAATATTAAGCCCCTGCTGGCAGCTGTAAGATCTGCACTCGCAGGCATTGATTATGAGGTGATACTGGTTGATGACGGCTCTTCTGATAAAACCATCCCGGAAATCCTGGCCAATGCCGATGACCGCATAAAACTGGTCGAACTCCGCAAGAATTATGGCCAAAGCACGGCTATGACTGCCGGCATCGACTACTCTACCGGCCGCTATGTAGCCCTGCTGGATGGTGACCTTCAAAATGATCCTACAGACATCCCTTCCATGCTGGAGCTGCTGAAAAAAGAAGACTGGGATGTGGTGGCCGGTAACCGCAAAAACCGGAAAGACGGTTTCATCCTGCGCAAAATCCCCAGCCGTATCGCCAATGCACTTATCCGCCGTATGACGGGCGTATATATCAAAGATTACGGATGTACGCTTAAAGTGTTCAAACGCGAAATTGCCGAAGAACTGGGTCTCTATGGAGAACTGCATCGATTTATTCCCGTACTGGCCAAATTACAGGGCGCCCGTATAACCCAGGTAGATGTAAAACATCATGCCCGCCAGTTTGGTAAAAGCAAGTATGGCATCAACCGTACTTTTAAAGTAATGGCCGATCTGATACTCATGGTTTTTTTCAGAAAATACCTGCAAAAGCCCATGCACCTGTTTGGCACCATCGGCTTTATCAGTTTTGGGTTGGGTTTACTTATAAACCTGTATCTGCTTGTCATTAAACTGATGGGGCATAATATCTGGAATCGGCCCCTGCTCATACTGGGCATGATCCTGCTGCTTGGGGGTATTCAACTCATCACCATTGGTATCATTGCTGATATTAACGTGCGCACCTACTTCGAATCACAAAACAAGAAAACCTATACTGTACGCCGCTTATATCACAATAAGGAAGAGATACCTGTTGTAAAAGCCTGACCTGTGTTATTCCAGAATAGTCTGATTGGCTTTGTACCAGTCATAGAATGCACGGAGACCCTGCTCTAGACCTGTGGAAGGATTATAACCCAGTAATTGGCGGGCCTTGCTGATATCTGCAAACGTACGCGGTACGTCACCCGGCTGATCGGGCTGCCAGTCTATTACAGCTTTTTTACCAATTACATTTTCTATCGCTGCAATCAGCCCAAGTAATGTTACCGTATAATGATTGCCCAGGTTAATAACTTCAAAACCGGAATCCTTATACTGCATAGCTCCGAGTATACCCTGTACCGTATCGCCTACAAATGTGTAATCGCGACTGGTACTGCCATCACCAAAAACAGGTATGGGCTTATCTGCCAGTATTGCCCGGGTAAATTTATGGATAGCCAGATCCGGACGCTGACCCGGACCATATACCGTAAAGAAACGAAGAGCAATAAAGCGCATACCATACAACCGGTGATACACATGACCCATCATTTCGCCAGCCAGTTTGGTCATGGCATAGGGACTTATGGGCAATAATTGCTCATCTTCCTTCCAGGGAAAATGATCATTGACCCCATACACGCTGCTGCTGGAGGCAAAAACAAACTGGTTGCAGCTCTTCAGGCGGGCAAAGTCGAGGGTATGCTGCAATCCTATGATATTAGCTTCCTGATAGGCTTCGGGATTCTGAATGCTGGGCCGCACGCCGGCCTTACCTGCCAGGTGCACAATCACATCAACTGATTCGGGCACCAGTTCGGTCAGCCTGGTCGCCGGGGTTTTGGCCAGATCAATGCTCAGGAAACGGAAATTGGGAAGGGATTTGAATTCGCGGATATTAAAATCCTTGATAGCAGGTGAATAAAAAGGGTCAAAATTATCTATACAGGTAACGGATACACCTGGCTCTCTGCGTAATATTTCCGCAATAAGATTGCTACCAATAAATCCTGCTCCACCGGTAATAAAATAGTGCATGAAGGGCGAAATTGGCTGCAAGTTAAGAAGGTTTACGCACTGTCCGAAAACCCGGGCCGCCCGTCAAAGCAGCCATAAAAAAAGGGCAACCCTGGAAAAGGCCGCCCATTGAGATATACCTAATTGACGCTTACGAACTAAAACTGATCAATATCCTGCCAGGGTGTACCGGCATTTTGAACAGCGGGCCAGAGCAATCCATCCAGTGCTCCATCAAAACCGGAAGAGTAGCTCCGTGAATTGCAGAGTATCACCCAGCTGAATCCTGAATTGGCACGGATAATTTCTGAAGCAGTGCCCGGCAACGATCCGGTATGCCACCAGTGATTGGCATTGTTTACTCCCCAGCCGGCTGCATAATTGGAAGAAGGCACAGACCGGGTAGTCATAGCAGTAATAGTGGCCGGTTGCAGAATGTCTGGTTTATTGCTGAATCCATCTACCCGGATCATAAACTTAGCGAGGTCTTTGGCGCTGGCAATCCAGCCACCATGCGAATCCATCCGTGGTATGTTGTAAGAGTAAGGCGAATACCCGTTCTGACCGGTATAGATTACTTCATTGGGTTTACGGTCGCTGAGGGTATTGCCGGCTATGGACATATTGCTGATACCGCAGGGAGTCAGTACTTCATCTTTAATAAACTGCTCATAGGTTTTACCGGATAACTTTTCGATAATCCGCCCAAGGAGGCAGTAACCAAAATTGGAATACCGGTAAGTACCGCGGCCTGTTGTAGCCGGATAATTATCAAGGGTCCATTTGATGAGCTGCTCATGATTCATCGCAGGATTTTTAAACATCGGGTCATTGGCATCATTTCCCCAGACACCAACAGTATGATGCAGCAGATGCCGTACGGTTATGTCTGTGAGGTTGGCCAGCTGGGTTGTTGGATAATCGTTGCCAAAAATGCTGCCGGTGCCAAATACTTTGGAATCGAGTGTGAGTTTATTAGCCTCCAGCAGTTTCATAATCCCCACTGCTGTTATAGGCTTCGACACACTCGCGATCCGGTAGAGACTATTATCCGTAACCGGTGTATTATCTGTAGCACTCATCTTACCATATGATTTCAGATAAACCAGTTTCCCGTTTTTGGTAATGGCAACAGATACGCCAGGAATCTGATAAGTGGTCATAAAAGCGGTAACGGCATTGTCAATAGCAGGAATAGCCACCTGTGTGCCCGGCCCCGCGGGATCTGGGTCGGGATCCGGATCACCCTTGCTTTTCGAACAACTCACCAATGATGCGATTGCCAACAGGCCAATCGTGAATAAATAAGCTCTTTTTTTCATAAATGCGTGGTTTAAGCCGGTATCCTTCCAGGCCTTTTACCGGCCGGGGATGCCATTCTGCAGTTATATCGTGGCAAAGGATCAATGGTCATCAGCTTTTTCCAAAAAAATGGGTAGCGATTCCCGTTGAAAGGTCAGAAAGTACTTATCTGCGTAAATCCGTGCCATCTGCGGGAAATTCTGCTCCCGGAAAACGCAGAATGCCGCAGGTAAAAGAGTTCAATAGGGGGCTACATCATGCTGAAATCTGAATACAGGTACTATCCAAAAATCTTCTGCGTCGCTACTTACGTCCGGCATCTTATATTTGCCTCCTTTTTTGATCCGGTATGATTTTGTTGCTGACTCCCCATCGACTGAACACTGATTTTCTATTTATAGAATCCCTGCATGTAGAAAAAACTGCAAAGGGAATCATGCTCGATAACCGGGAGCTGGATGCCTCCGAGATCAGAAAACATTTTGCGGACCTGCCCAAGCCTGCCCGCGACAGCCTGTCGCATTTCAGCAAAGCTTCACTTCTTACTATACGCCAGGCCATCAGTAAGGCAGAGGCTGCAGGCGCAGCAGAAGAAGAGAAACAGGCCTTTCGCAAAAAAGCCATTCTGCGTAAACTGCATGAACAGCTCCTGCAACTGAAGCCATTTTTTGATTTGGTAAAATGGCACCATAAAGTGAAGCAGGAAAATGGCAACTTCAAAACATCGCCCTGCATCTTCAGTACTTTTCGCCCCTCCCTGCGTTTTGAGGCAGTGATGGAAGAAGGCCGTCCGGTGTTGCACTGCCAGATCGATATTAATAACAGCATATATCCCTTAACCAGTTTTCAGCGTACCCAGTTTTTGCTCGAAAGCCGCAATGAATATTTTCTGCTCACCTGGAAAGATGTGCAGACGCTGGAATGGCTCAGCCAACAGCATTTGCCGGCAGATCGGGAAGGTTTTTCTGCAGAAATTCTGGCACGCCTCCAGGGCGATTACCCGGTCGACACCCGGCAGCTCATGGACAATGAACAGTTGCAAAGCAAGCCCATACCCCGCGTTATGCTGAGTGAGATCAGCAACAGTTTTCTCGTACTCACCCCGCAATGGTCGTATGATGGTTTTATCATTGATGGCAATTATCAGCCAAGTGCCGAAATACAACAACAGGGAAAAACCTATACCCTGCTGCGCGATGAAGAAGCCGAAAACATGCTGCGCCAGCACCTCGAATCATTACACCCCAACTTCTCCCGGCAACTGAACGGTTATTTCTATCTGTCATTTGCCGATGCCCAAAAGAAACAATGGTTTGCCCGTGTATATCATCAACTGCTGGATATGGGCATTGAGGTAGCTGGTATGGATATGCTGCAGCATTTCCGGTATACCTCCGAAAAAATAGTGACCGAGGTTGAAGTACTGGAAGAACAGCAGGACATGCTGGTGCTTACGGTACATATTCGGTTTGGGAAAGAGAAAGTTTCGCTCAATGAACTACAGAAAATATTATGGGCCGGCCAGAAAGCTGTACTGCTTAAAGACGGTAGCCTGGGTATCATTCCGGAAGAATGGATGGTACAATACGGGCCGCTAATTAAGCACGGAAAGATCCAGAAGCAACAGGTGCGGATTGGCAAATGGATCATGCTGGGCGGAGAACTCGATCAGCGTCAACAGGTATTAAAGGATGACTGGTGGAAACGCTGGAAAAAATGGCAGCAACCCGATGGCGGTTCCCTTTATGCTTTACCAGCAGGCATTAAAGTAGAAGCCCTTCGGCCCTATCAGCAAAAAGGATATGAGTGGATGCGTCTGCTGGCCGAAGCCGGGGCAGGTGGCTGCCTGGCCGATGATATGGGATTAGGAAAAACACTGCAAACCATTTGTTTTCTGGCCAGTCGTATGGCTGCTGCCCCCGAGGCTCGTCACCTAGTTGTATGCCCTTCCTCTCTTTTATATAACTGGCAGCAGGAGCTTAATCGTTTTGCACCTGCGCTGCCTGTACTGATCTATCACGGCCCTACCCGTGAGCCCGAGCTGCTCAATGAGCCAGGCGGTCGTATCCTCATCACCAGCTATGGTACCCTGCGCAGCGATATGGGACCACTCAGCCAGATTCATTTCGATACTATCGTGGCCGATGAAAGTCATACCATCAAGAACCCGGCATCACTGACCGCCAAAGCTATTTACTCCTTATCGGCCGCCACACGTATTGCATTGAGTGGTACACCTGTGATGAATAATACCTTTGATCTTTACGGGCAGTTTGAATTCATGCTGCCCGAAATGCTGGGCAGCCGCGAGTTTTTCAAACGTGAATATGCTGATCCCATTGACCGCAATAATGATCCCGAAAAAATAAAATCGCTGCAGCAACTAACTGCTCCTTTTATTCTGCGTCGTACCAAAGAGCAGGTGGCGCCTGATCTGCCCGAAAAAATGGAGTCTATTCTCTGGTGCGAGATGGGGAGCGATCAGCGGGAGGCCTATGAATCCATTAAGGAAAATATCCGCTCCAATCTTTTTATCGAGATCGGCACCAAAGGCTTTGCTTCAGGAAAATTATCTGTATTGCATGGTATCATGAAACTGAGGCAGGCCTGTAATTCCTGCGAGCTGGTAAAAGGCGAAGACCTGTTTACCTACGAGTCGGTTAAGACGCAGGTACTGATTGAAGAATTGAAAAATATTACGCTCACCAGCCGTGCACTCGTTTTTTCGCAGTTTACATCGATGCTCGATCTGCTGGAACGCGATCTAACCCAGGCAAACATCCGCAGCTTCCGGCTCGATGGCAGCACCGCCCCGGAGCTACGGCAGCAGCAGGTAAACCAGTTCAATACAGACCCCAACTCGCCCCGTGTATTCCTGCTAAGTCTGAAGGC
>JAGODE010000228.1 GCA_017998385.1 Chitinophagaceae bacterium | reverse complement strand
CATGTACACCGACGAGCAGGGAAATGTTTTTTAAGAGAGTGGTTGACACGAAGCAATATTAATTAAAATATGCTAATGTGCTAATATGTTAGTGTGCTAATGGTAATTCGGAGGGGCTTTGGATCCGTAATTAGCACATCAGCACATTTACCCATTAGCACATTTTCCTTATCTTTACTTTCACTCATTCATCTTTCTTATGCATTTCCCCGACTTTAGTGATCCCGCAGTATGGTTAAGTCTGCTTACACTTGCATTTCTGGAAATTGTGTTGGGAGTAGACAATATTATTTTTATTTCTATTATAGCCGATAAACTGGAGCCGGCACAGCAACGCCGCGCCCGCAACATCGGCCTCATCCTGGCGATGGTTTTCCGTATTGGTCTGCTGCTGACCATCACCTGGATCATGCGGCTGAAAGAACCGGTATTTACTTTATCATTCATCACTGATAACGGACAGCCGATTGGAATCAGTTGGAAAGATCTGATCCTGATTGCCGGTGGGCTTTTCCTGATCGTGAAAAGCACGCTGGAGATTCATCATAAACTGGAAAAGCCAGCCGAAGTTCCCGGACAGAAAAAAGTATATGCTTCGCTATCTGCTGTAATCCTGCAGATAGTACTCGTTGATGCGGTCTTTTCCTTTGATTCTATTCTGACGGCTATCGGCATGGTAGAGGAAGTGGCAGTAATGATCCTGGCTGTTATTATTTCCATTGCCGTAATGATGGCGTTTGCAGGACCTATCAGCCGGTTTATCAACAAACATCCCACGCTTCAAATGCTGGCCCTCTCCTTCCTTATAGCCATCGGCATTATGCTGGTAGCAGAAGGTTTTCATCAGAAGATCAGCAAGAGCTATATCTATACTACAATCGCATTTTCACTGGTAGTGGAAATGTTGAATATGCGGATAAGGAAAAAAGAATAATGCGACTAATGTGCTGATGTGCTAATGTGATAAATGTGCTAATGATTGGTATGAAAATCATTTAGTTGTTACGCGACTTTTATTACTATTCAACTGTTCTCATCTGCTTGTCTTGAGAAAGACTGGAATATGCAGAAAACAAAATGCCCAAAAACATTATCACATTAGCACATTTGTCACATTAGCATATTGTCTACCTGTTTCCTCAAATCATACTGTATATCTTCATGCAGCTCGTCGATGGCGGCATATAGTTTTTTGAGCTGCTGATTGTACATATTAAGAATCACCTGGCTTTTTTCGAAGGGAATACCGGAGGCTTTTAGCTTTGCACAGAAATGCAGCAGTAATTCAGCTTCGGCCTGTTTGCTGCCCATGTAGCGAACATGTTTACTCGCCACTCTTAATATCTTACGGAGGCTTTTTTTGACAAAATAGAGGTGGGAAATATTGATCTCTTCAAAAAGGGCGTCCATCTCCTGCTTTACCGTTTCAATATAGCCGGCTTCATCATGCGCTTCAAATAGCAGGTAGGTAAGCAACTCCTTGTTTTCTTTTTTAAAACGCGAAAGGCGCAGGCAAAGAGCTACCAGTTCGGCCGGTTTACGGCCCGTCAGCTCCTGTTTTATTTCATGAACGGTTGCAGCACGCATAGTCATTATTGCAGGCCCATACAGGCATGTAAGGATGAGGTGCCGGTTCTACAAGGCCAAAGAGGCCGATATCCTCAGCAGACATTCCTTCCAAAACCTATATGTGTCCTATTTCTTTTCTTTTATAGATATTTGCAGTCCAAAATTAAAGGAGTTCATGCGAGTAGCGATCAATGGAATGGGGCGTATTGGCCGGTTGATGTTCCGCCGCCTGATACACCAGCCCGGAATAGAGCTGGTAGCCGTCAACGATATCATGCCTACAGATAACCTGTTTTATCTGCTTAAATATGATTCAGTATATGGTACTTATGCGGGGACATTGCGCCTCGAAGGAAATACTATAGTGGCAGATGGACGTGAGGTGCAGGCTTTTCAGACAGATCATCCTTCAAAGCTGCCCTGGCGTGGGCTGGAGGTGGATGTGGTGCTGGAATGCAGTGGCAGCTTCAGCAAAAAAGAGGCGGCAGAAGAGCATCTGAAATCAGGTGCCCGAAAAGTGCTGCTGTCGACCACCGGTTCTACAGACATTCCGCTCATGATCTATGGCTTCAATCATAGCAGCCTTACTGCCGATACGCATATCATTTCTCCGGGCGGCTGTATGACCAATTGTTCGGTGCATATTATTTATATCCTGAATGCAATCGGTATCCGCTCACTGCAGGTCAATATGCTTCACTCCTATACATCCCGGCAGGAACTGGTAGATGCTCCTCATAAGCAGTTTCGCCGCGGAAGGGCGGCTGCAGAGTCGATCATACCGGTAGAAATAGATTTACATCAATCACTGGAGCGGTTGTTGCCTGGCATGAAAGGAAAACTGGCTTCTGTGTCTACCCGTGTACCGGTAGCCAATGGGGCAATGGGCGATTTCAGCGTGGTCCTTCATGAGTCGGTCACAGCAGAACGAATCAATGAGCTTTTCCGTAAATCTGCCGAAATAGACTTTAAAGGTATTGTTGGGTATACGGAAGAACCACTGGTATCGCTGGATATCAAATCAAATACACACTCCTGCCTCATTGATGGTACCCTTACCTCGGTCGTGGGTAATCATGCCCGGATCATTGCCTGGTTTGATAATGAATATGGTTTTACGAGCCGCATGATTGACTGGCTGGAGTACTGGAAAAAGTTTCTGTAAGATCAGCATTGTACCGCTATCTGATCAATCCATTCCATAACCTGTGCCCCTTCCTGTGCGGTACAGGGATTTTCTCTTTTTCCCTGAAAATAGTCCACCACCTGGCTGATCATCGGTTCCTGCACATGGGCTAATGCGGGAAATTCGAAGCCTGTAACCTGCCCGTTCTTTTTAAGCTGCAAGGGCGCCTGCTCAAAGAAGCTGAAACGGATTTCGCCATCCCTACCCGTTATTACACATTCATCCTTTTGCGATTGCCAGGCCGGCAGGTTAAAATTCCAGGTACCAGTAAATAATATATTCTGTGGCCAGGCGATAGTACCGCTTACCAGGTCGGGAGCCCTATATTTTCCACTCTGCTGCAGGGCCATACCCTGTACAGCAGAAGCAGCTCCAAAAAGATGGTACAGTATATCCAGCTGATGCGGCGCCAGGTCATGAAACAAACCGCCGCCGGCAATTGCCGGGTCCACCCGCCAGGCATTACGCGATTGAGCCAGTTGGGCAGCATCCAACGGGTGGCGTGAGTAAGACAGTGTTATCAGTTGTATCTGACCAATCGTTTCTTCCCTGATCAGTTGTTTCAGCTTCTCATAAAAAGGTTGTGCACGCCGGTAATGAGCGACTGTAAGTTTTACACCTGACTGCGCTGCTGCCATTGCGACCCGCTGTGCAGCTGCCGCATCGGGTGTCATCGGTTTTTCGAGATAAACGGGTTTGCCGGCAGCTATGGCCTGCAGGGCATAGGCTTCGTGCGACGATGGTGGTGTGGCAATATAAATGGCATTTACCCCGGGATCATTGATAAGCTCAGTGGCATCTGCATACCATTTGGGTACACCATGACGCTGCGCATAATCAGCCGCCAGCACTGCATTGCGACGCATAACCGCAACCAGGCGTGAGCCAGGAACTTTATTAAAAGCCGGGCCGCTTTTTACCTCTGTCACTTCCCCGCAGCCGATGATACCCCAGTTGATCATTTATTATCTTTTACCGGTGAATCAAAGATAACGGCACTATGATAAATAGCGATGATTGGTTAATTTTAATACATGAAGCCGTATGTAGCCGAAGACTCAGTTGTGCGCAGTATCTGGGGAAAAAGTGATACGATCCTGTTTGTATTTGCAGGTGCTGCTGCCGAGTTTGCCCTCAACAAGGCTGTGGACTGGTTATATTTTACCGGGCGCCTGCCGGCTGACCCGCTCGGCCGTTTGTTTTCTACCGTTATGTATGCACGGCGTATTGTATTTGCCAATGAAGAACAGGCTCATAAAGCTATCGACAGCATCACCGGCATTCACAAGGCAGTGGAAAAAAGCCGCGGTACAACGATACCTGACTGGGCTTACCGCGATGTATTGTTTATGCTGATTCACTACTCCATTGCGGCTTATGAGTTGCTGGAACGGCCAATGACAGCCCGGGAACACGATGACTTATTTGATGTCTTTTTCAGGATGGGAACACGCATGGGATTAAAAGACCTGCCCGGCAGTTATACCTCCTGGCTAAAAGCACGTGAAGAACATCTGCAGGCCAACCTGGCTGTCAGCAAATACACCAACGATCTGTTTCAGCAATACCGCAAACATCTCGGTGGTTTCCGTTACTGGTTGTTATGTGAATCGCAGAAAATGGTCATTCCCGCCCATGTATCCGGTTTACTTGGCTACAACCGTTTTTCAGCAGCAAGACCGCTGTTGTTTGTATATAAACAAAGCAGGCGGGTAAAGCTGGATGGTTTGCTTAAAAGCATTATTCTGCCAGACCAGTACAAAAAAGAAATCGCGGATCTTGATCAACCGCCGGTAGTATCAGAAAGTAGTCACTGACCAGCTGCGTTCAAAAACCCTTCCTGACCCCAACACTTCAATTCCTTCTTTTTCTGTCAACTGTTGCGTACTGTCGACCGGATCGGCGATTCCACACCAGGGTTCAATACAAACCAGATCGGCACCGGGCGCCGACCAAATACCCAGATAAGGGAAACCATTTTTAGTAAACCGAAGCCCGTGTGGTGTTTTTGAAGAGCGGAGTGTGATCACCGAAGAGCGAATATCTTTAAACACAAGAGCGTCTTTGGAAAAAAGTGGTTTGGTAAGTGCCAGTACATGTGTATGCTCCAGTAAAGGCGTTGATTTTTTTTCGATAAGGCCATCAGGCGATATCAGCCATCGTCCACTGTTTTCTTCCTGCTCAAAATACAGCTCATAATCTTCAAAAACGGTACCTTCCACGAGCGGTACTTTGAATGCGGGATGTCCGCCCACAGAAAAATAAAGCGGAGCATTTCCGGTATTGTGTACATGATAAGCTACCTGCAGGCTGGTTTCGTTCAGCGTATAGGTGATATCGAACCGAAACGGGAAAGGATATTTTTCGAGTGTGGCAGCATCACTTTCCAGGCTAAACACCAGCGACTGGCTGCCTGCTTCACGCAGCACAAACTCCATGTCGCGCGCAAAACCGTGACGACCGAGTTGATATGCCTGTCCATTTACATAATACATATTTTGACGCAACGTACCTACAATGGGAAATAATACAGGCGATTGCTTTGCCCAGAACGCGGGGTCACCATTCCACATATATTCCAGCCCTGTCTGGCGGTTGTAAAGTCCTGCCAGTTCTGCTCCTTTCGTTTTTACCTGTACATCCAGTATATCGTTGCTGATCGTATGTATTGCCATTGCTGAAAACAAGCAGTTGTATGCTCATGACGAAGATAGGTATGATTATAAAAAATCCCGGCTAAAAAATAGCCGGGACAATCAGATTGACATCAACGCTGTTATCTGTAAGGAGCAATGACATTGTAAGTATTGCCTCCCGGACCTGTCCAGCTGAGTTTGTAATAATAAGGATTGCTACCCGGGCATGATGCAGGCTGTCCCGCTGCATTCAGTCCAAATGTAAGTGTAGCATCTACCAATGCATTTACATGGCGTATTTGTCCGCTGGTAATACGGAAGCTGCAATCCTGGCGTATTACAACGGGTGATGAGGTAGCGCTGGTAAAGCTACCACCAAAGCGGTTGGTCCCCCATTCTGCAATATTATCCTGATTACCTTCTGTATGAATGCCTGTAGTGGTGATTACAGCTCCGTTGTTGTAAGAAAATACGCGTCGTTTGGCCACCTGCCAGGTACGTGTGGTATTGTCGTCAAATTTTACAGTGATACCATTGCTGGTAATTGTATGGGTAATGCTGTTTTGAGCAGAGAGATTGATGAGCAATCCGCCTGATGTATTGGTATAGGTTTGAGCGCCATTGAGTGTAATGCTTTTATTATCGCTTACACGTGTGATCTTTAAATTCTGGGCGGTGATGGTAATCCCACTTCCGGCAGTTGCCCAGTGCAGGCGTGGTGCTGCACTGATAACCACGATACCTGCACGGCTATGTGTACCCAGGCAGTTGAGTCCATTGTAGGTAACAGTTATCTTCCATGGATTACCGGAGGTATCCACATCGGCAGTAGCGTTACAAACCAGTCCGTTGAGGTCCATTTGTTTGCTGGCAATACCAGAGGCTTCGAGTATAAGGTTGGCGTCGTCGGCTATGGCATCCATATCGGTCGAAAACTGGGCCTGATCATCGGCATGGATGGTAAGCTGGGCTTCGGTCTGCTTATTGGCACTGTCGTTATCAGCATTGCTTTTCTGGCAGGCCCAGAAGCAAATGGATAAACCGGTAATAAAGAATGCGCCTAAAACAGGCTTGCGGAAAAGAGCAGAAAGACTGTTGTGTTTCATAGTACGTTTTTTGAGGAGTACAACCTGCCACAGGGCAGTAAGTATCATTGGCCTGATAGACGAGGCACAGGCCATCCGGGTTTAAAACGGGTGACAGTTTTTTTTTAGTATGAACAGAAATCAGGGGAAATTACCTGCTGGCCGGCTGAAAAAATACGTTTACCACTTACCCGGCTCGGTCCAGATCACCGAATTGCCGGTACTATGCTCATTTTGTTCCCAGTCTTTATTGGCGGGGTCGATGATCCATTTACCATCAACTACAAACTTATAGAGGTGTTTACCGGGTGTAAGATGTACTTTGAATACCCAGTCATCGCCTTCTCTTTCCATACGGAAAGTGGCGGGAGCCCAGTCGTTGAAATCGCCGGAGAGATATACTTCTTTGGCCTGTGCAAATCCTTTGAGCCTGAATGTATGATTGGGGGCAATCACGAAGAAAAAGTTTTCCTGGCGGCCTTCGGCTCCGGCTATTTTTCCATCAATAATAAAGTGATAGGAATAATTGCCTGCGCCAAGTGTATAAGGCAACTCCCATCCGGTAGCCGTACGTTTCATAAACAGCTCATCTTTTCGCCATTTATTGAATGAGCCGGTGAGTATGACCTCGCGGGCATCTGTAAATCCATCGAGCCGGAAGATATACGGTTTGCCAATTTTGATCACGGAGTTGAAATCGTGGTACTCATTGGGCATACGATCAGGGTTAAACGGATCGGCCATCCAGCGGCCATCCACAATAAACCGGTAGGTATGGGTGCCTTCTGGCAGGTACATCGAAAGAGCCCATCCTTTGGCAGTAGGTTTCATGGCCAGCTCATTTCTGCGCCAGTCATTGAAACTACCACTGAGTATTACCTTTTTTGCCTTTGTAAATGAGTCGAGGTAAATCGGGACATTGGGTTTGTAATAAACAGAATTAATATTTCCCTGGCCATCATTTTCCTGGTTTAGATTATTCTTATCGGTGATCCAGTTGCCATCCACG
>JAGODE010000227.1 GCA_017998385.1 Chitinophagaceae bacterium | reverse complement strand
GATGGGACCTATACCCGGAAAACGGGAATAGTGTAATCCAATTTTGGCAAATGTAAATGGATTTTCAGCAGCAGTAAAACAGATATGATACGTGCCGTCTGTTTTGCGCGTAAGTGCGTAGGTAATACTTTTATAATAACGGGTGCCATAGGCCTGCCTTACCATACCTGCCAGCTGACGGGCAGTATACCTGCCGGGTAATTGCAGATCCATCGTATGAATAAAAAAGGCCGTGGTGGTTTTTTCCAGCCCCTTTACTTCGAAAGAACTGATCTGCACACTATCTGCCCGCGGCAGGCGGTCGGCGGTACGTTCCTGAACTCCATAAATAGCATTCAGTGAATCAGCAAGCCGTTTGAATCTTGGATATAATAAACGTCCTTCCGTGATTCCCCGCTCAATAATCGCTTCTGCATCGGAGAAACTCCCCATATTGTACTCCTCGAGTTTGAAAGGAATATAAATATCCGTCAGCGGTATTTCCTTTTTCGCATCTTCACTTTCCCGGAAAAAAGCGACCTGCAGCAGTATCTGAAATACATTCCGCACTTTGTCGGAAGGAAGCAGGCCCGTGGCTACATTGCTGCCAATAACAATATCGGCCCCCATTTCCCGTACATCCCGCACCGGGAAATTGCGTACAATACCACCATCTACCAGCCGGTGATTGTCTAAATCGACCGCTGTAAATACAGAGGGAATAGCCATACTGGCTCTTACGGCGGTAATAATCTCGCCCTGCTTCATTACAACTGCCTCACCAGTGCCCACATCTGTGGTAATACAACGAAAGGGGATACTAAACTCGGAAAAATCTTTTTTATCGTGAACGGGGAAATAGAGTTCCGAAAATTTTAACCAGAGTTCCTGTCCCTCGAGCAGCCCGGTGGAGAGATGAAATCGGTGATTGACCCAGGGCAATTCCACCACATATTTGGATGCTTCACTTTTCTCTTCCATAAACAGGCTGCGCAGGTCGGCCTGGTTACGCAAGAGGCGTTCCCAGTCAATATCACGGGCTATATGAATAAGACTGTCTGCACTGTATCCGATCGCATAGAGGCTGCCCATAATCGCCCCCATACTGGTACCACTGATATAATCGATTTTGAGACCGGCTGAGTCAATAGCTTTCAGGATGCCCAGGTGCGCCAGCCCTTTGGCGCCGCCGCCACTAAGCGTAAGACCAATACGGGGGCGATGTCCCTGCGATTGGGCCCAGCCACTTATCACAGATAAGGAAAAAAGGAAACAAAAAATAAAACGCCAAGGTGACCGGCAAAAAAAAGTCATGTGTATAAGTATACCCGATGAAGACACAAAATACGCTGTAATTGTTGCAGGAAAGAATAAATAGCGCCACTTTTTACGGGGCAATAGGGGTAATTCCGAACAGGTAGTACAGTTATTTTACAATATCGTAATATACATGAGTGGCTCCGGGCGTATCCAGCTGGCGTTTTTTATTCAATAACAACCGGGGAAATAATCCGGGAGAAAACAGCGAAGTACCATTACCCAGCAAAACCGGTGCAATATGCAGATGCAATGCATCTATCCATCCGTTCTCCAGAAATTGCCGGGCTACACTGGCGCCACCCATCACCCATACATTTTTTGATCCGGCCGCTGTTTTGGCCTGCTGCAGGACATCGGCCAATCCGGTTGTGATGTAGTTAAATCCAGCTGCTCTGCTAACCGGTTCCTGATGGCAAATCACAAATGCCGGCGATGTAAACGGGGTCTCACCGCCCCAGGCATCAGTAATGGCAGTACGATAAGTATGATGTCCAAGAATGACGGCGCCGGTACTATTCATCAGATGGCGCAGCAATTCAGCATCAGCGGGAGTTTGTTTGTCAAATAACCACTCGTGCAATAACGGACCATTCAGCCCCAGCGGATGTTCTTCACTGATGCCTGGGCCTGCAATATAACCGTCTGCAGAAATGGTTATTTCCAGTACGACCGTACTCATACTATATGAATGAATGCTAAACAGGTCAGTTGCTGTCGAGTTCCATCAGCTTTTCAAATACCTGCTCATATTCTTTTTCGAGTTGTTTCAATTCTTCTGATACACGTTTATGTTCTGCTTCTGTCTGCACAAATTTATTTTTATCGGCATAGGTCTCGGGCAGAGCCAGCGCATCGTCCAGTTGGCGCTTTTGTTGCTTCACCTGTTCCAGCTTTTCTTCCAGTTGCTGAAAAATGCGTTGTTGCTTCTGAAGCTCTTTTTTTAATTCCTTATTGATAGGTCCCTGTGGTTTGGAGACAGCGGGAGCGGGGGCGGGTGCTGCAACAACAGGAGCCGGCGCAGATTGCTTCTCCTTTACAGGGGCAGCTTTATCTTTTTGCTCCAGCCTGGCCATACGTTCTTTCCAGGCTACCCATTCATCATAGCCTCCCTTAAATTCCTTGATTTCGTGGTCAACAATTTCCCAGATCTTATTGGCAGTCTTGCTGATAAAATAACGATCGTGGCTCACGAGTATCAGGCTGCCTTCATATTTTTTGAGTGCATCGATGAGCAGGTCACAACTATGCATGTCGAGGTGGTTGGTAGGCTCATCGAGCATCAGGAAATTGGCCTTGCTTACCATGGTCTTGGCAAGTGCTACGCGCGCTTTTTCGCCACCACTCAGTACCCTGATCTTTTTATCGGCATCATCACCACTGAAAAGAAAACAGCCCAGCAGCGAGCGTAACTCCAGCTCTGTCATCTGGCTGCCGCATTCCTTCATTTCATCGATAATAGTATTGTTAATATTAAGCGCTTCGAGCTGGTGTTGCGCATAGAAACTCTCTTCTACATTGTGCCCCCAGCGACGCTCACCATCAAAATCCTCCACGCCGGCAATGATGCGCAGCAAAGTAGACTTTCCCTTTCCATTGGCACCGATCAGCGCAATTTTATCACCCCGCTCGATTTCGGCAGCAGCATGTTCGAGAATCACATTTGGTCCGAAATGTTTACCAATATCGTTCAATTCCACCAGCACCTTCCCCGGCGTTTTATCAACACGGAAATTGATCCGGATATTGGGTCGTTCCAGGTTGGCCTCTTCAATGCGTTCAAGTTTGTCGAGTCTTTTCTGAATACTCTGTGCCTGGGCGGCCTTGCTGGCTTTTGCTTTAAAGCGTTCTACGAACCGCTCCTGCTGGCGGATATAGTCCTGCTGGTTTTCATATGCTTTTTGCTGCATATCCAGCCGCACAGCTTTTTCCTTTTCATAAAATTCGTAGTTGCCGTTATACACATGCAGCCGCTGCTGGTACAACTCCACAATCTTGGTGACCATGCGGTTCAGAAAATATTTATCGTGGCTCACGATCACTACTGATCCTTTATAGTGCTGGAGATACTTTTCCAGCCACTCAATAGATGGCAGATCGAGGTGGTTGGTAGGCTCATCCAGCAGCAGCAGATCGGGTTGCTGCAGGATCATTTTTGCCAGCAATACACGCATCCGCCAGCCACCGCTGAATTCTTTATAGGGTCGTTGCAGATCACTGTTGGAAAAACCAAGCCCCTGCAACACTTCCTCGGTACGGTGATGAATATCGTAGCCGCCAAGTGTTTCCATTTCATGCAGACGATCAGAATATTCATGCAATATCTTCTCATCACCTGTTCTTTCCAGCTCTTTGCCGAGTGTTTCTATTTCCTGTTCCAGTTGCAGCACACGCTCAAAAGCGCCGAGCGCCACCTGTAAAATGGATTCTTCCGTATCAAAGCTCAGCAGGTCCTGGTGCAGATAGCCAATGGAGGTAGAGCGGCTGCGTTCAACCGTGCCGGCCGAGGGGCTGTACTGGCCTACCAGTAGTTTTAATAGTGTTGATTTTCCCGTACCATTGTAGCCAATGAGGCCTATGCGCTCATTGGGCTGAATATGCCAGGTAGCATCGTCCACAATTACCCTTGCGCCAAATTCAAATGTTACATCCTGTAGTCCTGCCAGCATAAAAAAGAATCGATTAATCTGTTTTCCTGAATGAATTATCAGCTCCCTGCGGGGGAAGCTGAAATAATTGGCAAAAATAAAGAATTATAAACTGCAAGCAGTTTGAATTACCTTTGAAAAAACATCATTATCCTGTCTCATGAAGAAGTTTTTTGCTATTCTGCTGCTGATAATAATCGTAGGCGCCGGTTCTATCTATTTGATATACTTCAGGGGAGGTAAGCGTAATCCCAAAGGTCCCAAACCTGTGCCGATGGCCGTTAGTAAGCACTCAGATGCCTTTAATACCTCTGTGCAGCAGGTGCTGGCAGCCTATTACGGCCTTTCGGAGGCCCTGGTCAACTGGGATACTGCTTCCAGCACGGCAAAGGGTACTGCGCTGCTACTGGCGCTTGACAGCCTCCGGCTCGATGAGCTGAAGGCCGATACAACCGGTATCTATCAATCAGCCGCAGATCCCCTGCAAAATGCCCGGGCTGCCACACAAACATTGCTGCAGGCCGCTAACCTGGAAGCCCGCCGCCATGCTTTTCAGAACATCTCCGAAAATATCCGCCTCCTTATTATTGTGGTCAGGTATGACCGCGAAAAATTGTACTGGCAGGAGTGCCCCATGGCATTTGGAGAAGATGAAGCCGCCAACTGGCTCAGTAAATCACCCGAAATACGCAACCCCTACCTGGGTTTGCACCACCCCGATTATAAGGATGGCATGCTGGGCTGTGGAGAAACCAAGGCTACTATCGACTATACCGCTGCCGATACTACCCAGAAAAAATAATAATATGATTTTCCCTGTTTAGTGGAAAAAATGTGCATATGCCCGTGAAGGTTTTCACGGGCATATTTCGTCTAAGGCCACATATTCCATCACTCAACAGCTACTAAAACGACAAACATGAGAAAATCGCCCGTTCTGTTTTTGCTATTACTGCTGACAGGCTTTGTTTCGGCCCAGGAGAAACTGGACCTTAACATGATCAACAGGATTAAAGAAGAAGGTACCCGCAATTCCAAAGTCATGGATATTGCTTTTTACCTTACAGATGCCAATGGACCGCGCCTGGCCGGCTCACCCGGCTACATGAAAGCGGCCAACTGGGCCAAGGCTGAAATGACCAAATGGGGTCTCAGCAATGCAGCCCTCGAACCCTGGGGAGAATTCGGCAAAGGCTGGGAACTCCAGAAAAGCTATGTAGCACTTACCGCCCCTTATTACAAGCCCATGATTGCTTACCCTAAAACCTGGACCAAAGGCACCAAAGGTCTTCAGCATGCCGATGTATTGCTGATCGAAGCCCAGGATTCAGTAGCCCTGGCAGCTTATAAAGGAAAGTTCAAGGGTAAAGTAGTTGTTATGTATCGCAACGACACCCTGCGTCAGACTTTCAAAGCTGATGCTGTACGTTACACAGACGAAGAGCTGGATAAAATGGCGCAGGCCACCATGCAACCAGCCCGTCCGCAAAATAACCGTCCCGCCGATACCGCTCAGGCACGTGCCCGCCAGCAACAGTTTCAGCGTATGCAGGGACCTGCCCAACTGCTGAACAAAGTACGTGAAATGGCCCTCGCAGAAGGAGCCGTTGCTTTACTCAGTACCAGCCCCCGTGGTCACGATGGTACCCTTTTCGTACAGGGCGGTGGCAGCTATGCCAAAGGAGCTCCTGAAAATTTCCTCGACATCATGGTTACTTACGAAGACTATCTCAGCATCTGCCGCCTCGCTAAATCGGGTGTTCCGGTTAAACTGGACGTGGATGTTAAGACAGAATTCAACGAAAAAGATACCAAAGGCTACAATGTTATTGCTGAAATAAAAGGCACCGATCCTCAACTCAAAGACGAAATCGTCATGCTGGGCGGCCACCTCGATAGCTGGCAGTCTGCTACCGGTGCTACCGACAACGCAGCCGGTTGCGCCGTGATGATGGAAGCTGTACGTATCCTCAACACACTTGGTGTAAAACCCCGCCGCACGATTCGTATCGCCCTTTGGGGTGGTGAAGAGCAGGGCCTGCTCGGTTCACGCGGTTATGTAAAAAATCATTTTGCAGACCCCGCCAACATGGAGCTGAAACCAGAGCACAGCAAACTCTCTTCCTATTTCAATATTGATAATGGTACCGGCAAAATCCGTGGTATCTACCTGCAGGGTAACGAAAAAGTAAAAGACATCTTCACACAATGGCTCACTCCATTCCACGATATGGGTGCCAAAACCGTGACGATCTCCAATACAGGAGGTACCGATCACCAGTCATTTGATGCAGTGGGCCTGCCCGGCTTCCAGTTTATTCAGGACCCGATTGAGTACAATACCCGTACACACCATACCAATATGGACTCTTACGATCACCTGATTCCGGAAGATCTTCAGCAGATCTCTGTGATTGTAGCCACATTTGTATATAATGCGGCCATGCGCGACGAAAAACTCCCCCGCAAAGAACTGCCCGCTCCGCGTGGTAATAATGCAAGGGGATTCTGATAAAACAGTTTTTATCATGTGCACCTAAGCTGCAGGCGTAAAAACCTGCAGCTTTTTATTTGCTAATTTGTTAATGTGCTAGTGTGCTAATGGAGGAATAAATTTGTGAACAGATATGCAAAATCGATGAACGAAATGAAAACTGCCGGCTACGCCGGCAGTCACATTAAGCATTCCATTACTATTGATTGCTACAGTAGCAAAAGATAACTCCCCAAAGATTCATTAGCACATTAGCATATTAGCACACTAGCACATTAACACATTAGCATATTAGTACATTCCTATTTCGGTTTCTGATAAATAAACCTCACCATCGAATTCTTCTTTTCATCCGATATAAGGTTAAGCTGGTAACGTTTTTCGGCAGTATGCGCAATCATTAATGCCGTATTGGGGGGAATGGTACCCAGGTTTTTACCCACCATAATCACTTCTTGCTGGCGGGCCTCAAAATCTATTTTAATAAAAATCGTTACCGGTTTGGTACTAAGCATTTTATTGAGCACTACCGGGGTGTTGTCTACATATACGGAAATCGTATCACCATCTATCTGGCCATTGTCGTAAAAGTCAAGGCGGATAGTGCCGGTATCTACAAATATCTCTCTTACCAGTTCGGTCTTTTTATTGGCCAGATCGGGAGGCAGGGCGGGAGTAAAGGCCGATTTCTGAATACGTGTCATCACGATCGAACCAGATGGACAGGCTGTTTTCCCATCCATGGTCTTACCGGTCCAGCTGCCGCGTAACTGTTCTTCACGGCCATCGGTATGGTAAGTAAGCGTATAATTTTTTATACAGGGAATACAATCTGCCGGAATCTTAAAGATCGACACCTTCAGTTCCTGGATATTCAGCGCTTTTGTGGCCGTATCGAATTTTCCTTCAAATTCTTCTTTAACGTAGTTCGATGTATCGGAGTAGTGGTAGGAGTTGCCGCTGATCTTTGCATCATCCAGCTGTAACTGAAACTCGATATTATAGACAGGAAAACATCCCCCCGGTTCCATCACCAGGCGCCCCTTCCAGTAGCCATTGATCTGTTGTCCGC
>JAGODE010000226.1 GCA_017998385.1 Chitinophagaceae bacterium | reverse complement strand
CATCCCAGTCTTCGTAACTCTGGGTAAGGCCTACGTTTTTCCACTGCAGTGTTACAGGGAATGCAGTACCGGTGCTCACGCTGGCGGCTATACTGCCACCCTCCAGTACAATACGGTAACCGGCCGCTTTAGAGGCGGCCCGCATATTGGGATTAATGGTTGCGTTGGGTGAAAAGTTACCGTTCCCAAAGGATACGGCATGATAACGTTTTACCTGGTTCTCCAGATCCGCGTAGTCGGCATTGCAACAGGGCTCACCTACCACGGGTGCATATTTCCAGCGGTTCATAATAGCCGTATCCAGGCGCATGCCGCTTACGGTAAGCGTATTCTGATCTGTATACCAGCGCAGGTAAGTATCGGTAGCACCCCAGTTGTCGCGGCGCCAGCCCACAGGACCATAATTATTACGGCGGGTAAGGGCATGGTAAGCCACTTCGGGCGGATTCATCGTATTGCCCAGGCGGTTGCCATCAAAAGCAGACACCATGATCACCAGGGGAAAATTAGGAAATGCATCAACGTGGGCATCAATAATGCGGTTGAGCGAGGCTGTGGTAGCACGTGTGCCGGCAGGATACTGGCTCATTACGTCTACAATCGTATAACTGTGCCACTCGCCAAAAGCACCATAGCCGCGGATATCTATATAATTGATCACATCTTTATAAGCCACTCCATTGTAAGAGGTCGTATTGATGTGGTTATTGATGGCCTGATTGAGCGCCAGCAGACGGCTCAGATAAGCTTCACTGTTCCAGTTGGGTACCCAGCTGCCATTACTTGCGCGCCAGTCCTTAACCGATTCTGCCTGCATCAGGTTGTGCAGGTATTGCGGATAAACGGAGTAACCACCATCATAGTTCAACCGGTGCGGCGATACCGCATCGGGATAGTGGGTCATGATACCAAAGGAGAATTTCTGACCTTTGCTGATGGCGTCATTGATTTCCTGGTCAAATTTGGTCCAGGTATATACACCCTGACCACTTTCAAACATAGACCAGCTGAAGCGGAAATACTTATCCAGGCGGCGCGTATTGGTGCCTTCAACCGGAATGTTGGTCATATTCTGATCATTCCATTGCTCGGCACCCGCTCCCGGCCTGTTGAGATCGGGATCTGAATAAGGGATTTGGGTAAAAGATAAGGATTGAGCCTGCACCATACACGGCAACACAGTCGAAACCAGTAGAAATGCGCACAATGCAAACTTGCTGCTAACAGAGTAAAGACGTTTCATAGATATTGGCTTTTCCAATGATATTGTCAGAGTCAAAACAGTGAGACAATTTTCTTGCCAGTTAATTCGGATGACACAAATTAATAGCAAGTGCTTTGCCAAATCAAGACACTATACACATGTGTGAATAAAATATGCGCTATTCCACGTACAATC
The DNA here is from genome assembly GCA_017998385.1 of Chitinophagaceae bacterium. GTDB lineage: Bacteria > Bacteroidota > Bacteroidia > Chitinophagales > Chitinophagaceae > CAYMZZ01. The sequence continues at coordinate 6,201 of JAGODE010000226.1, read as the reverse complement.
CGAAGCTATTGCTAGTAGTAATTCGATGAAAAGGCACAAACACTTGCGCCAGATCAATAATCTGCGGTTGTTTGAACAATGATGTTGTACCAGCGGAATTCCGGATTCGGGGTTTTCAGGCTAACAGGTGATCGGAAAAGCCTGATTTTGGGAGGCGGCAGGCATCTGAAACCCGATATTATCTTATTTTTCCATTATATGTACCTGTAATCCATTAGAAAATTAAGGAGTTATTTACGATCTTCGTAGCCCATTAATACCATGAACCAGAGACTTGCGACCTTACTCCGTATCAGTTTTGTCATTTTGGACCTGGTTGTACTAAACCTTGTCTTTATTATCTGTCACCTCGCTTTTCGCGATCACCTGTCGCGTGAGCTTGAAATTCAGTACACTTATCTGTGGTTTTTCAGCAATGCCGCCTGGGTAGTTGCCAGCTGGGCTACCGGCATTTACCAGGATAACTATATATACTCATTCGAGAAATTCTCTAAACGCACCGTGTCGACCTATGCCTATTTTCTGGGGTTGTGCATGTTATATATCGTTTTTAATAAAAAGGCCGACATCTCGCGTCTGTTTCTGGTAAGTGTATTTGCCTCGTTTTCCATCTGCCTGCTCATCAACCGGTTTTTACATCTGGCACTGCACAACCTGTTTCAAAGTAAAAATCATATTGTACGCAAGGTCATGATCATCGGATATAATGACCGTGCCAAAAAACTGGCGGAATATCTGGAACAGGAACCTGTCAAAACCGAAATCGTGGGGTTCTTTGAAGAACCCGAAAACGTTACCGAACTCTCCCGTTATCCTATCATTGGCGGACTGGGAGAAGACATTATTGAAACATCGAAGCAGCATAAGGTTACCGAAATCTTTTCTACAATTGGCCCCGAGCAGCAGACCGGTATATATAAGCTCATGACCCAGGCTGACCAGGCCTGCATCCGTTTCCGGATCATTCCCGACCTGAGCCATTTTATCCGCAAGCCGGTACATATCGATTATCTCAACGACCTGCCGGTGCTTTCTCTCCGCAAAGAACCGCTGGATGATGTAGGTAACCGTATCAAGAAAAGACTCTACGATATTGTAGTGAGTTCACTGGTAATCCTTTTTATCCTCAGCTGGCTGGTACCCATCATTGCCATCCTGATCGTACTGGAATCGCGCGGGCCTGTATTTTTTGTGCAGCAACGCAGCGGTAAAAATGGAAAGGCTTTTAATTGCATCAAGTTCAGGACCATGCGGGTCAATAAAGACGCCAATATGAAACAGGCCAGTAAAGGTGATGCCCGCATTACACGCCTGGGCGCATTTTTGCGTAAGAGCAGCCTGGATGAAATGCCCCAGTTTCTCAACGTATTTATGAGTGATATGAGTGTGGTAGGTCCGCGCCCCCATATGCTGAAGCATACAGACGACTACTCCAAGATGCTTAATCAATATATGATCCGCCATTTTCTGAAACCCGGTATTACCGGCTGGGCACAGATTCATGGTTACCGGGGCGAGATCAAAATGTTTGAAGACATCAATAACCGTATCGAATACGACCTCTGGTATCTCGAAAACTGGAGCCTCTGGCTCGACACCCGCATCATCCTGATGACAGCATTTAATATGGCGAAAGGCGAGAAAAATGCATACTAATGTGCTAATTTGCCAGTATGCTAATGTGCTAGTATGCTAATGTGCCAGTATGCTAATGTGCCAGTATGCTAATGTGCTAGTATGCTACTGCCACATTAGCACATTTCCCTCCCCATCTTCAAATCTCCAAATTTTCAAATCATCAAATCCATTAGCACATTCCCACATCACAGCCTCGCTTTCCTTCATTTCATCATCGCCTTCCGGCAGTTCAAACAGTATGGACTATTCCTGATTTTTTCCCGGCTTTATCTTGCCCAAAAAATAAATCATGACAAGGGCATTCCTACTACTGCTTATCACTTTTACATTGAGTACTGGCGCTCAGGCCCAGTTTGGCAACCTGCTCAAAAAGGCAAAAGACAAAACAAAAGACCGTATCGACAACAAAGTCGATAAAGAAATGGATAAAGCCCTGGATAAAGCCGAAGGCAAAAAACCTGCCGCCGGCAACAACAACAATACTACAGGCGGAGAAACAGAAGAAGAAAAAACAGAACCGGCAGAAGCTCCGTTGAAGAGTTTTTCCAAGTTCGATTTTATACCCGGCGACTCTATCCTGTATGCAGAAGACTTTCAGCAGGACCAGATCGGTGAATTACCGCTCAACTGGAATACCAGTGGCACAGGTGAAGTCATGACTCTCGACAAATATCCCGGCAACTGGCTGCGGGTGCACAAACGGTTTACCTACCTGAGCGGCAATAAAAACCAGTTTGGCGATAACTACACTATAGAATTTGATGCAATCCTGCAACTGAAAAACAATGGCTGGATGTATCCCGAACTGGAATTCGGTGTTTTTTCAAGCGGTGATAAATCAAATCAGGAAAATGAGTTCCTTAAAAATAATAACACCTATGGCAGTTTATATGCGACGCTCTCTCCTGGCGAATCCGGCAACAGCAAGGTCCGCGTACACTCATATGTAAAGAATGGAACCCATTATGCCAGTGAGCCTAAAATGTTCGAAGCAATCGAAAAGAATTATGGCAAACCCATCCATATTTCCATACAGGTGCAGAAAGAGCGTTTCCGTATGTGGATCAATAGCGATAAAATATTTGATGCCCCAAGGGCAGTACCGCCGGGTATTGTTATGAATCAGTTGCTCTTTGAGGTCAGCACTACCAACTACGCCGAAGAGCAGTACGCGATTTATATTGGAAACATTAAAGTGGCTACAGGCAAACCCGACACCCGTCACAAACTGATTGAAGAAGGTAAATTCACTACGCACGGTATCCTGTTTGACTTCCAGAGTGCCGTAATAAAGCCCGAATCCTATGCTGTTGTAAAAGACATTGCCGGGGTACTGAAAGAAAACAGCGGCGTACGCGTAAAGGTGCTGGGGCATACCAGCAGCGACGGAGACGACAATGCCAATATGGAACTCTCACGCAAAAGGGCGGCAGCTGTAAAAGATCTGCTGGTAACTGAATTTGGCATTGATGCCGGACGTATCGAAACAGAAGGAAAAGGAGAAACACTACCTATTGCCGATAATAAAACACGTGAAGGTAAAATAGCTAACCGACGTGTTGAATTTGTGAAACTGTAACACTGAATATTGTACAATCATGCGTTCCCGGTTATTATTTTTCCTGCTGAGTCTGCTGATGTTTGAGCCAGGGTATACAAGTGAAAAAACTGATGCAGACCCTTTGGTGGTGATGACGGATATCAACCGGGTCATCACTGCAGGCACAGCTGCCAGAATGAGAATAGGGCTGTCACGCGAAGGGCGACCGGTTGAAGCCTGGTATTTCCCGGGTACTAGCCAGGAGCGGGCACTGGTCATCGGTGGTGTGCATGGTTCCGAGTTGTCCTCGACCGAAGTGGCCGATGCACTGATCCGGCAATTGCATGAGCAGGAAAAACCTTATTATTCCGTGATCGTGATTCCCTGTTTGTTTCCCGACAATGCAGCGAGGGCAGGTATGCAACCACAGCAACTGGGTTCCGTTAAAAATATCGGCCGGTATACCCATGCTGCGGCTACTGATCCCAACCGGCAAATGCCCACACCCGGACATGCTTTTGATGCAGCTACGGGGCTGGATCATATTGGCCGCAGCATTGAATGGGAAAACCAGGTACTACTCGACCTTATCTCGCGGTTTCGTCCATCGCGCATTGCCAGTTTACATGCTATCCGAAATACAGGCTATGGTGGCATTTATGCCGATCCGCGCACAGACCACCTGGGGCTGGCACTTGGTTATGCTTCAGACAGCTCGCTGGCTGTAGACATGGCACGTCATGCACAACTGGCCGGAGCAAATGTAAAAGGTAATAACCTGGAGACAAGACCCACAGCTCTTTATTATAAAGATCCCGCGCCGGTTCTGCCAGGTCAATGGCAGGCACGTAATATGACCGGCTCTGCCTTGCGCGGTGGCCGTGGCAGTGGTGTATCGCTGGGCACCTGGGGCACCACAGCCATAGCCTGGGAATCTGACAGCACACGCAACCGCGATGCCATGCGTGTGCTGACCATTGAATTTCCCGGAGCCCGCCGTCCCGATGACTATACCAATGCATCGGACATGGCACAATGTAACCAACAGGTGCTGGCATTTGCCGGAGCACTTTATCATATTTTCCTCGGTCCTTATTATACGGAGAAGCCCCCGTTTGAAATAGTGTCCTGAGAGGAAAACCCATTAATCCGGACCTTTATACCGCCCCGTAAGGCGGTTTTTTATTTTACTCAATTCATGCAGGCATTGCTACAGTCTGCACGCTACATTGTTGCTGCGGGCCTGTCTGTCACAATATCTTGCAGGCAATTAACCTGACAACCTTATTTAATTCACATGGGAATCAAAATCGCATTATTCATTACCTTTCTGCTCTATGCGGCTGTGATCAGCCAGAGCATTTTTTACCTGCTGGGCATGACCAGTGTAACCCGCCGGTTACAGGCTGCTACCTATATTGAGGCCCGCCAACTGCTTGACGGCTGTCTCCGGCCAACCCTCAGTGGCGTTTACTATGCTACTCTTTTATCGTCGATAGTACTGGCAACTCTTTGTGTCACCAATCCTTCCGGATTACTTTTTATCAGCGCTATTGTAGCACTGCTGGCAATTATTATTGATATTATTATTACCTTGAAGGGCAACAGGCCGCTGAATGAAATCATCAATAGCTGGAGCACGGCCACGTATCCCCCCAATTGGAATCAATACCGTAATCGCTGGTTAACTATTTATCAAGCCAGGCAGGTGGTGAACCTCACCGGTTTTCTCGCACTGCTCACCGGTATGATATTCGGCAACTGAAATCAACTAAACTAAACCAACAACCTATACACAATGAAAAGAACATTTCTTGTACTTGCCGCCATCGCCGGCACTACGGCCATTGCTTTGCTGGCCTGCAACTCACAACCTGCTGCTGCTGAAAGCACGGCCATCAGCCAGGACAGCCTGATAAAACGCGGCAGCTATCTGGTAACAGGTCTTGGCTGCGATGACTGTCACACTTCGAAAAAAATGGGGCCTAAAGGTCCGGAACTGGACATGGAACATCGCTTTGGCGGCCACCTGGCCAATATCCCTCTTGGCAAAATCGACACGAGTGTGATGAGCCAGGGCTGGGTATTATTTAATTTAACCAACACAGCAACAGTTGGCCCATGGGGCATTTCTTATGCAGCCAATATCAGCTCAGACGAAACCGGTATCGGCAGCTGGTCTGAGGAGCAATTCAAAACAGCGCTGCGCAAAGGCAAGTATAAAGGCATGGACGAAAGCCGGCCGATGATGCCCCCGATGCCCTGGCAGAACTACGGTCAGCTTAATGACGATGACCTGAAAGCCATTTTTGCATTCCTGAAGAGCACCAAACCGGTAAGCAATGTGGTACCTGCGTATACGCCACCGAATGAAATGAAGTTGAAATAAGTAAACAGGTATAAAAGTTTAAAAGTATAAAGGTATAAGAGAGGCCACAAGCGTCTGACCTTTATACCTTTAAATCCTTTAAACTAAAAAAACCGCGCATGCGCGGTTTTTTTATTAAGCCATCATAGCTCCGTCTGTCATTTTCTCCAACACCTGCCTGAAACGAACAGGAGACAATTCTTTTTCCACGCTCTGGAATAATTGCTGAAATGCCGGCTCAGGCGCATGCAGTTCCGCTTCCTTTAACCACTGGCTGATCTCTGCATTGTGCAGTCCACGAATCATCCAGCGGCTGAAACGCGCCATATCCTCCGGCACAATCGCCGATACGATCTGCTGGGTAATAGCATGCAACTCATGATCCTGATAGTAACGATGCAGAATAGGGTTGATCACGGATTCTTCTTTACCCATATGCTCCAGGTTAAATAACATAAATGCAATAAATGCCTCCTGTACCTGACGACCGGTTTCCAGGCGGGCTGCAACACCTGTAGCTGCGCCATATGCAGCAATCGCCTGATCCAGTAATTCGCCCAGTTCATGATCTTTTACATGTTCCTGTTCGAATGCATCTGCCACAGCCGGTTCAAATTTTTCGACTGCCGGAAACACATAGGTGTCTTCACTATGT
>JAGODE010000225.1 GCA_017998385.1 Chitinophagaceae bacterium | reverse complement strand
ATTACCAGGTATTCAAAACCAAGTTCGCTTATTTCCTTTACTTTTTCTTTCCACTGCGCTTCGGTAAACTTTGCCAGATCCGGATCCCAGTACTCGCCTTCGGCAGGAAGCTAGTGCTGAAATTCAAACCAGGAACCTGCAATTGGTTTTATGTCGCCCATATTGAAACCGGAGCGATGACCTGTATTTGCAAGACCTGCAGTCCCTATTGACATCGCGGCCGAGCCAAGGGCTGAATATCGTATAAAGTTTCTCCTATTCATTTCTTTCGGTTGTTGTAAGATGAAAAAACAGATTTACGGATCATTTTTTTACTGGCGTCAGTTTTATCAGCTTAACGCCATGATAAGGCACTTTGGCCGAGTACTTTCCTTTTGCCTTGCCAATATCCTGTTGCTTCCATAAATCCCTGACAGTATACTCACCTGTAAGACCCAGTTTAGCCCAATCCACAGACAGTTCATATTCCTGGTTCTGAATAGCTTTTTCCTTGCTTTTATCCCATAGAATATAATAGGGATCGATATTAAAAAATCCTACTGCAACAGAACCATCTTCCAGTTCCTTATACCATATCTGTCCGTTTTCTGTAATGATCTTTTTGGCCGGTTTTACCAAAGGATCCTGGTTTACAGCAATCACTTCATCATTGGTAAGAAGGTTCAGGGTAAAATCATCCATCGCATTCATATCGCAGCCGATCAATAAAGGTGATGACAGCAGGCTCCAGAGACTCATGTGGCTGTATTGTTCATCTGCGGTAAGTTTTGAGTCATGCATCTTAGCGCCCCAGCCACCGCCGAGTTTACCAACCACCAGCATATCCGGGTCATTGTATTGTCCTGGTTTTGTAACCGGTGCACAAACATCCTGAAATGCGCCTATGGCTACTACTACATTCCAGTCGTCGGTGATATCGCGGGTGGTGCGCCACTGGTGCCCTTTAGCTTCCTGTCCCCAGTACCAAACATTGGGTGCTCCATAGCCAACGCAATAAACAATGTCACGGTTCACCTTCTGCAGTTCATCGCCCATCAGTATATACGGATCTTTAATGAGGTTTTCTGTAGGCACAGGAGCTATCTCACTATACAGACAGTAATCATATTTGAGGTAATCCACCCCCCAGTTGGCCCAGGTACGGGCATCGATGGCCTCGTGCGAATAGGTACCGAGATAACCGCCGCAGGTTTTAGGCCCAGGCGATGAATAGATGCCAAACTTCAGGCCTTTGGAATGGATATAATCAGATAAGCGTTTAAAGTCGGGGAACTTGGCGTTGCCCAGCAATTCACCTTCTTTTGTACGCTCTTTTGCTTCCCAGCCGTCATCGATATTGATATACGACCAGCCATGGTTGATTAGCTCACGGCTCATGAAGTCAGCTGCATCTTTTACCTTCTGCTCGTCCACATTTATACCCCAGCAGTTCCAGCTGTTCCAGCCCATAGGTGGCGTCAATGCGATCTTATCACCTACCTCTACCGTCACTCTTCTGAAGTCGCCGCCGAGTTCGTTATCGGCTCTTACCACTATATAGTAGCGGCCGGCTTTTTCTACCGTTCCTGTTATCAAACCGGTTTTTTCGTCAATAGAAAGTCCTTTGGGCAGCTGATAGGCTGTAAACTTCATCGGTCTTTTGCCTGTGGCAGCTACCTGGTAAAGAAATGGGTTACCCGGGCGCACCCCAAATACCCGGGGAGAATTAATACGTGGCGTCTCCCTGGGTTTGGGTGTGAGAATATATTTATCCTTAGCGATCGATTCCGGGTAAGCGGTTTGAGGAATCACTTCGCCCGACGTTTCAATTTTTACTTCCAGCCAGTCGGCATGGTCATACATGATGCCATCACCACCTTCCGTCACCATCAGCACAATCTGCTGTTTGCCGGTAAGGTCAACATTGAACCGGAGGGCCGGCATTCCTTTGCGCATAATATTGCTGGTCCAGATTACCTTTCCATCTGCCAGGATTTTAAACTCCATAGCACCGGCATAGTCATTACGATCATCGGCACCTACATAGCCGCTGATGGAAGTAGCCTTACCATCCAGCTTCAGCATATATCTGCTCACAGAGTGTGTACCGATACCGCGGGAATACTTAACCCCGGCCACTGCAAAAGGAGTACCCAGCACAGATTTGTTGACAACGGGACCACCCCAATCCTGCAGCATGTAGCTTACATCCAGCTTATCGAGATACACTTCTTTTGAAAAGCCGGATACAGCGATGCCTAAAGCTGTAATAAGACTAAAAAGATAACTGAAACGACGAACCATGATTAACTAAACATTTATTGCAAACAATCGCAAGGGCTTATTTGCCTGTACTATTTGCGGTTATAGAAAAAACGCTTAATGCCTGTCTTAAACCGGATATACGCTATCGCAACGTGTCAGGCCTGGTATAGAGCCTACTCTCCTTTTTTATAAATTCTGAAATTATCAAAATACATCGCCACCTGCTCTACCGGAGCAAAATTCTCAACCCGGAAATTGAGTGAGAAACTGGTTGATGTTCCCGTATTACCCATGGGAATAATTTTCTCCAGAGGTATGGAAAGCGTCTGCCAGCGGCCCAGGTTCTGAACCGTAAATACATCGCCACCGATAGCAGTCGGAGCAACCGCCCAGTAGTAATAGATAAAGAAATTTGTTTTACGGATAGGCAGCGCCATATTCAGTTCAAACTTGAGTACATAGTTTTCGGGATGCAGTATCATGTCTAACTGATAATTGTAGCTGTTTTCCATCAGGTAGAACCAGCCCAGTCCGCTGGGGTAACGTTGCTGATCCACTTCAAAGCGGATATACTTTCCTGATATCGGCTTGGGATCAGGCCATTCGCCCACCCATTGCTGACCAGTGCTGCTTGTATAGGGGAAATCGCTGTCAAAAGAAGTAATCACATACTTCTTATCCTGGTAATAGCCCGGGCAAACAGCTTCTGCGTTGTACTTATTATTTATCAGCTTTACTTTCACGTTCTGCTGTACAGTCACCGGCACTTTAGCTGTTATATAATTGTCGGTAGCTGTGATCACCGGAGATTCCTTATCACCAAACATCACCACCGAATTGGAAGCATCTACCTCATACAGATTGAGGAATTTACCATAGATGCGGATGGTATCGCCCGGAGGCGTATACTCATTAAACATACCGGTGAGTTCCAGGTCAGGACTGTTTACCGTGAAGGGAAGCTCTGTTTCTCCCGCTGCTGTTTTCACGTATAGCTTATTGGTAATCTCCAGCGGCAGTTTAACGGGAATCTGTAAATAGACGATCCCGTTTTCTTCATACATCTCTTCCAGGTCAACCAAAATATCATTCAGTCTTATCTCTGTAATGCTTGACAGGCTGGTGCCATGAATCGCGATCCAGTCGCCCATATTGCCGGCATAAATGATACTATCCAGTTTTTTGATCGTAGAGATATTCAGCAACTTTGGCGCTGCCAGTTTAACATCATCCTTTTTACAGGAAGCCATAAAAAGTGCAGAAAGGACTGCCAGGCAAATGAACAAACGCTGTATATATGTCTTTTTCATTTTCTTTATGATTATGATTTGATACAATTACCAACCTGGGTTATTCGCTTCAATAAAGGGGTTGGTATTCACTTCATCTGCCGGCAGGGGCAGCAGCAAATGACGTTGTTCGCGCCGTTTTATCACACCATTCTCGTCTGTACCGCCCAGGGCGTTCATCGTTTGCAGGTAGATACCCCAGCGCAGCAAATCGAAGCGGCGTATGCCTTCTGCGGCAAACTCCTTGGCGCGTTCCTGCAGTATATATGAGCGGAATGATTCCTGTGTCCAGGGTGTATTAGTACCCATCGTTGCAGCCAGTACCGCTTTATTGCGGGCATTCAGCTTATCTACCTGCTGGATAGCATAAGCAGAGGGAAGGCCATTGACTTCGTTGTCGGCTTCAGCATACAGGAGTAATACTTCTGCATAACGCATAAAGGGGAAATTAAAATCGGTACGATTGCCATCCAGGGCATTCGACACCTGGCGGAATTTCATCAGCTTGGATCCGTACAAATGCGCATCATACCGCAGTTGATCTGTAGGCTTATATCCATCCAGGCCAAGACGCACCTTTACGCTGTCTTTGGCAGGATAATAGGAATAATACAGTGTATTTGTATTAGCATCGTAAGTAAAGGGTACGCGGTGCATTACACCCCAGGTAATACGCTCATCACCATCATCAAACAACTGATACCAGTGATCGCGCTGTACGTAATAACCGCTCTGCAGCTGACCGGAAGGCATGTAGTATCCGCAATAATCGGTGGCAACAAAATTGCTTAATGCAGCATTGCCGGCAATAGTCTGGAGCGTGAAGATAAATTCCTTGCCATTCTTACTGGCGGGAGCCCACAACTCTGACTGTGAACCATAAAGATCAAAATCATTCAGCTCAATCAGTTCTTTAGCTTTTTCCATACCCAGGCGATAGTATTCTTTTGAATCAAATGATTCATAACCAGCTACCTGATTTTTGGCAAAATTTTGTTTGACAGGATATGGCACACGCACCTTATTGCCATTATCATCGTAATAAAAAGCGATGCCACCCATGACCGATATCGGAGCACCAGTTGCCATTGATGCAGAACCGATGGTGCAATACACTTTGGCCAGCAGTGCTTTGGCCGCTCCGCTGGAAGGATGACCTTTCTGATACTTGCTGCTGTGCGTCGAATACATGGAGGTCTCCGCAATTTTAAGTTCCTCGATGATGTGCGCATATACATCTTTAATGGGTGAGCGCGGCTTATATAATGGAGCGCCTTCCGATACAGAAGTAGTATAAAGCACCAGGTCACCATAAAACTGCACCAGGTTAAAGTAAGCCCAGGCTTTCAGAAATTTCAATTCTCCAATAGCATTATTCTTCTCATCCTCCGGCACATTCATTTGCGACACCAGGTAGGAATGATAATTGGCGCGGTGAATAGCCTGGTAGTAGGATTGATAAAAGCTGCGGTTTGACCCGTTTTCATAAAAGTTACCCGCTCCTATCTCACCAAATGCCCAGTTAGGACCGCTCTGATAGTCTACATCAAAGTTGACTATATTATGATAGTTACCCCATTCAAAAGGGAAACTCATTGTATTATAGGCACCGGCTACCAGTTCTTTATAGTTGCCTGTTCTTATCAGATCTTCTCCCGACACAAATGTATAAGCCTGCTCATCGAGCGGTTTTTTGCAGGAAACCGCCAGACAGGTAATTGCTATTACCGTTATGAATTTTGATAAACTTTTCATCGTTATCTGAGTTTTAAATATTGAGTCAACGAATTAAAATGCAACCTGTACACCAAATGTGAATGTCTGGGCTGATGGATAAGAAGCCATATCCACTCCTCTGCGTGCAGGATCACTTCCGAATGCATTTACATCCGGATCATACCATTTGTATTTCGTTACGGTCAATAAGTTATTTGCTGACAAATTGATATTCAAAGAGCTGATCTGTTTGATCGGCCTGTCCCAGCGATATCCGAGAGACACGTTTCTGAGGCGGAGGTAAGAACCATTTTCGACCAGGCGGTCAGACGCTTTCAGACTACGGGTAAAGGTGATATCGGCACGGGGAAACTGAGCGTTCTGTTTATTATCGGGTGTCCAGCGGTTATCCCATACAAACTGGGGCATATTGGTAGTGCTGGCCATATCAAATGAACGCAGGTTGGCATTCAGGATATCGTTTCCGCTGATGCCCTGGAAGAAGAAACTAAAGGTCCAGTTTTTGTACGTGAAGGTATTGGTCATACCATAGATAAAGTCGGGATTGGTATTACCAATGATCGCCTTATCTCTGTCGTCGATTATACCATCGCCATTATTATCCCGATACTTCACCTGGCCTATCATGCTTTTGATTTTGGCATCGCTTTCATTTTTGTACGCAGGATCGGCTCTTACTTCAGCTTCGTTGTCATAAAATCCTTTTTCCTGGTATCCGTAGATCGTACCGATAGCATATCCGTTTCTGCGGAGGAACATACTTTCGAGTCCCCATACCACATCCGAAAACTGATCGGCATCCAGTCCGCTGATCTTATTTCGGTTAAAGGCTATATTGGCATCCATTTTCCAGGTAAAATCGCGTTGCTGTACGATTCCAAAATTTCCGCTAATCTCAAGACCCTTATTTTCTACATTGCCGTAGTTGGTAGCAATGCTCGAGAAGCCGGTACTAAGTGGTATAAAGGCATACTGCAGCAGGTCGGATGTTTTCTTATAATAATAATCTACAACAAAATTGATCCGGTTATTAAGGAAGCCCATATCAAGGCCCACGTTGATCTGGCGGGTTGTTTCCCATTTCAGATTAGGTGCAGCGGGGCCACCCCAGCGATCTTCGGCATAACCGCTCTGCAGCGAGCCATTGTAGGGATAGTTTTGTGCTGTCATTCTGGAGCGGGTAGCATAGGCACTCACTCCCTGGTTGCCCGTTTCACCATATCCTGCGCGCAGTTTCAACTCATCAAAGAGATTGAGATTTCTGATAAACTCTTCATCGGCCAGCTTCCAGGCTACGGCAAATGAATAGAAGTTGGCCCATCTTCCCTGTTTGGAAAGCCTGCTTGATCCGTCACGACGGAAGTTGGCCGTTAACAGGTAGCGGTTAAACAGCGAGTAGTTTACACGACCCAGGAATGACATCAGCGAACTTTTTCCTTTGCTCGATGAGTTTATATTTTGCAGCAAGGCAGATCCCATGTCGTTGTTCTCCGTAATGTCATTGGGGAAATTTGATCCGCTCATGGTCTTGCCGCCCCAGGTCACATTCTCGTAGGTGAAACCTGCCACCCCATCGATACGATGAATATCGGAAAGCTGTTTGTTAAAATTCAGTGTAGACTGAAGCAATACGCTCTGATAATAGTTGTCAGACTGCATGCCATACCCGTTGGTCGGAGCAATACCGCCGCTGATATATCTGTTGTAGTAAATATCGCGCTGATTGTAACTGTAGGCATAACCCAGATCCTGCTTAAAAGTCAGGAAGTCGGCCAGCTTCACTTTAGCAAAGCTTGAATTGTACAGGTTGATAGAGTTCAGGATGTTCTTGGCCGTACGTACATATAAATAAGGATTGGATAAGCCGTTTGAAAAATCTTCCGACACGCCAGAAGGCTGATCGGGATCAAATACGGTACGCGTGGGCGTAAAGGCAAGTGCAGACGGGATAATGCCGTAGGTTTCAGAATTGGTCCGCGCCATCCGGTTATCCGATTTGGACGCAGTCAGGTAGTTACCAAAGCTAAACCAGTCGTTGATCTTCCGGTCTATGTTGGAGCGGATATTATATCGTTTATAATATGAGTTCCGGATTACTCCCTGCTGATCGAGGCTACCGATAGAGAACATATAAGTGCCTTTATCATCACCACCTGAGATGCTCAGGTTATAATCTTGGGTGAGTGCTGTATGGAAAATCTGATCCTGCCAGTCGGTACCGTTGCCCATATAGCCATTGCGGTAATCCTGCGGGCTGGCACTATAGGCACTGTCGATGATGGTGGGCAGGCCGGTAACCGGATCGATGACGGTTGTATAACCCCATTTGCCGGGAATGGGATAAGGCAGGCTTGAA
>JAGODE010000022.1 GCA_017998385.1 Chitinophagaceae bacterium | reverse complement strand
AGATTATGTATTTCTGTTTGACCCCTGGTGGAATCGGGCGGTGGAGCAACAGGCCATTGACCGTACCCATCGTATCGGCCAGACCAAAAATGTATTTGCCTACCGAATGCTTTGCCGGAATAGTATTGAAGAAAAAATTCTCACCCTGCAGGAGCGTAAAGCCCAACTCTCGCATGAACTCATTACGGGCGATGATGCAGGATTTGTACAAAACCTGACAGAAGAAGATCTGGCATTTCTGTTTAGTTAACTTTCATACAACTCCAGCGGCAGTCCATCGGGATCGGTAAAGAAACTAAAGCGCCGGCCACTGTATTCATCTACACGTACAGGTTCTGCCTTTACGCCATTCTTCCCGAGCCATTCAACAGCAGCCTCTACATTATCCACCGCAAATGCCAGGTGCCGCAATCCGCACGCTTCCGGATAAGAAGGACGTGCCGGCGGATCGGGAAAGGAAAACAACTCGATTGTATAATGTCCCTGCAATGCGAGATCCAGTTTGTATGACTGCCGGGCTGCGCGATACACTTCCTGCACTACTTCAAAACCAAGAATGCGGGTATAAAAATCTTTTGACCGCTCATAATCGGAGCAAATAACAGCGACATGATGAACCGATTTTAATAAAATAGCCATAGCAGAATAATTAAAAAAAAGCCTCCGCTGGTGACGGAGGCCGGTAAATTACAAAATCAGCCGTTGCTGACATCATTTTCCTGCATTGCTGTATCAGGCATCCAGCAATGCCTGGATATTGAATTTCTTCATTTTCATAAAAGCGTCCATCACGCGGGGAGCACGTTCCCGATCCATCATCAGCTGCCCCAGCACAGAAGGCACAACCTGCCACCATACACCAAACTGATCTCTGCACCAGCCACACATACTTTCGCGCCCGTTGACAGTTAATTCATTCCAGTAATGATCTATCTCTTCCTGGGTATCGCAGGTCACCACCATTGATATGCCTTCGCTGAAAGTAAATGGCTGCGCAACGGCGCTATCCATAGCGATGAGTAATGAATCATTGATACGAAAACGTGCATGCACCACATGAGCATCCACTTTAGTCATTCCCTCCTCATAATGTGCTGCCATTTCAATACGACCGTTGTCAAACAAGCTGGTATAAAAATTCATCGCAGCTTCCGCCTTACCCTGGTTCTCTCCGCAAAACATGAATAAGGGCACCACCGCCTGCCCCACTGTGCTCACTTTACCATAGGTTAGCTGCCAGTTTACACCATATTTGTCCTGCAGCCAGCCATATTGCTCGCTCCACTGATATTTATCCAGCGGCATCAATACCGACCCGCCCTGCAGCAAGGTATCCCAGGCTTTGAGCAGGGCTTCCTTATCCTCAAATGTGGCATAAAAAGAAATAGCAGCATTGGGTTTAAACATGGGGCCTGCATTGAGTCCCATAATATGCTGACCGCCTATTTCAAAGTTGACCACCATATGTGTACATTCTTTCATGGCAGACTGGGCAAAGAGAGAACAGTACAGTTCAGCTGCTTCTTTTGCTGTACCATCAAACCAAATACAGGGATAAACAGGCTTACTCATATCAATCGTTGTTTTGCGTTATTAATACTGGTACAAATATACCAGGCTCACAGATCCCTGACGGGTGTTTTTCAGCCATTCTGAGTGGGGGAATGCGACAGGCAATAGCCTGGATGCTACAACACTACCATTCAAGTATAAAGGTATAAAGGTTTAAAAGTATAAAAGTGAGCAACTCTTATATCCCCTGCCCTTTAAACTTTTAAACCTTTAAACTTTTCTACAACAGTATCTTCACACCGCCATTCACCACAAAGCCATCCACGGGTGCATAGATATCACGGAACACAGGGTTATTGATTGTACCCGTATAGATAGTATCGAAACGTGTCTGCCGCGTATTTGAGAAATTTTCAAAGTTCACAAATACAGAAAATTTCTCCCAGAGCTTTTCCGCCATGAGGCCCGTAATCCAGTAAGACTTACCCATGCTGCCATCACTCAGCTGCTGCGGACTGTAGTAATAGGCTTCCAGTCCTATTTTTAATTTATCCTCTACTTCATACATCAGCACATTATTTAACCGGTGGCGGGCGGTAAGCGGCAGCCACTGCTTATCAGAAAAATGTGTATTGGCATCTGTATAGGTATATCCTACAAACAGCTTGAAACGATCATAGGTAAAACGAATATTGGTCTCCATGCCTTTTGTATCGAGGTAGCCGGTGGAGTTTTCAAACTGCACTGCCCCGCCCGATGCAGCCGCCAGTACCAACGGTCTGTTGAGACGGGTATAGAAAAAGAGGTGATTAAATACAAAACCGATCTCACCAAACTGTGTACGGTAATTGATATCCCAGTTGCCACCTGCTGATCTTTCATTGCGCGTAGTATTGATATCGACCGGCAGGATTTGCTGAAACTGGCGACGCTCGGCTTCTTCGGTAAAAATAGTGGGCGATTTATAACCCAATCCACCACCCAGTCGGGTGGTTATTTTCGGCGATAGTTTAAACATACCCGAAATACGTGGCAGCAGTTCAAAGCCATACTCGTTTACATAATCTCCTCTGAGTCCTGTTTCGAGCGTAAATAAAGAAGAAACGATCCAGGTATTTTGTATAAATAAGCCAGCCGTATGGTAGTTGTAATTCCGTAATGGATCACTGCCAGGCTGTTTTTCACGAAGCTGATCAGTAAGCAGGTTTGCGCCCAGGATCCAGTCGGCCGTTTCGCCCTGATGGTTCCAGGTAAACTCAGAAAAAGAAGACTGCTGCAAGGCATCGAAACGGTAAGTGGGAATAGCTATCGATCGATCAAACCGGCTGTAGCTGTTTTTAAACTGCAGATAGCTATGTTCGTTCAGATGATGGGTAATACCCAGTTGGCTGGTAATCCGATCTGTATTATTTTTTTCAAAAAAACCGGAGCCTCCATTCTTTATATAGTCCATGCTGCCTCCGGTGCGGTCTTCTGCTACATAACTGATGCCTATATCGGCTGTTGTATTCTTTCCATAAAAAAACAGCCGCGGGTTAATACTGTATCGCTCAAATTTGGGAATGGCAGTAAGTCCGATATCGGCAGGATCAAACGCCTTATTGCTGTTGCGCGAAGCAAATAGAGTAAGACCCAGTTTACCGTACTTTTCGCTGTAAAACCCACTCAGATCGAGGCCGCCGGCAGAAGTACCGTTGATCAGAAAGTCGAGCACTCTCTCCTCGCCCGGTGTTTTGGATACCAGGTTTACAAGTCCTGCAATTGCACCACCACTATACAAAGTAGAGGCCGACCCCTTAATAACTTCTACCTGCTTCAGATCAAGCGGTGCTATCTGCAACAACGATAATCCGCCGGAGAATCCTGCATAGAGCGGATAACCATCGCGCAGTATTTGCGTATACCGCCCGTCAAGCCCCTGTATACGGATACCGGAATTGTAAGAGGTGGCAGAAGTTTGCTGGGTTTGAATGCCGGTACTTTCGTTGAGCAGCATCCGGATATCGCCGGGTTTCATGTTTCCTTTTTCTGTCAGCTCTTCGCCCGATATCACCTCGGTACGGGTAGGATTGTTGGCAATCGTTCGGCTGCTGCGCGTAGCCGTTACTATTACTTCTTCTTCAACTTCATGCTCACCGGCATGTTCCATTTCAATCACAATATCACCCTGTATCAAGGGGAAGGCCAGAGTGAGGTGTTTTTCTTCAAATCCTACATAGGTGATCACAAAATCCTGCCTGCCTCCTGCTATTTCATGCATGCTCACTTTACCGGCCGAGTCAGCTACGGCAGACCTGTTTCCCTGCAACCACTTCAGGGTTGCTCCTGCCAGTGGTTCACGGGATTCTTTATTGATTATCCTGGCTGTAAAAATATGCTGAGCCTGTATGGCACAGGTGCACACACACAGGATTAGTCCTGTAATCAGGTATTTCATTTTTCCGGAAAAATTTAGATTAATAAATGTGATAGCAAAATGTAAAGCGATCACTGCCGGGGAGGCTGAAAAAAAGATGGGTGATACTGGGCTAATCCGTCATCTGCCACAAACTGGTAAGTACACTTTACAGGGAAAGGCAGCTGATTGACCGGCACTGGCGTGTGCACAACAATGGCAGGAGCACAGGTACCACAGGCAAAAAAAGGAGAACAGCCTGTTCCATCGTCATCATCATGGCCATGATCAGTAGTTGCCGAAACTTCTGTGGCACAGTTGTCTTGGGCGCAACAGGGTATAAAGCTGCCTGTGGCAACCAGTAACAAAAAAAATATGGACACCCATTTTTTCACGTGCCCAAAGATAGGTCATAAACAGAAAACGGATAAGAAGTTGTGAGTTTTGAGTTGTAAGTTGTAAGTAAATAACAAATAAACTTTAATATGGTACAACCTGAATTTAGCGGAGGCATCAACATCGCCATTAAAATACCGCGTAGTAAATACGAGCAGACGGTGGATTTTTATAAGAATGTACTTAAGCTGCCAACGGAAGAAAAATCTATCAGTAATCCCACCGTCTCCAGAACACACCAGGTGCAGTTTGGCCCCAATACACTCTGGCTCGATTGTGCCGACAACTGTACACATGCAGAAACCTGGCTTGAGCTGAAGACCGATGATGTGGAAAAAGCAGTGAGCCACCTGGCTGGTCACGGCATAAATACCTGCGATGAACTGGAGCAGATACCCGCTCACATGCACTGGATTATGGATCCGGCCGGTACCGTATTTATCCTGAAAAAGTAACTGATATCAGGCTATCACAGCAATCATAGAAAGAGCTGCTTTGCCTAAAGCTGCATCACCGCTTATTGAAGTCAGCTGTTCTGCTTCCCGGGCAGTAAGCCCTTTCGTAAATAATTTCCAGGCAACCGCCGGGGGAATACTTACAGTGGCTGTAGCATCATCAGCTCCGCCCTCCTGCAATATCCACTGCTGTCCGTTTCGGATCAGATGCCAGCTTCCTCCCTCGTGGCCTGTAATATTTACCTGCACGATTGTGCCTGTCGACGCTTCGGTATTTCGGTATGCATGCGGCAGGCCGCGCATCAGTGTATTGATAAACGGATAAAAAAGCTCCGGTGACATTAATACATCTGTCTGCCCTACCGATTCACGAATCTGAAGCTGATGATGAAATTTTTCGGTATACTCACGGGCAATATGAAACCAGTTGAAAGAGACTTCTTCGCCGGCCCATGCCACAGAAAACAAAGCATTTTCCCAGGGATCAAGCCGTTGCATTTCTTCGGCATACGCTGCTCCGGTATGTGCCAGCAGGTCTGTGAGCAGCGCCGGACTCATTCTTTTCAACGCTTTCACCCATACTCCATTCAATTCATTCAAAAAAGTAACCAGGTCACCATACCCGTTAATTACCGGAGGCGCTTCTCCAAAATGCTTATCCCGATAAATAGAAATAGCCCGGATGTTGCCATCGAGCAAATGAGCTGCTATATCTTTCACCGTCCACTGTCGTGCCAGGGTGGCCCGGTTCCAGTCAGCAGGCTGCAGGCTGCGTAAAAGATCAATAAGGTGCTGATCCAGTACAGGAAAAAGATGGGCCGTCGGAACAGGAACAGGTTGCATGGTAGAAATTATTAAATCTTTCCAGGAAAGATAAATACAAATTTTCATTCCGTCGTCCCGGATGTTCTTTAAGACAAATAACGAAAAGCGATAATGGAGTTTTAGTAAAGAGTTTGATCTTTAAAACCTGTAATATTGCCGTTTATTTGCCTGCTGTATGACTAATAATTTTCTCCAGGGAATTGATACCCTCATCCTGCGTGTAGCTGATATCGAAAGATCAAAAAATTGGTTTACACAAAAACTGTCCTTTACTGTTTTGCATGAAGATGCCATCCACAAACTGGTAGTACTCGACACCCATAGTGCGGTAAGCATTACCATCTGGCAAACGGATGAGCCCATACATATCAATAGTAAAACGGCGGCATACCCTATTTTCAGAACGGCTAACGCCCGTGAAGCGCATGATCATTTATCGGCACAGGGAGTGCCTGTAGGCGAAATAATCACCGATCATGTAGTTACTTATTTCACCTTTCACGACCCCGATGGAAATATACTGGAGGTTTGCCAGGTGCATGCGTAAAGTAAAAGCCCTGTATGAACGGGCTGTTACAGACTAAGCAATATAATCGTACTCTCATGCCGGTACACATGCCTTTTTACCGGTTACAAATCAGGATACCGGCAGGCAGGCGATTGCTGTACCTGCCGGTATCGTATTTTAGAAGGTTACCACCGGTGCAGAAGCAGAAATTGCACCCGCACTATTAGCCGTTGCCGGAGTGGAAGATACCTGGCTGCCTCCCCGCTTAACCACAATTGAAATTGTCTGTCCGGCAGTACCACCACTACCACCTATTCCGAAACCCGCAGCTGTCACATTGCTGGCGTATGTTATTTCTTTATTCCAGGGAAGTGTTGTAATCTCTTCATTCACGGAACCTCCCGATGCAGTTGTATAGTTAATAACCAGGAATCCCCTGAAATTTCCACTTACTTCATATTTTATCGTACGGGATGAACTGCCGTTTTCTTTGTCTTTTTCACAAGACATTCCTACAAGCGATAGTCCCAAAACCAACACGAGCAATAATCTTACTTTTTGCATACTATAGATTTTATAGCTGCAAATAAAATAAGTGACTACAATCAACAGCCGATCCTTATATCCGGGAAAAACAATGCGCGTTATATCTGTCTCTATTATCGTATCGCTCGTAGGCACTTTCCTGCAACTGGTGGATACTTTACCAATTTTTTGCTGTTGTGGGGAAAATATATCAAAGGCTGTTTTATCATATAAACGGTATCGGACGATGCTGGTTTTACCGCTCGGGCTCCAGCTTTGACCCATCCATTACTTTACCGTTTTTTTGCCTTAGCTGTGCGTTTTTTCCGTAACTCACTCAAATATTCGGGAGTAAACCCCAGGAATGATGCAAGCATTTTTTGTGGAATACGCTGAATAAAATCCGGATGTTTAGTACAGAAATGATGGTAAAATGCTTCTTTTGTGAGGTTGAATATCCAACTCACCCGAAAGAGGCTGGCGGCATAGGCCCGCTCATAGATATGACGGAAATACCGTTCCATAGCTGGAAGCTCACGAAACAGGGCTTCCTGCCGGCTTACTGTAATTGCCAGCACCTCACAATCTTCAATTGCCTGCACAGAAAAGGAAGCAGTACGCGATGACCGGAATGCGTCCACGTCCGTAATCCACCAGTTTTCGATGGCAAACTGAATCGTTTGCTCATTTCCTTTATGATCAATCAGCAGCAGGCGCATGCAGCCTTTTACAACAAACAGGTTGTACCCGCACAATTTCCCTTCCTCTACAATACGTTGCTTTTTGGGTACCGACAGGGGCTCAAAGAAAGACAGCAGGCTATCTTCTGCTGCTTCGTCCAGGTCAACAAAGCGCCGCACATGCGTTATAAGCGGATGAGACATGGCGTAAAGATAGAGTTCTAAGTAATAAGTTTTAGGTTTTAGGTAGAAGGTGGAAGGTGGAAGGAGGAAGGTGGAAGGAGGAAGGTAAGGCAGGAAAAGATTTTTAAATGGATCATTAGTTAGTCAATGCTCTTGTCGTAAAATCTAAAACTCACTATTAGATCCGGCAAGTAATCTTGATTGAAAGGGATTGATCCTGTCGGAACGATTAGTTTTAGTTTATCTGGCACCGTCCGTAAGATCAGATTCTGACCATTGCACATAAAACAAAGTGAAAGCTCCCACTATTACATATCACACTACACTTACTACCTAAAACTTATTACTTAGAACTTAAAACTTATTACCCAAAACTTATAACTTACTGCAAAAAGTAGCGGCCATCGGAAACAGGATATGATTTTCGAGATGCACATGCCGGTGCAGATCCTCTTCAAACTCTTTCAACTCGGCCAGGCTAAGCCGAAAAGTATTGCAGGCATCGGCCGGTGGCTGATAGCCATTCGTCAGTTGATGGATGGTTGCCATCAACTCACCCGCTTCATCATGTTCTTTTTCCATTACCAATACGGCACCATTTATTACAGAGCAGGCCATGGCAGCATTTTCATTATTCGCAAAAGCCTGTTCAGCCTTAATTATGGCAGGAAATAAAATACGTTCTTCCTTCTGCATATGCAGTGTCATTTCTTCCTGCACTCTGGCAAACAGATTAAATACTTCGACCATAAAAGGAAACCGGCTGCCATGCTTCGTGGCTACTTTATGCAAATGCAGCAGCAGTTGAGGCATGATCTGCTTTACATAATAATGATGATGAGTAACGATATAAGACACCAGCTGCTCGGCAGACATTTCAGTAAAAGGCAAATGTTTTTGTACAGGCATGTTCAGCACCGGCTGCAGCTCGGCCAGTATATTCTCTACACTTAACCCTTTTTCGGCACAGGCATCTGTGAGTGTACGCTTGCCTTTACAGCAAAAATCGAGACTGTATTTTTCGAGAACACCAGCGGTACGATGATCTTTTGTTACGATCTCCGCCAGGGTCTGCTGACTTAGATTTGTCATAAATAATAATTTACAACAAAAGTGAGATTACAATTCTATTTCATTTATGCGCGGGGTCATAGTTTCGTTGGCGCAAACCCCAGTTGATCATTCCTATTCCCGAAAACAGCAGTAATGCCGCTATGAGTAAAAGCTGATTGAGATAGGGAACAGGTGTATAGTTCATATCTGCCACGCCCTGCAGCATCAATAATAATTCATTGATGATAACACCGGCTACAAATACTATAATTCCACGTCTTACATAACCTTCCGGTTGTATGACCCTGAGTGCAGTTGTATAAGCGATGATAAATAATGCAATAACACCCAGCAGTACCAGGTGCAGATAACCTATAATGATAGGGCGAAATCCGAAAGCCAGCTGGCTCAGCGATGGAATAACCGAACCAGTCTGCAACAATAATTTAATAGTAAGTGCAATGGCCGTTAACATAAATAAGATGCGGCTGAAGGGCGGAATCTGCGCACAGATAAGCCTTCTATTACGCCGAACAATCAGGATCAGCTGATACCAGCCGGCGAGTTGCAGCAATACAGATGCCACTACCAGCGTATAAACCAGCCGGCCAATCGGCAACCAGAGGGCCGACAGAAAATAGGCAGGTACACAGGCTATAGCAAACCACAGAAATACTTTCTTTAACTCCCTCTCTGAAATACCCATCCGGTTGAGTTGCCAGCACAGTAAGCCCATACAGGCAAAAAAGAACCAGCCATTATACTGAAAGTGCAAAAAGAAATAAATAGCAGCCAGGTAACTATGCTGATCAAGGCTTTTCGTAGCCAGCATATAAGCCAGCGAAAAAGCCCCCAACGAAGAAAGCGCATTGAAGACAACAGCGGCCTTGAACCAGGAAGCGCAGGTACATCTCAGTTGCAGCCGATTGAGTTCCCGCCAGTACTGTACGCCAAACCAGTAAGCCGAGAGGATATTTAATGTAGAAAAAAGAATCGAAAGAAATTTATATCCCATAAAAGGAAATGAGAACAACATGCCGTATGCAGTAAAAAGATTGGCATACAAGACCGGACGGTATTTCTCAAATGCCCTTTCGCTGCCAGCCTGCTGAATATAAGATACCAGCAGACTCATGAGTGCCTGAGATAGCCAGCCCGCAAAGGCAAAATGAGAATGAGCATGCAGCAGATTCTTCTGATCAACCCAGGGCAACGGATATACAATTTTGTATCGCATTACCACTCCTATCAGTGCTACCAGCAAAAAATTAAAAAAGGAAATACGAAGCCATCTCCGCAGGGATCGATTCATTCTTTTTTGTTTACACAAAATAAATATCAACCCTGCTTGCTCCTTATGATTGCAGTCATAAAATCAACAATATACTTTGCCTTTGTCAATAACGAGTGCCCCTTTGTGCTGCAGGCTCTTTATGACCCTGATAACTGTTTCTACCCGCAATCCTGTCATATTGGCTATCTGCTGGCGTGTCAGCATCAGCCTGTTGCAATCTTTGCAGATATACTTTTTCGACTCCTTGAAATACGAAAACAGGGCAGATATACGGTGCTCCGGATCGCCGCATGCCAGTTCTTTAAGCAGTAAGAATTTAAACCGCATACGCAATGCCATCATTTTGCTGAAACGAAAATGCAGTTCCGTTTCTTCTTTAAGCAGTTCCCAGAAAGTATTTTTATGTAGTCTTAGTACAACGGATTCCTTATTAGCGATTGCAGTGGCGGCATAGGGCTGCTCATCAAAGAGAGGTAGTTCACCAAAAGGCTCACCAGGCTCTACCATTGACTGAATAAATTCCCGTCCATCATCTGTAATGCTGATCCAGCGCACAGATCCACTTACCAGCTGATGATAAAAATGACATTCTACACCCTCACGAAAGATAATTTCATCCGGGTTAAGTTTTTTATAGGTAGCTCCCCAGGCAAGAAGTGTTTCGACAGGAATGATCATAACAAATGCTTGATTAAAGAAGGCACCAAACTATCTGCATGAATTAACTAAAATCATGACAATCTAACGAAAAAAAACTGATCTGCATCATGACAGATGTTGAGAAAAACACCTTTTTGCGGAAAAAGCACCCGAACACGGTTTCTTTTTTTCACACATCCCTGATTTTCCTCCGTTTATGACTCTACGCATAAAATGCCGTTAGCACCCGGCGTAATCTTGTACCCAACGCAAAATTTTCAGACATGAAAAAACTACTCACCCTCAGCATTATCGCTTTATGCCTGGCTGCCTGTGGCAGCAACAACACCGAAAACAAAAAAACAACCGCAACCGAACCTCCCAAGTCGGAATCGGCCAATCCCAGCTATGACCCCAATCGTGGCGAGGGCAAATTCAGCAAAGTTGAAGTAAGTCCCTCCCTGGAAACAGCTAAGGCCGATGCCGGCGAGAAAGTATTCTCTGTTAAATGCAGTTCCTGCCACAAACTGAGTGAAGAAAAACTGGTAGGCCCGGGTTGGAAAGGTGTGACCAGCCGCCATACGGCTGAGTGGATCATGAACTTCTCAACCAATACAGATGAAATGCTCAATAAAGATCCAAAAGCACAGGCTATGCTGGAGATATGTCTCGTTCGTATGCCCAACCAAAACCTGTCTGACGATGAAGCCAGGAACATCTATGAATTCATGCGCAAAAATGATGGTGTTAAATAATACCTGAGACTACTAAAACTACGAATATGAAAAAAATTACCTCCTGGGGTCTGGCAGTATCACTTACCTGCGTGCTGGCAACAAACTATTCCTGCAAACCCAACAATGCCAAAAGCGCAGTAAGTGGCGATGCAGCCGCCAAAGCCTATGTGGCTCCGGGCAAATACGATGAATTCTACAATTTTGTATCGGGCGGCTTCAGCGGCCAGCTGAGTGTATATGGACTGCCTTCGGGCCGGCTGCTCCGTGTGATTCCGGTCTTTTCCGTTGACCCCGAAAAAGGATATGGCTACAGCGAAGAGACAAAGGCCATGCTCAATACTACCAGAGGTTTTGTGCCCTGGGATGATCTGCATCATACCGAACTGTCGCAAACCAATGGTGAAGTCGATGGCAGATGGGTATTTGGCAACGGTAATAACACTCCCCGTGTGGCCCGTATTGATCTTACTACGTTCAGAACCGCAGAGATTATTGAACTGCCCAACAGCGCAGGCAACCACTCCTCTCCTTTTATCACAGAAAACACCGAATATGTGGTAGCCGGTACACGGTTCAGTGTACCCCCTGACAATGCCAACGGCGATGTTCCTATCAATACCTACAAAAAGAACTTTAAAGCCTATATCAGCTTCATTGGTGTTGATAAAAATACCGGT
The DNA here is from genome assembly GCA_017998385.1 of Chitinophagaceae bacterium. Taxonomy (GTDB): domain Bacteria; phylum Bacteroidota; class Bacteroidia; order Chitinophagales; family Chitinophagaceae; genus CAYMZZ01. Next base: position 20,966 of record JAGODE010000022.1, on the reverse strand, counting down.
AGCATGGACATCTCTTTTCAACTGGAATGCCCCGGCGTAAACTTTGACCTAAGCCATGCAGGTAAAGGAAAATCACATGGCTGGTTCTTCTTCTCCTGCTATAATTCCGAACAGGCCAATACATTGCTCGAAGTAAATGCGTCACAAAAAGACAAAGACTTCATCATGGCCGTAAACTGGAAAAAAGCAGAGGAATATCTGAAAGCCGGAAAAGGCAAACGGGTGCCCGCAAAATATGTTCGCAATGTGTATGACGAAAAAACACACACTGCAAGATCCGAAACAAAAAACGAAGTAATCGTACTGGATGTAAAAGAACTGAAAGACATATGCTACATGATACCCTGTCCCAAATCTCCACACGGTTGTGATGTAGACCCTACTGGCGAATACATTGTAGGCAGTGGTAAACTGGCTGCCCTCATTCCGGTATTCAGTTTCGATAAACTGCAGAAAGCGATCGCTGCCAAAGATTTTGCCGGCGAATACGAGGGCATACCTGTGGTAAAATATGAATCAGCCCTGTATGGCGAAGTACAAAAACCCGGCCTCGGCCCCCTGCATACAGAATTTGACGGCAACGGAAACGCGTATACCTCTTTCTTTGTATCCAGTGAAGTGGTAAAATGGAATATCAAAGACCTCAAAGTACTTGACCGGGCACCTACTTATTATTCCGTTGGCCACCTGTCTGTACCCGGCGGCGATACCCGTAAACCATATGGCAAATACCTGGTAGCTTATAATAAAATTACCAAAGACCGCTTCCTGCCTACTGGTCCTGAACTGGCACAAAGTGCACAGATATATGATATCAGCGGAGATAAAATGCAGCTGATACTTGATTTCCCGACAATCGGAGAACCGCACTATGCACAATCAGTACCGGCTGACCTGATCAGTAAAAATTCAAAGAAATTTTACAACATCAATGAAAATGATCACCCTTATGTGACCAAAGGAGAAGGTGAAAGTAAAGTAGTCAGAGAAGGCAACAAGGTGCATATTTATATGACATGTATCCGCTCACACTTTGCCCCTGACAATATTGAAGGTATAAGGCTCGGCGATGAAGTCTACTTCCACGTCACTAATCTGGAGCAGGACTGGGATGTGCCACATGGCTTTGCTGTAAAAGGTGCTGCCAATGCAGAACTGCTGATCATGCCGGGCGAAACAGCTACCTTCAAATGGGTGCCGGATCGTATAGGTATATATCCTTTTTATTGTACCGACTTCTGCAGCGCTTTGCATCAGGAAATGCAGGGATACGTACGCATATCACCCGCCGGCAGCAATGTGCCACTTACATTCAGTACCGGTAAAAACCTGCCTCCTGACAGTGTTGGTGCCGGAAGCAAATAATCCGCCGACCGGATTATTGATCCGAAACCCGAAACAACAGATCTAACCGATCCTTCTTAATAAAAGATCATGAAAAACAATATTGGTATTATCAGCAGGGTGTTGCTTACAGTATGTGCCATAGCGCTCGCAGCAGTCCTTTTTGTTCCCTTGTGGAAAATAGACCTTATAGCGCCTCAGTATCCTGAAGGCTTATCCCTGCTGATATATCCCAATAAGCTGGCCGGCAATGTCGATATCATCAATGGATTGAACCATTATATTGGCATGAAAACTTTACATACCGGCGACTTCATCGAATTCACCATTCTACCCTGGCTTATCGGGCTGTATGCCGTATTATTCCTGGCAGCTGCCATAGCCGGCCATAAAAAGTTTTTGTATGCCGTATTTACCCTTTTCGTGGTTTTTGGCATTGTAGCCATGGTCGATTTTTATAAATGGGAATACAATTACGGGCACAATCTTAATCCCGATGCCGCTATCCAGGTTCCCGGTATGAGCTATCAGCCTCCCCTTATCGGGTACAAGCAATTGCTCAACTTCAGTGCCTACTCTTTCCCCCATACCGGTGGCTGGATATTCATAGGCGTTGGCGTACTGGCCTTATTCTGTGTGGTACTTGCCCTGAAAAGAAAAAACGGCATCCCCCAAAAACCGGCGTTAGTCAATACAGTCACTGCCGCATTGCTGACTGTTTTACTGAGCAGTTGCTCTACTGCACCCGAACCTATTAAAACCGGCACAGACGGATGCACCTTCTGCAAAATGACGATCAGTGATGCCCGCTACGGCGCAGAGATCGTTTCAAAAAAAGGAAAAATATTCAAATTCGACGACGCACACTGCGTACTGGCCTATCTCAAAAAAGATATCGCCGATAAAGATATAGCTGCTATTTATTTCACCGATTTCGCAGGCAGGCATTCATTGATCAATGTGAATGAAGCGTACTTTCTGCAAAGTGCCGGTTTAAAATCGCCCATGGGCGGCAATGTTGCAGCATTCAGCAATAAAGACTCGCTGCAGCAGGTAGCCGGTCAGTTCACAGGCACTGTACTCTCATGGGCTGAACTGGGTAAACAATGAAAAGCCTTTTCACCATAGTATTCACCCTGCTTTGTACCACACTCGTATCAGCAAAGACAATACGGGTTGGAAAAAAGGAAACTGTTACAAGCATTCGCGCAGCCCTGGATCTTGCCCAGCCGGGCGACTCCATACTGGTCGGTGCAGGAACTTATACCGAAGGTTCTCTTATTATTAATAAACCCGTTTTGCTCATCGGTCTTAACTATCCCGTACTGGATGGACAACAAAAAAACCAGGTTCTTGCTATCCGCGCCAGTAATGTAGTGATTGAAGGATTCCGGATTATCAATTCCGGTTATTCCAGCCTCGAGGATCTGGCAGGTATTAAAATCATTCAGGCGCGCGATGTCAGCATCCGCAACAACATTCTCGACAATAACTTTTTTGGTATTTATTCCCTGCAGGGCACCAACTGTACCATCGAAAAAAACAGGATCACCTCTTACAATAAAGCCGAAGTGGAAAGCGGCAACGGCATTCACTGCTGGAAAAGCGATAGTATGAAGATCATCGCCAATACAATCACCGGCCATCGGGATGGCATTTATTTTGAATTTGTGACGCACTCGGTGATCTGGCGAAACAACTCACATCACAATGTACGCTACGGGCTTCATTTTATGTTTTCACACAACGACGCCTATATCTCCAATATTTTCAAAGCCAATGGCGCAGGTGTAGCGGTCATGTATTCGCATGGCGTAAAAATGTTTCACAACTTCTTTGAAGAAAACTGGGGCGATGCGGCCTATGGCCTGTTGCTGAAAGAAATATCAGACAGCTATATCAACGGCAATAGGTTTACGAAAAATACAAGCGGTATTTATATGGAAGGAGCCAGCCGCATACAGGTCGATAAAAACACATTCAGTAGCAATGGCTGGGGACTGAAGATACAGGCCAGCTGTATGGATAATACCGTCAGCCGAAACAATTTCTTCCTCAACAGTTTTGATGTAGGTACCAATGGCTCGCTGGTCTTAAACAGTTTTGACCACAACTACTGGGACAAATACCAGGGCTATGATCTCAACAGAGATAATGTGGGAGATGTGCCTTACAGGCCGGTAAGCCTTTATTCTATGATCGTAGAAAAGAATCCGGCGGCTATGATGCTTTACAGAAGTTTTATGACATCGCTGCTTGATCAGTCAGAAAAAGTATTGCCTACACTAACTCCGGAAAACCTGAAAGATAATTTTCCGGCTATGAAACCACTCGCCTTATGATCATCGCAAATAATGTAACCAAGCATTTTGGAAAGCTGAAGGCGCTTAACAATGTATCGGTAAACTGTGCCAGGGGCGAATGTATTGCGCTGATTGGCCCTAACGGCAGTGGAAAAACTACTTTTATTAAGTGCATCCTCGGCATGGTAGTACCCGACAGTGGCTTTATAACCTTTAATGGAAAAAATATACTGCACGACTGGCAGTATCGCAAAAACATCGGTTATATGCCCCAGATTGGGCGATACCCCGACAATATGACCATTGGCCAGGTATTCAATATGATGAAAGACATTCGTAAGGACGCAGGCAATACGCCACTCGATGAATCGCTGCTGGAGGAATTCGGTCTTCCGCAGTTGCTCAACAAACGCATGCGTACACTTTCGGGTGGCACTCGTCAGAAAGTGAGTGCGTCACTCGCCTTTTTATTCAATCCGGATATCCTTATCCTCGATGAGCCCACGGCCGGCCTGGATCCCGTATCGGCCGAAAAACTGAAAGAAAAGATCATACTTGAAAAATTGAAAGGCAAGCTGATCCTGATCACTTCGCATATACTCAGCGAACTGGATGATCTCATTACCCAGATTATCTACCTGCAGGAAGGCCAGCTTGTATTTCACAAGAAACTGGACGAGCTCAAGCACGATACCGGAGAGCAAAAACTATCCAGGGCTATTGCAGCCGTTATGAAAAAATGAATCCATGAAAAAGATCCTTAAATATGTTTTTACCGATATTCTCCGGAATAAAATTGTGATAGGATACACCCTGTTCCTGCTCATTTTATCCATGAGTGTATTCAGTCTCGAAGATAACAGCGCAAAGGGATTACTCAGCCTGCTCAATATTGTACTCATTATTGTACCCCTCGTGTCTATTATCTTCTCCACTATTTATATTTATAACAGCCTGGAGTTTATTGAACTGCTGGTAAGTCAGCCCCTCCGGCGGAAACATATCTGGAGCAGTCTTTTTGCCGGGCTTGCCGGCTCATTATGCACCTCCTTCCTGATTGGCACCGGTATTCCGGCACTTATTTATGCACCAGCAGACATTGCGCTGGTGATGACCGGCATGGGATTATTGCTTACGATTATTTTTGTAGCCATTGCGTTACTCGCTGCCGTCATTACACGCGATAAGGCAAAAGGAATTGGTATTGCCATTTTTCTCTGGCTGTACTTTTCATTGCTATTTGATGGACTGGTATTATTTATACTTTTCCAATTCCAGGATTACCCACTCGAAAAATTCATGGTGGGAGCCAGTATGCTGAACCCCATTGACCTCGGCCGCATACTGATCTTACTTAAAATGGATATGTCGGCACTCATGGGCTATACGGGTGCTGTTTTCCGGGAGTTGTTTGGCACCGGAGCAGGGTTTATGATTGCCATTTTTGTATTAATAGCCTGGGCTACCCTCACGTTTTGGTTATCACTTCGAAGATTTAACCGAAAAGATTTGTAAACGTGCTGCATTATGAAAAAGGATATTAAAACGCATGCCGATGTACAGTTGCTGGTAAATTCCTTTTATGAAAAGGTAAAGACCGATCCCGTAATCGGACCTGTTTTTACTCAACAATTCAGTGTAAACTGGGACCGGCATTTACAAACGATGTACGACTTCTGGGAAAATGCACTCTTCTTTACCGGAGATTATGCAGGCAATCCGATCGCCTCGCACAGACGTATGCATCAAAAATATCCTTTTCGGCCCGAACACTTCCAGGCCTGGCTTTCACTTTTCACAGCCACCGTTGATGAACACTTTGAGGGAGAGAAAGCGCTGCTCGCTAAACAACGGGCACTCAGCATTTCAACCGTGATGCGTATAAAAGTACTGGAAGCATCAAAATCAATGTAATACATCCTCCACCAGGCCGTCTTTTACCCTTTTTTCAAAAAAATCACCGTTCAGTGTGATTTTTAAGGCCTGGCTGCGAATAATTAAGAAAATATCTCTTAATTATACGTTTACTATGTCACTTTACCCGACCAGCCAGTCTGCCTGCTCCCTGCCATTGCCCGGACCAAAACTTTCTGTAAATGGCCAATGAAGAAGATTTTCTTTCTGTGCTGGATGACCACAAGGGTATACTGTATAAAGTGGCCAATAGCTATTGCCAGCATGCAGAAGACAGGAAAGATCTGATACAGGAAATCATCTTTCAGCTCTGGAAGTCATTTGATAAATATGACAGCCGTTTCCGGTACAGCACCTGGATATACAGGATTGCGCTCAACGTGGCTATCTCATTTTACCGGAGAGAAAAAGTTGCCGGCCCCGCTTCACTGGAAATAACAGAAAGCATACTGAGCATTGGCGATGATACCATCAACGAAGAAAAAGAAACCGACCTGGCTATTCTGCAGCAATTTATTTCCGGTCTGAAAGAGCTGGACAGGGCGCTTATGCTGCTGTATCTCGAAGAAAAAGCCTACCGCGAAATAGCGGAGATTATGGGCATAACCGAAACCAATGTAGCTACCAGGATCGCACGGATAAAAACCAAACTCAAACAACAATTTGCTGAGGCAAAAAAACAATAATATGGAAGAGTCAAATTTTGTTCTTTTATGGAAAGAACATTACCAGAAGATTGATGAGTCGCTGGCGATCAATCGCCGCATCATAAAAGAGCTGATAAACCAAAAGGCCTCCAATACCTTAAAAGGGTTGATACGGCTGAAGCAAAGTGGCATCATCGCTTTTGTAATTTACCTGCTGCTGCTCGGTTATGTGCTGACCTATGCCATCCGTCATTATTCACCGGCAGCTAACTACTTCATTATTTCGGTTGGTGTTATTTTTCTGATCAATGTAAAAGGGTTTTCCGATTATATCCGCCATCTTATCTGGACAAACAAGATAAACTATAACGGTACAGTTGTGGAAATTCAGGATCAGTTGCTGAAACTGCAGTTATCCATCATCCGGCATGGACGTATCATGTGCCTGCAGTTTCCTTTCTTTACTACTTTCTTCCTGAGCAGTAGCTGGTTTCCGCAGAATGTTGGTACGGGGTATGTGATTCTCCAGGTAGTATTAACCGGCTCATTCACTTACCTGTCCTACTGGTTATACAAACAGCATAAGCCGGAAAACCTGCGCAAAAAATGGTTTCGAAAGCTGATTGCTGGCTCCGGGGCCGGGTATGTCATGAGGGCCCAGGAGTTTTACAGGGAAATGGAAGAGTTCAGACAGGAATGATCTTTTTCGTACCCGTTATTTTCTGACGATTCGTATTGCCCGCTTTTCCGTGTCTGTTGCAAGGCGCAACAGATAAACGCCGGATGTTAGTCCCGATAAATTAAGTGAAGCTTCAGTTCCGGTCCATTTTCCATTCATGAGTAAATTGCCCGACATGGATAAAAGTGAATACCGTACAGTGGTACCGTTGCCAGGCAAAAACTTCAGCGATGTAAATGGTCCGGCCGGATTGGGACTAAGCGTTACAGCCATAAGCCGCGTTTTATCTGCCTGACAGGAACTGGCAATTACATGGCTGTAATAAACTCTGCCATCCAGGTCTGTTTGCCTGAGCCGGTAGTACAGAGTTCCCGTGGAGCTTGTTTTATCCGTATACTGATAATGTCTGCTTTGGTTACTGTTACCCGCACCTTCTACAAATCCAATCGCCTGCCAGGTTGAGCCATCCATGCTTTTCTCCGGATAGAAACCATAGTTATTCTGTTCACTGGCAGTAGTCCAGTTGAGCTGAACTGTTCCGGTCTGACAAATAGCCGAAAAACGACTCAAACCAACCGGCAGCACTATACTGGCCTCTCTGTATAATGCATACATACCTGCGCCCAGTGCAGGAGAAAATGTAGTGGTAAAGGCATCTACATTTGCCCGTACATTCGCAGTACTTCCTACCAGCCCCAGCAGACCTGTGCTACCAGATGAACTTCCGGTATAAAGGGATACGCGACCACCAATTCCCGTAGTAACCGATGGACTGCCAAGGATAATGATGTTACCGCCTGTAGCATCTCCCGCCATTTTGTTGGCATCTGCATATAAGCGGATAGCAGTTGCCCCGGTATTGTCTGAATGAATATTATTAGTCACCGTTAAATCACCGCTAAGCGTCTCTACCTGCAGGCCTCCGGTTGTAGTTATGCTTTCCAGTTGCAATGCGGTACTATTGATATAATGTAATGCGCCTGTCTGTGCGGAGAGCGACTGCACCTGGTTACCTGAATTGGTGAGTGCAAATGATCCTCCTGTGCCTTGCAGATGCAGCCGCTGGCTGCTGGCAGTAATAGCACCTGTCTGTATAACCAGGCCATTTGACTCAAGGGTAGTATTGTCGCGAAAAGTAACCGCTCCTAATTGTATGTTGCCGGTCTGACTGCTGCTTCCGATATGAATATTGCTGAATCCGTCGGCAGCATTGCTTGTAAAAAAAGTTGACGGGAGGGATAATCCACCAGTTCCGGCTATATTGATTTCGCGGGTGCTGGTCGATGGATATACCTGCAAACGACCAGTCGAACGCAACTCTGCAGTTGTAGCCAGGCTGATCTGATCCGCTATCAGGGTTATATTGCCGCTATAGAGGTTCGTTCCATCGTACCCGATCTGGCTGGCCGTATTGACGTTAATACCTGCATAACTGGTGCTGGCCGAGTTGCCACGTAATGTAATATTGCCCGTTTGAGATACGACCTGTTCGTTTCCCACTCCTGTAAGAAAGATTCCTCCGTAAGAAGGATTGGCTGTATTAAGCGTACTGCCCGTGAGCTCAATATTGCCGGATACACTTTTTATACGGGCTACTGCAGCTGCATTCTGCGTAAATAAAGCGATGCCTGCGTTATGATTTACAGCCTGATTATGACTGGCACTGCCCTGTACTGTAATATTTCCCGATGTAGATTCAATAGAAGTAGTACCATATGCATTATTGGCGCTGTTGGTAGGTATCATCAGCAAACCATAGAACCATCCTGCCGCAATAGTAGAAGTGGCTCCTGAGGTATACACATCAATATCGATACTGCCGGCGCCGCTGCTGACCATCGCATTATACCCCATATAAAGCCCCACATATCCATAAGAAACCGTCAGCGCCGCGCCCCTGCCCTTTAATAAAATATCTCCTCCTTCGCTCTCAACCGTATTGTTATAAAAGCTGATTCCATTCCGGAAGCCCGATGAATTAGCTCCGGATTGCAGCTCAGAACTGGGAATTACGACTGTACTGCTTCCTGCAGCATATCCATCCCCAACAGACAGTCCATGCCAGGTAGCCAGGCCACTGCCACCTCCCATCCAGATATGTCCGCCCCTGCTATTGATTACCGAACCCGATTTAGCATAAATAAATCCGCCACCACTCGCATCCGCATCCGAACAAAAAACAATATTCAACGAACCACTTGTACAGCTGAGACTGTAACCCGCGTCTACAACAATATTACCACCGGCCTGTATTATAAGGTTACGGGTAACTCCTGCACCCAACGCCGGGTTTACGCTTCCCTGGATTAACACATTTGTGCCGGCTGTAATGGTAAGGTTACCAGCTATGAGATAACTGCTAATCGTTTCGTTATTGATAGTCACGTTGGCAGTAGCCGTAATAACTCCTCCGCTGATGCTCCATCCGCTTCCGCTGCTGGCTGCAGTAGAAATAGTAATGGTGTTGGCCAAACCAACAAAAGGAAACAGGAGGAAAAGCAGAAAGGGGATTATTCGAATGCCTGTCATAGATTGGATTTTTGTAAAAATACCAGCCGCTTTTTTCTCTATCAATGTGAAGGAGTTAAATATTGATAATTATCAACAAGAATTAATTAGATAAAAATCGGCGGAGTATCTTCGTGACTTATAAGCTTATTTTATAAGTGCAAATACCTATCTTAAAACCTCAACCCATACTGTATGATTCGCGGCATGGCCCTGTAATTGATCTGTAATTTTCTGAAATGCATGCTCTAAAAAAATATCTGGATCAGCTTACACCTGTCTCTTCCAAAACCTGGAAAGCAGTACAGCCTCTTTTCACTGAAAAGAAGCTGAATAAATCCGATTTCTTTATTCAGCACAATCAGCAAGCAAGAGAAATCGGTTTTTTAACCGATGGTGTAATCAGGGCCTATTATACCAGTGCTGACGGAACAGAATACAACAAACATTTCTTCACCGCGCCTTGCTTTGTGGGAGGTTATGCCTCGCTCATTACCGGTCAGCTCAACCAGATCAATCAACAGGCCCTTACTTCATGCAGCGTGCTAGTGGCCAGCTATACTGCTTTTCAAAAATTGTTTACTACCTGTCCTGATCTGGAACGCGCTGCCCGCATACTGGCGGAGCGCTTCTTTGTACTAAAAGAACAACGGGAAATAGAACTGGTAATGCTCGATGCAGAGCAGCGATACCGCATTTTTCAGCGAAACTTTCCAGATCTTACACAAGTGATTTCCCAATACCATATTGCCTCCTACCTGGGTATTACACCCACGCAGCTAAGCCGTATCAGGCGCAAAATCGCCGGACGTTAATTTATTTACCTATGTAAAGGGAATTGGACAAATAGCGTTTCATTTTTGCGGAGTAATACTTCTAAAAGTAATGCCGGAAAAATGAAGCCCTATACTATTCTTATACTGCTTAGTGCCACAACGAAATGGTTAACCCTATCACGCCATGAGCGGGCTCAGTTTTATGAAAAATCCATCCTGCCGGTTTTTCTCAACATCCCCGGCCTTTCTGTGAAGTTTTATGATAGCGAATACTTCAATGCAACGGTTTCTGACTTTCTGATTGTGTCAACGACCGATCTGGATCAGTATAAACGAATGATCGAGTTATTACGCGACTCAGCAGTCTACTCGATCCCTTACTTTACCGTGCAAAATATAATCGTTGGACAGGAAAATTTTTTCCTGGACTTCGATCAGCAATTAAACAATCCATCTTCATGAATATTGCTGGAAATACCATCCTCATTACCGGCGGCTCTTCGGGCATAGGCCTTTCGCTGGCTCAGAAACTACTCGAATCAGGCAATAAAGTAATCATAACAGGAAGAGATAAAAATAAGCTGGCCGCCATACAGCAAAAAAATCCCGGACTTCATATCTGTGCCGGTGATCTGGCAGGGAATAATGGTATCGGGGAACTGGTTGAGCATATCCGGCAGAAGCATCCCGACCTGAATGTTCTTATCAATAATGCCGGCGTACAGTTCAACTATACATTTATAACTGAACAGGAGTTAACAGGTAAAATAGATTATGAAATTCTCAGCAACCTGGCTGCTCCTATTAAACTCACGAACCAGCTTCTTTCCCTGCTGCTTACCCAGAGGAATGCGGCCATTGTGAATGTGAGCAGTGCTTTATGTCTGGCACCAAAAAAATCTGCCGCTGTTTATTGCGCTACAAAAGCAGGCATACACAGCTATAGCAAAGCGTTGCGGTTTCAGCTGGAAGGTACCCCGGTTAAGGTTTTTGAGGTTATTCCGCCCCTGGTAGATACCCCTATGACAGATGGTCGCGGCAAGGCAAAGATGAGCAGCGATGAGGTGGCTGTCCATATTATCCGTTCGCTCTCTGCCGACCGGTATGAGGCCTATATCGGCAAATCGAAGCTGCTGAGACTAATAAACCGGATTATGCCTTCACTAGCCGAACGGATCATGAAAAACGGGTAGAAAACGACAACTCATCTTCACCAGCCGGTTGTTATGTTACGAAAATATTACCAGCATGTTTAGAAGCAATTAACCTGCACATTTCTACCCGGTTTATCCACATGTACGCACTCCTTTCTCCCCAAAAAATACACATTCAATCGTTCCTGCAACGAACAGGCTGGTTTGGCTGTCAGGGAGCGCATGAGAAACATATTACTTGTTTTGTTGCTGCTAAGTCTTTTCAGCAGTTGTCGCAAAGACATTGACCTCGAAGAAGGCCAGCGTTTTGTATTACCCCTTGTTGCCAATGAGCAGGAATGCCGCCAGGTCCAGCAGAACTCCATTGTCTTCAATTGCTTTCAGGAAATTGAATTCCGGGACAACAACCGCGTAAGCGTAATGGTCACCGACATTCTTAATACAGGCAGGTATAAACACCGTGGCAAACATATTATTATCGAGTTTGACCAGGCCTATGATGTGGAAAATAAGATGAAGCTCGAAATTGTTGACAACAATACACTTCGCTATAAAGGGCGTGATTTCAAACGCTGGAAAGGCCCCGGAGGCTGGGACTTTTATTAGGGTATAGGGTGGTCAGTGATCGGTTATCAGTGGTCAGTGCACGTAAACGGGAAGGTAGCAGCATGTCCCAAAATAAAGATTCATTTTTTTAATCCCCACCTGCTATTTAGTAACAGATATGTACTTTCCGGCCACCAGCCACCAATTATGTTATTCAATTCAGGTGTATTATATTCAATCTCTAAATTGAATACCTGAACCCATGATCCTGAAAACAACTGTGTTGGCATTGCTGATATCTTTTTTCAGCAACACCGCCCTGGCCCAATCCAGTATTGCCAGCTGTCTTTCCGACAAGCTGACTACAGGCTCTGCAGATGAGCTGCAAACGCTGACCGATCAGCTTATCAGCCGACTGCCCCAAAAAGATTTTTACCTGATTGGTGAAGCTCATACGTATTTGGCCAATAACGACTTCCAGTTTGCACTCATAAAATCCCTGCACGAAAAGGGCATTTACAATATTGCCAACGAACTACCACATGCAACCTGCTTTTTATTCAACGAATACCTGCAAACCGGCAATGACAGCATCCTTACCTGGCTGATGCCGAAAGCCTCCTATACCGTGCTGAAAAAAGTACGGGAATTTAATCTTAATCAACCGGCCGCACGTCAGGTACGGTACTATGGTATCGATTATCTTGATGCCGATTACGATTTTACCAATACTTATTACACTTTGCAATGGATACGCCGCCAAATACCTTCTAAAAATCTACCGCTTGATACATTGATTGATGGTTGCCTGCAAAAGGGGAAGCTTCTTTTACAGGATATTGCGGCACTGCACAGCCAACTGGAGGCACAGTTAAAAGACCAGGAAGTTATTTACCGAAATCATTTTGGCCGTTATTATGATGACCTGATGCTGATGTCTGGTAATATGATCGGTAACCGGACTAACCGCGACCAGCTGATCTTCAAAAGTTTTCAAACCCTTTATACTATTCTTGAAAAAAAACAATCGGATAAACCCCGTTTCCTGGCTTTCTATGGTATGGGGCACCTGGGCAATCTGGGCGATATCCTTATCCGAAACGTAGAGTCACCTGTTAAAGCGAGTGTCAATAAGATAGGCATTCAGTATGTAAACTGTCTCGGTGGGTGGAGAGAGTCCCGATTGCGGGATGATGGGCTATATCAACTGAAAAAGAAAGACCTGGCTGAACTGATCAGGTACAGCAAATCTCAACCATGGAAAACAGCCTTTCTTACCGATCTTTCATGCGTATCATTTAAAAGCGGCAGGAGTATGGATGCTATTTTTATTTTCAATAGTTATGGAGACCGGAAAATGACTTCCTGGAAGTTTGATTAAACAGATCTTAGGCCCCGGGTGTGCAAATCAAACCTATTACCTTAGAGCGTCTTCTTCAATTTCACCGACACCTTTTCCCCGGGCTTATCTATTGAAATAATCTTTTTGACGATGGCAGATGCGTTCGCATTATAGTTGTAAGAAGTAGTATTTTCGGTTGTACCCTGATAGGCCCCATTTATATATGTATCCGTATAGCCGATAACTTCTGTGCGGGTGGCCGTGTGTACATAGCCAAACTCCGTATACAGTAAATATTTGCCGGGCATAAGATTCACGAACTCAAAATGTCCCTCGTCATCATATACAGTGGTCATTTTTATGCATTCTGTGGCTTCTTTATGCAGCGGAAATGATTTTCCTTTTTTTCTTCCCGCATCGTTCAATTCCACCCATTCTTTAAAATAATCGGTATACGGTATTAAAACAATGGCCGTTCCTTCACGGGCATATTGTTTCTTGTTAATGTTCAATACGGCAATGCCTTTTATACCAGCCTGGTTGTCTCTTGCAAATGCCTGACCGCTGATAACGCCATTTCCTTCGGTAATAAGTTTGAGCGTCTCTGCCTTGTTAAACGTTGTAGTAAAAGGATTATAGTCCAGTTCTTTGTCTATCAAAACGATACGCTGACCTTTCGCTGTCACTTCAATCTTCCAGATTCTTCTGCTCTCCTTGTCAATAAAATACTGGTACTTATCTCCGGTACCTTCTTCCAGCACACTTACCACCCATACTTTATGATCGTCTGTATGCGGGCTCCTGTAGACTCCGCTTTTCACTTCCTGTACTTTTACCTGCTTGATGTTCGAACTGCGGCCAGGCATGTAATCGTATATATTAAGGCTGGTACGATAACCCAACTCAAGCGGTAAAGCGCCCAGCAAATAGGGATAAAGATAACTATCCACATAAAAACCATTTACCGACTCCTCCACAGGCGTACGTTTACGGGTTTTATGATCATTGTAATAACCTGTTACTGTTTTACCATATTTCAATGAGTATGACCGGTCTTTATTATAAGATGACCGGTAAACCGGATTAAGGGTTGAAACTTCGGTAATGCTGGTATCAACCCAGCGCTCATCGGAATTAAGAAATTGCAGATTTGTGTACAGGTTAAGCGTTTTTGCTGTTGACTGCACCGTAATCGAAAAAGAGCAGATTTCGACCATTTGCCCATTCCTTACCACATAATAAGCCATTTCGGACTGACCAGTTCGGATCCATTTTTTGTCGAATGCTTCGCCGCCGGTCAATGAGCCGGTCTGCGCCTGAATAAAACCAAAAGACTGTAGCATAAATATGCCAAATGTGAGTAGCTGTTTCATAGCCGGTATCAGTTAAATAATCACTCGGGGTGTACCAGGTATTACCTGTAAAAATACCTCTGTAATCAAAGCTGATTATTCTATCTATCCTGAACAAAAGTTTATGTAGACGAAAATGGTCTATAAAATCCTTTTATTGACATTAATTGCCCGTTCATTGACTAATTCCGGCATTATATAGTTGATAATATAACCTGTACTGAATTGGAAATCTATTCCTTTCATTTTCAACATGGGAGGTGTTGCCAGCAACATCATCGTTCCTGCTGAAATTACCCATTTTTAAAAATTAATCCGGCTGCATTGAAAATTATTGACTTACAGCGAATTGTTGACTTTGGGAATCCGCTGGGAATTTGTATCTTAACTCTCTGACCATCCTGTCGGCCTTTTGACAGTATTTGCGTAATACGGTATAACTAAGTGTTTATACTTGTTTGTTGGGGTCGAAAGATTACATAGGCCGTCCGTTCTGAGTATTAGCCATTTCATTAAGCGTATAGTTGTTTGTTAAATATTACCGCCGATGTTGTAAGGTAACTGAGGTATTCGATCATCAATTCGGTCTGTAAATCATAATCATTGTTTATGAGTAACGGAAAATGGTGGGCGCCCCCGGTTCGCGTATTCTCACGAACCTCCAACTCGATTCAGTGGCGGTTGACTCTGTTGATATGCCTGCTGTTGCTGACAGTAGTGCTTGCGTATAGCTGGGTCTCCTACAGTAAAATAAAACAAGCATCTATCGATGCCAGTAAAACACGTCTTGAATCGCTGAGCACTCAGTTGGGCAACATATTCGGACAATCGGCACAGTCTGTAGTCTCAGCTACGCGGACGGCAGCCGCGCAACCCGCCATAAGGGAATTCCTTAAATCCTCGGGCAGAGATTCTGTTTCCGCTGCAGCAAAAGGACTAAAACAACTGCTCCAGGACACTACCTGGATAATGGCCCTGCTTACCACACCCAACGGAGGAATACTTCTGTCCGGTGATTCAAGCAGGACAGCTCCTGTAAGTGCTGATGTTGCACTTAACCTGGCAGGCCCCCGCCCCGATACTGCAGTGATCGGTAAAATTTATCCTATTGATACGCTAATGTATTACCCGGTAACAGCGGCCGTTTACAGCGGTGGCGAAGTAGTAGGTTACCTGATACGCTGGAGAAAGATGCAGACCTCGCCTCAGGCTGTACTTCAATTCTCACAACTGCTGGGAGAAGATGTAAAGCTTTTCATCGGCAATACAGACGGAAGCCTCTGGACCGATATGCAAAAACCAGTAAACTTCATTCCGGCTAATCTGCAGGAAGCCAATAAAGAATTGCCGGTGTATACCCGCACAGACGGTCATAAATTATTAGCTTCTACTAAACCTGTCCCAAATACCAAATGGAGGGTGCTTACAGAGCGGCCTTACAAAAAAATTATTGGTCCGGCTTCTGCTTTCCTGCAGATAGCTCTTTCTACAGGTGTTATAATAATTGCTATCGGAGCCTTGCTGGCGTGGATGATCAGCCGTAGTATAACAGGCCCCCTGCAACGGCTGGCTATTGCTACTACAGCTGTAGAAAGCGGCAACTATGGCACTGCTGTATCTGTAGAAAGCCGCGATGAACTGGGCCAACTTGCCCGTATGTTCAATGCCATGACGGAGAAAGTGCAACAGTCGCAAAAAAACCTGGAAGAAAAAGTTCAGCACCGTACGGCACAGCTTGAAGCGACTAATCAGGAACTCGAAGCCTTTTCCTATTCTGTATCACATGACCTGCGGGCACCTCTCAGGGCTGTGAGCGGATACGCTATGATGCTGAAAGAAGATTACACCGAAAAACTCGACGC
Source organism: Chitinophagaceae bacterium (assembly GCA_017998385.1). GTDB lineage: Bacteria > Bacteroidota > Bacteroidia > Chitinophagales > Chitinophagaceae > CAYMZZ01. Next base: position 4,539 of record JAGODE010000022.1, on the reverse strand, counting down.
AGAAGGCAACCGCGTGCTACATATGATCATGAGCAATGCCCGTATGATGGGACTGCTCATCGACGACCTTATTACATTCTCAAAAATAGGCCGTAGAGAATCGCAATACCGGCCAGTGGATATGAAGCAGCTGGCAGATGCCTGCATACAGGAGCTGCAGCCGCTAAAGGACAATCATACCCCAACTATAAAAACAGGCAATATCGCTCCCTGCTATGGAGATGGCAACCTGTTAAAACAGGTCTGGATGAACCTGATCTCGAACGCAATCAAGTATTCATCCAAAGAAAAAAATCCTGTTATCGAAATAGGATCCAGGATGGAAACAGGGCGGGTAATATATTTTGTACGCGACAACGGTGTAGGCTTTGATATGAAATATGCCGATAAACTGTTTGGCGTTTTTGAACGGCTGCATTCGCACGATGAATTTGAAGGTACCGGAATAGGCCTGGCTCTTTCTAAAAGAATAATACATAAACAGGGTGGGGAAATATGGGCCGACGCCACAAAAGGCTTTGGTGCCACTTTTTACTTTAGTATACCCTCCTCAGAAAACGCACAGAACAACACTCAACTATCCTAATAAAACTTCTCAACATGAGCCACGAAGTAGAGATACTTTTAGTAGAAGACAATGCCGCAGATGCAGAAATGACGATACGCGCCCTCCGGAAAGCGCATCTGTCAAACAAGCTGGTGCATCTGAAAGACGGTGTGGAAGCACTCGATTTTCTTTTTGGAAATGGCACCTACTCCACACGTGATTTAAGCCAGCACCCCAGAGTCATCTTACTGGATATTAAAATGCCCAAAATGGATGGCATAGAAGTGCTGCGCAATATCAGGGCCAATGAAAGTACCCGCACGATCCCTGTTGTAATCATGACTTCATCAAACGAAGACAGAGATATACTTGCCAGCTATGAGCTTGGAGTAAACAGTTATGTGGTAAAACCGGTAGAGTTTGAAGAGTTTGTAAAAGCGGTGGGCAACCTGGGTTTATACTGGCTGCTCACCAACCGGGCAGTAAGTTCTCCCAAAGCTCCCTGACCGGACAGCCTCACCTGTCTACCTTTCGCAGCCTTACCTGATCCAGCATAGCCTGGTTAATCGCGATGTTCATGTTTTCGTCTGCCGGCTGATAGTCGAGCACAAGGGTATGTACGCCCGCCCGCAGCGATATTCTTAATGCATTGCTCCAACCCCATTCACTCCATTCATCTTTTCCCCGCTGCGGAAAGACAATGGCCGACAGCATCTGTCCATCAACCCACAGATTGCGCACCGCACATTTATTATCGGTATTAACCGGACCATTGCCATTGGCATACCTGAAATCGATGAGATATTCTCCATCCTTCGTCACAGTTACAGGAATAGTCATCTTCGTATTGACAGTAGTACTCGTCTCTACAAAACCTTTACCGGAATAGCCTTTGTAGGGATAAGCAGCAGGCTGCAGTAAGTCCTCCATCTCGCAGACGATTTGGACAGACGGATGGTTAATAACCAGCGGCTCGCTGGCAAATGACTCTACACCATTTTTATCTATAGCAATCAGTTGATACTCGCTGAACGGTGCGGGAGTAATGCGGGTATTAAATCCCTTCGTTTCTGTAACTACCCGACCGCCGGCAAGCAGTTTATATTTTATTGCTCCCGGTATTGCTTTCCATGACAATACATTATTTTTATAAGTCAGCTCCGGTGTGGCAGGAGAAAATACAAGCGTCTGGCGATTTACAGCATCCGCGCCCGGTGCTGATTTTCTGAGTACGATATGAATAGTGTGTGCACCGGTCATACCGGCCGGAAAACTAAATTCAGCCGACGACTTACCATCTATATGAAAAGAAGCGATTTCATCACCATAACCTTCAAGCGATATATTTAATATAGCGTTGCGGTAGCGGAAGTTCTCCAGCTTCCTGTTTCCTTTCAGGGCTTCGGGTACAAAGGGGCTAAAACGAAGCTGGTCATTTTCGAACCGTATTCCAAACAGTACATGATGTACAATGCTGAGATTCCCCGAAAGGCTCCAAAGCATATTGCTGGAATTGATTTGTGTGCCCGCATAATCGCCATTTTCTGCAACAAAATTTTCTTTATTTGTTACAAAAAGCGCTGCGGGCCGGTAAATGGCGGCAATACTTTCCATTACGGATTGTTCGTTCCGGGCCTCCACTCCTGCCCACATCCAGAAGGATTGAACAAAAGGCCATATACCATTATTATGATAAGGCGGTATGCCGGGTATTTGAGGATAAATGCAGGTGATACCAAACGGAGAAAGAGGCATTGAGCGCACCAGTTGTTTTGTTTGCTCCTCGCCGGCTATGCCGAATATTACACAAAGTGCTGCCCCTAATGCTTCGGCACGTGGTGATACGGATTTGACAGCACGACCATAGAGATATTGTGCATAATAGTTTTTTGCGGGCAGCCAGAATTTTTCATTTACCGCCTGCCTGATGCGATCCGCATTTTGCTCAAAGATATCAGCCGATTTATCATTCAGCAAACCGGCCATGGCCGCTGCTACTTTATTGGCTTTAAAGTGCACCGCATTGGTGCCCAGGTTTTCTGATTCAAAAATATCTGCCGGCTGCATCCACAGCGGATAGGTCTGCTCGCGCCAGTCGAGAAAAGATGATTCACCTTTTACCAGCCCGGTTTCCGGGTCGTAGATCGTTTGCATGTCGGCCAGGATGGAATTTTTTATTACCTCATACGCTTCCTTCAGCCACTCCCGGTCACCGGTGACTTTATACACTTCCCAGGCAGCCACCGCCCATATCATACGATCGGTGCTTATGGGCCACGCACCACCCGTACCGGTATCCTGGATGATCTTTTTCTTTTTATCTACTTTACGAAGCAGGCTGTAACGGGCAGCCTGTGGTTGCAGATGAGCCATAGAAAGAATAATACTGTAACTCACATCGCGTGTCCATACTCCCGCCCATTCTTTGCCTGTACGCAAGGTACTGTCCGGCTCTACGGCACGGATCATTTCTTCCAGCGCCATATTATACAAGGCATCCGACAAAAGATAGGATGATTCGTAACGCGGAAAAGCGGAAAGATCTTTTTCCAGCTTCCAGTGCGACAGCGTACGTTTCTCATCTTCCTTTACATTCAGGTTGAGTATTATTTCATAAATGCCATCACCATTCTCATCACCGAGCCTGAGCTGGGGGTGATGTACGAGGTTGTCAAAATCCCAGATAAGCGGTGCAGAACTACCAGCAATATATACTCCTTTAAAGTCTTCCTTATAGATTTTAGAACCATCAAAGCAGGTATAGTATCCTTTTGTTTTAAACTCATTCAGTACAGCCCGCATATCCAGTTTCACTGTCAACCTCGTGCCCGGTTTGAGATAACCTGGTTTTTCACCTTTCTTCGGCTTCAGCTGATGCCCAAAGCTGATAAGCGGCGTTTCGCTAATGAGGTTTTTTGTATCCACATTAAAATGGTGATCTGTTCCGCTCACCATCTCATTATCCTTTCCATTAATGCTGAACTTGAAAGAGATGGCCGATGTTTTAAATTCATTGGCCGGGCTCTGGTAACCCGAAGCTATTTCCTGACGTGAAATGGCTTTTGCCACATATTTATTCTGCACAACACTATCCGCATACAGGGTATAGGCCGGCGACTTCCATAAAGGTTGTTGAGCAATTGCAATACTGGCTGACAGTACAGGCAATGCAATAAGGATAAGGGCGCCCTGCCTGATCAGACGGCGCAAATCAAAATGGATCATAACTACAGGATTAATTCATTGAACGTTTACTTGAAAATTTCTACCTGGCTTTCCTTACCAGCCGGAATCCGGATATAACAAATGCCGGTTTGGGCATCCCAGGCCCAGGCCGTTTGTTGTGTCACTTTTCCAGCTGTGGCGTTGAACACATTCAGCGCCTGTGCAACAATTGGCTTGCCTCCCAGCACTACTTTCGCAGGTCTGGACGGGATATACATTTTCACTATATAATCACGCTTGCCGGGTGCCGTATATCCTTTCTCTTCGGGCTTGCCGGCTTTGAATATATATTTATTACTAAGCGTCTGACAGCTAAACTTCGTTGTGCTGTATACATTCTTTAAATAATCAGTGCTCTCCCCATCATCTTCATAAAGCTGAAATGCCGCCTGCTGTCCTTCGCTGGCAGGATAGATCTGCAGGGTAAGCGGATAATCGCGCCGCTCATGCACATATTGCATTATTGGCATAAAGGGAATGATAGACCCTTTTTTAACAAACAGGGGAATACGGCTAAGCGTTGTTTTAACAGACAATTGCTGCTCGCCTTCATACACAGTTTTACCATCATAAAAATCAATCCACTCACCTTCAGGAAAATATACCCGGCGGTTGACTGCACCTTTCTTCACAACAGGTGCTACGAGGAGTTCTTTACCAAAAAGAAACTGGTCATTAATATAAAACGTCTCGGGATCTTGCGGGTATTCCAGCAGCAGAGCACGCATCAGAGGCCAGCCCTTGTCGTGGGCCTCACGCGCATAAGT
>JAGODE010000224.1 GCA_017998385.1 Chitinophagaceae bacterium | reverse complement strand
GTACTGCAGGTAGTAAGGCCCTTTTTTGATATTTTCAAGGTGAAACGCCTCCTTCAGCGTCTTATTTCCCAGTTCCAGCCGGCCATAAATAAATTCCCCGGAATGAAAATTGGTTTTTGCGCCATCGTGGCCGGAGGTAAAGGGTTTGTCGGAGTAGTAAAACTTTGCCTCGGCCATGCCGGGAACATCGTAAACCATTTGTGCCTGATTTTGATGAATGAATAAGAGAATTACTGTAATAGCGGATAGTAATTTTTTCATTACTATGGTTTTTGGTTTAACAAATTCCAATTGGTGGCAGGATGAAGCAGCGGTATGAAGCTACGGTACCCGAAGGCGGATTGCCGGCGGTATTGAGACAACGGCGGCGGCAATTGGAAGAACGGGGGCGGACTGTTACCTTTTCTTTTGGCCGGTTTTTGAATAAACGGTGGCGTTTACGATACGAAAGGCGGGCTTTTGCGGATTAACGGAGCGGGCGATTAAGAGGCCGTGCGGTAACTGTGTTTTATTCTTTTCTATTGTTAACTTTAGGCAGCAGCCCCAAAACAAATTTTTGCTGTTGCGATCCGTGAAAAAAATATGGATTTATTTGTTTTTCTTTTGCTGCCTGCAACATGCAGTTGCACAGCGATCGCTCAACTTCGAGAACTATTCTTCTGATCATGGGCTGTCGCAGCTAAGTTGTTATGCACTGGCGCAGGATTCAAATGGTTTTATCTGGGTAGGCACGCAGGACGGACTTAACCGGTACGATGGCCGCCGGTTTAAAGTGTATGCACGGCAGAATGAATCCGGCCGGAAGTTGCCCTCCAATACGATATTCACCCTCTTAGCGGATGCTGCCCATAATTTGCTATGGGTAGGTACTTCAGGTGGGTTATGCTTATACAATACTGCCGGCGACTCACTGGCAAAGCTCTCCGACTTTTTCCCTTTTGCCGCGGAGCTGGAGAAACTGCCTATAAAAAAGGTCATTTCATTTAAAAAGGATGAATACTGGATCATCGCCTTTAACAACGGTCTTTATTATCTGAATACGGCCACGTCTGCTCTTCGTTCCTACTTTAACGAAGCTGAGGAAGTATCGGGCGTAACAGATATTGCCTGGCATGAGGGAAAAGTCATTGTTTCGCTTCTGTATACGCTCTATGAGCTGCAGCCGGCACACGGAACATACCGGCCGCAACTGCTGGTAAAAGATTACCAGTTTCCGCAAATAGAAGCGATTGCATCGTATAACCATCGTCTCTGGATCGGTACTATTTCTGACGGATGTTACCAGGTCACTACTCCTGTAGATAAAAAGGAGAATATTGTAGCACTGGATATTATTTCCGGTGGAATCTATTGTTTTGCGACCGATGCAGCCAACGAACTGTGGATCGGTACACGCGGCAGTGGTATTTTCCGCTACAATGCGGTTAACAATGTAGTTACACAGGCAGAGCATAACCAGTTTTTGCCAGGTTCCCCTGCCTCTAATTTTGTTGTTTTCCTGCTCAAAGACAGGCAGGGAAATATGTGGTGCGGTCTTAGTGGAGGGCTCTCCAAATATGATCCCCTCAGCCATCAGTTTGGTTTTGTAAACGGACCGGCGTCACTAAACGGCTCGCTGCTCGATAAAGTCATTTACAGTATGTACCGGACCAAAGATGGTACCTTGTTTATCGGAACACAAAACAGGGGATTGTTTGAATGGAAAACCGGCACCGGTCAGTTTATCTCCTTTCCGGCATCTGCGGTTATTGGCAAAGCCAATAATGTGATTTATAATATTACCGAAGATGATGACGGAAATATCTGGGCTGCTACTTTCGGCGGACTGATGCAACTGGAACGGAAAACAAAAAAGATTACCTATTATCCCGAGAACAGGGGGCGGGTCAGATTGAATAATATGTACGCCGTCACCAGGCTAAAGCGGGCCGATAGTCTGCTGGTATCGGCAGACGATGGCCTGCATTTATTTTCACTGAAAGAGAAAAAATGGGTGTTTTTTTCCCGTAAACCCGAAAACATACATATGATTAAAGGCTTTGCTGCCTTTAGAGGGATCCGCCATTTTTATGAAGATGAAAATAACACCATGTGGCTATGTGCACCCGGATCGGGCCTTATACGGTATCATTACCTCGAAAACAGGCTGGAGACAGTAGCTGTTGTAAACAATATATCGCCATCGGTTCGCCACCTGCTGGCCGATGGGCCGGTCTTCCTGCTTGCTACCGACAATGGTCTTGTAATCTACGACTGGCAAAAAAACAGGCTGCTTCGCCAGGTTGATATTAAAGCCAGTGGTAGTTCGAATGTATGTTATGCCATTCAAAAAGATAACCAGGGATTTTATTGGGTAAGCACCAATACAGGCCTGCGCAAACTAAACAGGCAGTATGAAGTAGAGCAGGTTTATAATACAAGCAACGGGCTTACCTTTCTTGAATATAATACCGGGTGCACCAGCAGGGATACGAATGGTGTGCTGTATTTCGGCGGCATGGGCGGGCTTACTTTTTTTGATCCCGCTGCATTAAAGGCTAATACCTTCAGCCCGCAGCCTGTTATCACAGGTGTCCTGGTAAATGAGGTTTCGCGTCCGGTATCGGTCACCCGCCCGGAGCATCTGGAACTGCGGCATAACGAAAATTTTCTTTCTTTCCAGTTTGCTGTCACTAATTTTTCGAACGAAAAAAATAACCGGTTCAGTTATCGTCTCAAAGGATTGAGTGATAGCTGGAGCCCGCTTACAACAGCCGATAAGGCCGGTTTTACCAGCCTGCCCCCCGGCGACTATGTGTTTGAACTGAAATCTGTCAACAGTGATGGCAACTGGAGTGCAGGTATAACCACGCTGGCTATTACTATTCTTAGCCCCTGGTGGCAGACCTGGTGGTTTATTACCGGCATATGCCTGCTGCTGGCAGGATTGCTGACCTGGCTTATCAGAAGAAGGATACTGGCGATAAAAAAGGAGGCGGAACTGAAACACCAGATTGCTGAAGCAGAGATGATGGCCATGCGTGCGCAGATGAATCCACATTTTGTATTCAACAGCCTTAACAGTATCCGGGAAATGATTTTAAGCAATGAGAACGAAGCCGCTTCACATTTTCTCGGAAAATTTGCCAGCCTGATCCGGATCACTCTCGATCAGTCGGAGCGGTCATTTGTATCGCTGAGACAAACGATCAGTCATCTTACCCGTTATATGGAGATTGAACAGATCCGCAACGGAGAATTTACCAGCCGTATCCTGGCCGACGATGAGTTGGATCTGGATGAGGTTATGCTGCCTTCCATGCTCATACAGCCGTTTGTGGAAAATGCGCTCTGGCACGGTACTACAGCTACACGTAAGAATATTAATATCAATATTGACTTTAAGAAAGAGAACGGACAGCTGCTTTGTATTGTGGAAGATGATGGTATCGGTATTCATCAGTCCCTGAAAAATAAAACGAGTGGCAGCCGGACGCATCATTCCCTCGGTCTTGAAAATGTATCTAACCGTATTCAGCTGCTGAATGAAAAGTATCATCTGGAAAGCAGCCTTCTTATTCACGACAAAAGTGAACTTGATAATTATACCGGCACAGGTACGGTGGTTAAGTTATTTTTACCGCTTCAAATGAATGGATCATGAACCAGGTAACTGCTATTCTTGTGGACGATGAACCAAGAGGTCTGTCATCCATGCAAAAATTATTAGAGCTGAACTGCCCGGAGGTAAACATTCTGGCAACCTGCCAGGATGCGGATGATGCATTGCTGAAGATAAGGCAGTTGCAGCCTCAACTGGTCTTCCTGGATGTGGCGATGCCTGGCAAAAATGGGTTTGATCTGTTACGCGAACTGAATAATATCTCATTCGAAATTATTTTCGTAACGGCGCATAACAGTTATATGCTGCAGGCTTTTCGGTTTAGTGCGGTTGATTATCTTTTAAAACCTGTCGAGGACGACCTGCTTACTGAAGCGGTACAAAGGGCAGCCAGGCGTATTGCGGACAAAAGCGGCGGCATGCAGCTTAATACATTTTTACACAACCTGCAGCAAAATGGGGCGGTAAAGAAGATGAAATTGTGTGTACCCTCGCTGAAAGGAATTAAAGTGATTGAGATAACTGATATTATTTATTGCGAAGCCAGCAGCAATTATACCAATTTTCATCTCACCAGTGGTGTTACCCTATGCTCCAGCCGACCGATTTTTGAATATGAGACTTTGCTGGAAGACAGCTCATTTGTACGCGTGCACAAGTCTTTTCTTGTAAACCTGCAGCATATTCAGGAGTATATACGCGGCGAAGGGGGCAGCATTATCATGACGAATAATCATGAAGTAGAAGTATCGCGGCGGAAAAAGGAGGCTTTTATAAAGAAAATGCAGGAGTATTATAAATACTAATACATAGTTCATATAGTTCGCCGCTTTCTGTATAAGTATGGCTGGAATAGGGGAATGAGCAGCAATCACCGTTTCTGCTGCATTTGCTCAATAGCGACCCAACCATCGGGCGTGATACCCATTATTTCCGTGGCAAGGCCCAATACCGCATAGGTATCAAAAAACGCCATTCGTGCAATAGGATGATCCACTTCGCTGATAACAGCAAATCCCTGCTGCCGCAGATCGCTGGTTACTTTTTCAAATTCGCTGACGGGCAGACGAAAAGCCAGGTGTTGTGTGCCGCCTGCCGGATGGTTGGACAAATAATCATGAAACATGCTTTGACCGGAGAGGGGCTGCACCAGTTCAATGAAAGTGCCGCCATTGAAAGTCTGTGTGGTTAGCCACTCAGCGTCTTCAATTGTACCATGATAGGTCATACGCAGGTCCTGGGCGCGCACATGCTGCGGTGGAGGAAAACCGGCTATACCGAGGGGCCCTTCCAGAAATTTTACAGCAGCGTATATATCAGGCACCACCCAGCCAATCTGGGCGAGCTCCAATCCGGCGAGAATCTTGTTAACATCGTTCATAGTAATTGATAGTAGCAGTTAACGGATAAATAAAGTTAAAACGAAAGTTGTATGTTACCCATACTTATGTTTTTCGGATACGCCGACCAGGATGTATGATTTGTGTGTTACCTTTTGTATCTGTCAGCTGAAGGATGAATTTCTTTTTCCGGAATACGGCCACCGCTGTATTGGTAAGTTCTTTTTCGCTCCTGATTTCAATAATATCAACAGGAATAACCATGTTGTCGATATCGTTTTCAGTAAAATAGACCTTTGCCAGGAAGGGATAGGATACCTGCACAGCGTCTTTACTTAATAAGTAGGCTGTTTTACCATTTTCAAAAGTCCAGTGCGGACGATTATAGATATAACGGGTAGGAGGTGAGAAGAGCAGGGCATCTACTTTTTTATTGTCAAACCGCTTATTGAAAGCATTGTTTTGTCTGTCTGCTAAAATAGCATAGTGTTTCGCTTTTATAAGATTGAAATAGGGGTTGTTGAGTGTATAATCTGAGCGTTCCGATAAAACAATCTGGTCTACGGTATAGGGATTTATTCCGGTAAGTTCTTTTAGTTGGGCTGCCATAGGTGTAACCCAGTTTGCTATCGAATCTTCCACGATATGGTCAAAGCCACAATAGATAATCACCTTGCTGCCGGGCAGGCTGTCCAGCAGACGGGCGAGGTTTCTGGCCTGTCCGTTTTCTCTTTTCCATTGATTGCCGCCTGAGCTATGTTCGTATGGGTACAGTACATAATTCAGTTCATTGGCCGCTCGCATCAGGTTGCCAAACTCCGGTTCCATGGTGTAATAGCCACTATTGAGGTTGGGGTAGCGGCTGTTTTCTGCGAATCCGGCCCGGGTGGAGAATGTTTCGGCAGCGAAATAGTTGTAGCCGATTTTTTTAAGGTCCTTTAGCATAGAGGTAACAAATACCCGGTTTCGCGGATTATAATGTGCTTCATTAAATATAAGTACTCTGTTTTCCCTGGCTTTTTGCAGGATAAATTTTCTGGCATCTGCTGCCTGATAATTTTTTATGAAATCAATACTGTCTGTTTTGGAAATTTTTCGCCTGGCAGGTCTGGGTTTATCCCATTCCTGAAGGGCTTCTTTGTATAATCCGATAAAGGATAAGTCAGACGAAGTTACCCCGCCACGCCAGGAAGCAGAGTCTGTTTTTATCTTTTCATAAATAGAAGCAGAGAATTTATAGGGAAACGGATCGGTAATCTGTGCTTCTGCCTTTTGTATAAAAAGCAGCAGAAGCAGGAGTGTTGTTTGTTTCATGGCTTATGCTGTATAAATAGTTGCGGGTGACAACTGTATTTATAAAGTAAAATACGAAGATATACGCAATGAAATAACAAAGCCACACAGAGCATTTTCTCTGTGCGGCTTTGTTACAGGCAGGCATGACATGTCAATATCATGCATCCGGTATTTCTGGTTCTACCAGTTTGGCCAGCTTTTCAAGCGACTCCTGCCAGCCGAGGTAACACATTTCTACGGGTATTACAGAAGGAATGCCCTCCTGTGTAATGTTAACCTCTGTGCCTGCAATGGTTTTCCGCAGCTTTACCGTAGTAGTCATTTCTCCCGGCAGGTTGGGATCATCAAATTTGCTGCTGTATTTAAGGAATTCGCCCGGTTTCAGCTCCAGAAACGTACCGCCAAAGGAATGTCCGTTGCCGGTGGAGAAATTCTGGAACGACATTTTATATGTACCGCCTTCAACTACATTTATATCGTGAACGATGCCCAGAAAGCCGTAGGGAGGCAGCCATGCAGCCCAGGCATTGGCATCGGTAAATGCCCGGTATACTTTTTCCGGCGATGTCTTGAGCATTCGGTGTAGCGTTACAGTATTATTAGCCATAAAATTAAATTTTACTCCTACTCATCTGGCTTTTCGGTACCGCCCGTTTTTGAAGTGGTTGCTGCTCCATCTGTTTGTTGTTGCTGCTTTATTGCATCAACACAACAAAGATGCCGGGAAAATCTCATCCGGATAATGGTAGGATGTGTCAATCCCGAGGGGCTTTTGCGACAGCTGTGTTAACAGATCTAATCGCCCATGCCGGATGAGCCTGTGAGTTTTATGTCGGCATACTTCCATGCTTCCTCAAATGCTGTTTTTACTTTTTGCGCCTCATCGTTTTTCTTTTGCAGTGCCAGCGAATTATATAAACCGATGAGCGCCCATCCATTTCTGCGCCAGGTTTTCAGATCCTGGTTATATACTTTTTCTGCTTCGGCATATTTGCCTGCTTTAAGTAATACAGCACCCAGGTGATGTCTGACAGAGAAAAACCAATCTGGGGGCTCGTTATAATTGAGATTGTCTTCGATGGCAACAGCTTCCTGCAGCAGAGAGATAGATTGTGGTAATTTTCCCTCTCTGGCAGCGATACCGCCGGCAAGAACCCGCGAAGCGATTTGCACGAGGTCTGCAGTAGTATTGATGTTCCAAATGGTTATGTACTTAAGGGATGTGTCGGCGGCTAGTACACGCAGGCTGTCCATTTCTTTACGGGCGTTGGCCACATCATTTTTTCCGAGATAAGCCATGCCTCTTGCGTAGTGCCAGATGGCGCGGGGGTATACGAGATCATTTGCCGGAGGCGTAATGGTCAAAATCGTATCCCACATAGCTAGTTTAACCGCTGTATAATAAGGAAT
>JAGODE010000223.1 GCA_017998385.1 Chitinophagaceae bacterium | reverse complement strand
GCATGTATCTGGATTCAGGTGACTCCAACAGATGATGGTGTTGCTGCGGGCTGGATCGTTTTGGAAGAAAAATGTCGATCGCTTTTTTACACATAAAGAGAAGGCGCCGGATAGTCCGGTGCTTTTTTGGGGATGTATAACGGAATAAAAAACTGCCGCATTGTCCATACGTCTTTTACTACCATCGATCAAAATATGCGACCGGATTTTTCCGGCATGGATATTCTAACCGCAGAGGTTAAAATCAGCTGCGTTTTTTCCGGTTGGCGATACTCAGACGTAATTGAGAAACCAGGTCGCCTGTGGCTTTTTCCGTTTTTTGCGTTGCTGCGGGTAATTTCCTGCCGGTGGCCCGGGCACGGATTATTTTCATCAGATTCCTGGTATAGCTGTCTTTGTAATTTTTAATGTCGAAGGATGAATTCATACTGCGCACCAGGCTGGTAGCCATTTTGAGTTCTCCGGGTTTTACCCGGTTCTGCGCTGTTGGTTTGATGATGAAATCAGCCGGATCGGCTATTTCCTGCAGAAAATGCAGGGTGTGGAGAATAAGCATTTGGTGAACAGCGCGTATAATCACCAGGTGCTCACGGTTGCGGAGCACAAATGTGCCCACGCCGCATCGCTTTGATTTGCGCAGGACTTCTTCAAGCAGCGCAAATGCTCTTTCACCGCCCTTGGCAGGCCTCAGGTAATAGGCGCTGTTGTAGAGTATCACATCTATTTCAGCGGGATCTGTAAACGTCTCCAGGGTGATCAGCCTGGTCTTTTCCGGGCTGGCTTTTTCGAAATCGCTTTTGGCGAGAACAACGTATTTGCCATTGACCTCATAACCTTTCACAATATTGTTCCAGGCCACTTCTTTTCCGGTTTGCTCATTAACCCGTTTAAAACGGATATTTGAATAATCTTTTTTGTCCAGCATGTCAAAATCCAGACCTGACTCTTTCACGGCCGAATAAAGTTTGACGGGTATATTGACCAGCCCAAAGGCAATGGCTCCACTCCAGATTGCTTTCATGTTTTAGATTTTTTAGCGGATAACTGCTGAAGTATTTTTTTTATGTTAATACCTTTCTGCAATACAGGTTTGAACAGATCGCCTTCTTTTTTAATTCTCTTTAATGCATTGCGCAGGGTAAAATTGGTGATCTTCAGTCCCTTCTTTACCTCATCCCAGTGAAGCGGCATAGATACGGGCGCTTCAGGTTTGGGGCGTACAGAATAGGGCGCAGCAAGTGTGGCAGATGGACGGTTTTGCAGGAAGTCGATATAAAGACGTCCTCTTCTTTTGCGTATCATCCGTTCTGTTGTGGCAATGTGGGGCAGGCGGCTTTCTGCTTCAGTGGCTATCAGCCTGGCAAACAGTTGAGATTCTTCGTAAGTATATTTTTCACCCAGTGGCAGGTACACATGTAATCCGGTTGAACCCGATGTTTTGGGATAGCCTTCTGCTTTCAGTTCTTCCAGTATCTGCCGGATCACATTGGCAACAGCGATCACATCATCAAAACTGCTTTTAGAGCCGGGATCCAGATCGAGCAGGCACCAGGTAGGATGGTCGGGATGTTTGATGGTGCTGCTCCATGGATTAATTTCAATAGTACCCAGGTTGGCCATATAGATAAGATCGGCTTCCGATTGCGGTACCAGGAAATGTTTATGCTCTCCCTCCGTAGTATACGGATACTGGTATATCCAGTCGGGTACTTTACCGGTAACATCTTTTTGATAAAATCCTTTCTGTTTAATACCGTTCGGGAAACGATAGAGCGATTGCGGCCGGTTAACTATATAAGGCAGAATATAAGATGCCACACTATGGTAATAATTCAGGAGATCTTTTTTTGTAATGCCATCACCAGGCCAGTACATTTTATCGGGGTTGCTGATAAGCAATTCTTTTTTGTCGACCAATAGCGTGACCTTTTTCTGACCATCGGTATCCTGAAGCAGGGCAGCAGTCCGGTTTGCCATTTTTAGTGGTTTTGAAGTTTGTTTTGTCGTTGTACTTTCCTTGCGCATGGAGCTACCCGTCTTGTCATCGCGCAGGCCTTCAAAACTGGCGTGACGCATCAATCCATCGCTCGTGAGTTCAGTAAAATTAACTTCTGCTACCAATACCGGCTTTACCCAGGTGATAGACTCCTGTGCGCTGCGGGGACGGGCCTCTGTTGTCCGGAAAACAAACGGGCAGCTGTCTATAGCAAGCGACTGCATTTTCTTCATCAGCTTTTGCTGCTGCGGCTCCGGAAACCCTGTGCCTATACGGCCGGCGTAAATCAGTTTATTGCTTTTATATACTCCCGCCAGCAGGGAGCTGAAGGGGCGTGGTGAATCTTTTTTATGTGTAAAGCCGCCCAGTATTACCTCATGCCTGTTTCTGATCTTTAATTTGAGCCACTCCCTGCTTCGGATACCGGGTGTATACAGGCTATCACTTTTTTTGGCCATAAGCCCCTCCAGTCCCTTCTTATGTGCCGATCGCAGTAGCGACAGTTTTACATTATCGCTGTAGCGAATTACTGTATCTGCCGGTAATAAGTCTTTCAGCAGGGAACGTCGTTCTGCAAGGGTAAGACCTGTGGTATCCTTTCCGTGCAGCCACAGCAGATCAAAAACGTAGTAGACCAGCTGGCCTTCTTTTTCGGATCTCCAGTTTTGCAGATCACCGAATCGGGGATAGCCCTTTGTATTACTCACACACACTTCTCCATCCAGTACCGCTTCCAGTTCAAGCCGCTGCAGGGCATCGCGTACAGGATAGAAACGATCATCATATACCTGGTTATTGCGCGAGTACAGATGAACGGAATCGTTATTGCAGGAAGCAATTACACGGTAACCATCCCACTTGATTTCATACAGCCAGTTAGTATCCGATGCAGCAGGAGTGATGGCGCTGGCTGTGGCCAGCATAGGGGAGATAAAACCGGGAATGTCCTTTGTTGCTGACTTGCGTTTTCCCCCTTTTACTGCTTTCTTTTTTATGCCCGCTTTTCGGAGGGCTGATTTCTGTCTGACAGTTTTCTGTGAGCGTAAAATGTCGTTTGCTGTAGCATATTCATCCTGATGTTTGATAAGAAGCCATTGGTTTTTTTCAGCCTGTTTCATTTTTACAAGCGAAAACTCCCCTTTTAATTTGTGACCATGAAGTATGAAAGTGAGTTTACCTTTTTTAAGCTGGCGCAAGAGGCTCTTTTCCTGTTCCTTTTTGCCTTTTCCTCCTTCGGCCGGCGTATAGGTGCCATGATCCCAGATTTCTACCGTGCCGGCACCATACTGACCTTCGGGAATGATGCCTTCAAAACGGCGGTAATTGTAGGGATGATCTTCTACCATTACGGCCAGCCTTTTTTGTGCGGGGTCCAGCGAGGGACCTTTGGGAACGGCCCAGCTTTTTAACACCCCTTCCAGCTCAAGCCGGAAATCGTAATGCAGGTGTGATGCATCGTGCTTCTGTACAACAAATTGCAGGTTTTTGGCCTTACTCGTGCCGCCCTCAGGCTCGGGAGTATGGGTAAATGATCTTTTTTTCTTGTAAATACTCAATCCCATGCACTTATTGCACAAATAGTCGTGCCAAATTGAAGAAAATACGCGGAAGAAAGAAATATCATTTCTCCTGATGATAATAAAAAGATACACAATCAGGCATGACTGTTTGAAACGATTACAGCGCTTTCTTCATTTAACAGTAATACCAGGCATGCAATAATGTCTGTGCGCTGGTAGCCGGAGGCACCGGTGTGGAGGCATTTAATTCTAATAAAAAGACAGTACCCTGTTTCGTGCGATTAAGGCAGAACCGATAATGCCTGCTTTTTCTTTGAGACGCGATACACTGAGTTTGGAGTCACTGTTGACCAGGCTGAGTGAATATTTATTGAGTGCGATTTTTGTGGTAAGATACAGGTAGTCGCCCGTGGCAGTCAGAGATCCGCCCAGTACGACCAGTTCAGGATTATAGAGGTTGATGAGTACGGCAATACCTCTGCCGAGGTTGTAACCGATTTTTGAAATGAGTTCGATGGCCAGTACATCTTCCTGCCGGGTGCCTTCAATGATATCGGCTATTGTCAGGTTTTCGGCATCGGTTGTTTCCTGTACAATATTGGAAACCGAACCTTCCTGGATTTTTTTGCTGAACATGCGAAGCAACGCTCTTCCGGATGCTTCCGTTTCGAGGCAGCCCTTTTTGCCGCAATGGCAGATGATCTCATTATCGAAGAGCGGAATATGGCCAAACTCTCCGCTGAACCCCGATTTACCATAATATACTTTTCCGTCTATCAGGATGCCAAGACCCAGGCCATAGTCGATGTTGACGAATAAGACATTCTTTTCATTTTTCACCACACCCTTGTGAAATTCACCATAGGCCATGGCTCTCGAGTCATTTTCGAGATAGACTTTGATGCCGCCAATCCTACTCTCGATGTAACTGGCCAGCGGTTCCTCCCCAAAGTGGAAAAAGCTAAAGCTGTAGCCGCTGTTGGTGTTGATACGGCCGGTGAGGTTGATGCAAATGGAAAGGATGTTTTTTTCTTTTACCTGTGAGCCCTGGAGAAAGCGCTGAAGGATTTCGATTAAGCTATCGAGGCTTTGTGCCGTGTTTTCCAGCACAAAGGGAATTTTCATGTCGGTATGGGTCAGGTTCTTTTTAAAATCGAGCAGTCCTATATTAATATAATTATCCCGCACATCCATTCCCAGGAAATAGCAGGCATCGCTTAACAGGCCGTAGTGGTTGGCCGGCCGGCCGGCAATGGAATCGATCTTTCCGCAATCTTCAATAATGCCATCTTCGATCAGTTCTGTGACAATACTCGTGGCGGTAGGGATGCTGATATTGAGGTTTTGGGAAATTTCGGGGATGGTGCATTCCTCCTGAGCATCCAGCAGGCTGATGACCTCTCTTTTACGGGTTAGGTGTTTGAAAGCCACACCGCCCTGCTCCTCATCGTTGAAAAGATGCTTCAATTTGGAAATCTTCATAGACATAAGATGGGTTTATTAGTAACCTTTTAAAGAAAACAGGTCCACAATAAAAAAATAATAAAGCAAATTTACGAATTATTAATTAAAAATATTAGCTGAAAACCAATTTGTTAGCCTGATAGGTAAAATAAATTATTAAATAATTATTACTTAATAAATTATTTTATTAAAAAGCCGCTATATTTAGCAAATAATTTAAATAAGGTGGATAAAAGCAAAGAAATGGAACAATCGCTACGCGGATATAGCGCACTTTATAGAAAAGAGCTATTGGAAAATGTATTGCCCTTTTGGATGCAGAACAGCCGCGACACGGAATATGGCGGCTACTTTAATTGCCTTAACAGAGACGGATCTGTATATGATACAGACAAGTTTATGTGGCTGCAGGCAAGAGAGGTCTGGACCTTCGCCACGATGTATGAAAAGGTAGAACCCAACGAGCAATGGCTCGAGATGGCCAGCCAGGGCGCTGAGTTTATCCTGAAACATGGCAGGGATAACCAGGGCAACTGGTACTTTTCACTTACCCGTGAAGGCAAACCCCTGACCCAGCCGCACAGCATTTTCAGCGATTGTTTTGCTGCCATGGCCTTAAGTATCCTCGACAAAAACCAGCCCGGCCGGGGTTATGGAGAGGTTGCTATGCAGACTTTTGAAAAGATCCTGCAAAGACAGGAAAATCCAAAAGGGAAATACAGCAAGGCTTATCCAGGCACCAGGCCCATCAAAGGATTTGCATTGCCCATGATATTATCCAACCTGGCGCTGGAAATGGAGCATATACTGGGCAGGGAAAGGGTAGATGCTTTTATCCCCGAAGTAATTCACGAAGTAATGGACGTATTCTACAAACCAGAGCTGGGTCTGATCGTGGAAAATGTGGCGCCCGATGGATCGCTGGTCGACAGTTTCGACGGACGTCTCCTGAATCCCGGCCATGCCATCGAAGCCATGTGGTTTATGATGGACCTGGGCGAAAGAATACAGGACGATAGCCTGATCAGGAAAGCAGTGGATATTGCAATCCGGGAAATTGAATACGGCTGGGATGAAAAATATGGAGGCATTTTTTATTTCCTCGACCGAAACGATTATCCTCCCCAGCAACTGGAATGGGATCAGAAGTTGTGGTGGGTGCACCTCGAAGCGCTGGTAGCCATGGCCAAGGGATATGCACTGACCAATGATGTCCGTTGCTATAACTGGTTTGTAAAACTGCACGACTACACCTGGACCCGTTTCCGTGATACGGAATTCGGAGAGTGGTATGCCTATCTCAACCGCCAGGGTGAAGTATTGCTGCCGCTAAAAGGGGGAAAATGGAAATGCTGTTTTCATGTGCCCCGGGCATTACTGAACATCTGGAAAACAATGGAGTCGATCGTAGAGAAAAAGGAAGTTCCTGTGCTGTAAACAGCCCGATCGATATCCGCTGATTGATAATAACTGCAATGAATGGATTTATTTAACTGCTGAGAATAAGAAATGACTACTGTAGCAAATTTCTTTATCATTTCATAAACTAAACCGGGATTACCAAAACTAATTTTATTAATTAGAACTTATGGAAAAGGAAAGTAAAGCGCTGATTAGCCAAAAGCAGGTAAGGCCAATAATGGTCCTTGCTTTATTATGTTTCACATTCCTTACAACGTTTGCCCAAAACAAGGCCGTTGTTAAAGGAACAGTTACAGGCACTACCGGACTACCGGTACCCAGTGTGACCATTTTGCAAAAAGGAACAAGAAATCAAACGGTTTCAGACTCCCTGGGTAAGTTTTCAATTTCTGTCACCAACCCGGCACAGGCTGAGCTCCTGTTTACTTCCGCTGGTTTCGAACCCAAAGAAGTAGCTGTAGGAGGCAAAGTCAATCTGAATGTTGTGCTGGAAATCGCCACCCGCGTGCTGGATGAAGTGGTAGCCGTAGGTTATGGTACGGTAAAAAAACGCGATGTGACAGGTTCGGTTGCTTCCATTAAAGGAGAGGAACTGATGAAGACGAATCCCACCAGCATTAACCAGGCCCTGCAGGGTAAACTGGCCGGTGTGGTAGTTAGTCAGGCAGATGGTGCCCCGGGCGCAGGTATTAATATACAGATACGTGGCGCCAACTCATTTACCACGAGCACAGAGCCACTCTATGTAATAGATGGTGTGCCCTTCAATACAGGTGAGGCACCCGGAACCGACTATGCAACGAAGCAAACTAATAACCCGCTCAACCTGATCAATCCCAAGGATGTATTGTCGATCGAAGTATTGAAAGATGCATCGGCCACTGCTATCTATGGTTCGCGTGGTGCCAATGGTGTGGTGCTTATTACCACCAAATCGGGTTCAAAGGGAAGAACCCGGGTCGAATTCAGCTCTACTACAACCGTGTCCAAACCGGTAAAACTTATTAAAGTACTCGATGCTGCTACCTATGCCGAGTACCGCAACGAAATGATTCGGAACAGATACCTCTACGATGGTGGTGAATTTGTACCTGATTCAAGCCTGCCTTATCCCATTCCCGGCAAATGGGGTTATACAACCGTCATCGATCCGGTTACCGGCCTGCCCACCATCATCGACAGTGCCTATAGTGCCAGCCCGCAGGATTACCGCAATGGCTACATGGGCAACGGTACCGACTGGCAGGATCAGATTTTCCAT
>JAGODE010000222.1 GCA_017998385.1 Chitinophagaceae bacterium | reverse complement strand
GAGAATAAGCAGACTTCCGTACCAGATCGGGAGGCTTCCCCTCTTTTTCATATTCTTTTTTGGCAAAAGAACCGGGAACAGATGAAAAACAGGTTTATTAATAGCCAGACAGGCAAAAACTATCGGTCAGCTGTAAGTCTTAAGCCCTTCCGCATTGTAAACAGGAGGTTTTAGCATCTTCGCAGTGACAACCGGCAGACCGCCCGGTTCATTTTTTAGGAGGATGTTCTTAGCAGCAACACAGGCTATCCTCCGTTTTTTTAGAAAATAGGTGTAAATACATTCTTTGAGTATATACAACGTTTTTTAGCAGCGACTATCTTTAAACTTAATAGCCGTCAGAATCTGCACAGGACTCCTGCACATATTATGACGGCGGCCATTAACCAAACCCAACTGTACCTATATGAAAGCCAACGTCTGTCTGTTGACATGCGGCATATTTCTGTTGCATCTCATAGTTCCTGTACATGCTCAAAGCCCCGGAGGTGTTAGTAGCGGATTACGCTTATGGGTTAAGGCAGATGGCAACATTACAACTTCGGGCTCCAGTGTTACTTCCTGGTACGATAATAGTACTGGTGCACGTCATTTGACCAGTACTGGTGCTTATCTGCCGCTGTTGTCTGCGGCTACTGCTTCTTTCAACTATCATCCTTTTGTTTCATTCAACAACGATTATGTACGTTTTGCCGGAAATATTCTGCCAGCCAACTCAGCCGGTTCGGTGTTTACTATAGCGGCACAAACAGGAGGGTCAGGTTATAGCACATTATGGGACTTTTACTCAAACTCTCCGACTATCAACATACAAAACGGGCAATGGCTGTTTTGGGATGGAGGAGCAACCTACCATACTCAGCCGGTAATAAAAGCTCAGCCGGTCCTCAGTGCCGGGCGATGGCAGCATAATCAGGCTGCTTCGGTTTTCCTTGACATAAATGGTCAGGCCAAAGCTGTAAACCGGGCGGTAGTGACCAATGGTAATAATTACCTGCTGGGTGCAGGAACGACTGCGGCGGGTGAGCCATGGATTGGCAATATAGCAGAGAATATAGTTTACAGCACGGCATTGAGTGGTGATGAACTTATACGTGTCAATTCATACCTGGGTATAAAATATGGTATTACACTTGACAATGATCCTGCCAGTACCGGCAGTAATTATGATTATAAATCATCTGGTGCTACTATTGTATGGGATGGTACGGCTAATGCGCTGTATCACCATCGCATTACCGGCGTAGGCCGGGACGATAATTCTGCTCTTCTTCAGCTCAAATCGCAAAGTGTACATAACGATTCATATATCATACTGGAGTCGGCTGGTATTAGCAGCGACAATACATTTCTTCTTACCGGTGATAATGATGGTGCTGCCGGATTCAGCACATCCTACACACCCAATACGTTTACACCAACAATTCCGTATATGCACTGGGGGCGTATCTGGAAGGTACAGGAAACCGGTAGTACCGGTACAGTATCGATCACCGTAAATGCGGGTGGGGTCACACATTTACTGGTGAATAATAATGCCGACTTTTCGACAGGTACGCCTGTAGAAATAGCGCTGGTAAATGGCCGTGCAGATGTGGACCTCACTGATGGAGCTTATTTTACATTTGCCGGACCGGCTACGGGGCCAGGCGGAGTAGTGAGTAATTTATCGGTATGGCTAAAAGCGGATGCCGGTACCAGCACTACTACGCATGGAGCTGCAGTGGCTGACTGGCAGGATCAATCCGGTCAGGGCCGTACCCACGCACAGGGTGCTGCAAGCAGTCAGCCCAGTTATGTAGGTGCAGGCGGCTCTTACCTGATGAATTATAACCCGGCAATCAGGTTTACCGGTGTAGCTAATTCAAATGTCAACAACGACTATTTTACCATACCCAACTTCCTGTCTGGTACGGAAGGCGTGCATGTATTCAGTGTATCGAGAATAAATGGAGCAGGCCCCACCTCCTGGCAAACGGTTTATTCTTTTACTGCTGATATTAACCATACAGACTGGTACCTGCAGCAGGCCAGCACCCGTACAGGGGCGGTGGAAAAGAACAATACTTCAAAAAATATAAAATATGCACTGGCCTCATCGCTGATGCCTAAGAGTGGTTCACAACGGGTCATCTGGAATGGCACTTCCCAGACATTTACCAATACAGCGTATTCAATTACCACCGGAGGCTCTCCTGATTTTACCCTGGGCGTTGATCGAAATAATACCGATCCGTTTACAGGCGATATACAGGAGGTGGTTGTATATGCCGCACCGGCCGGAGCAGATATGAGTGGTACGGAATTGAATCGTATTCAAAGTTATCTGGCCATTAAATATGGTATTTCACTCGACCCGGCCGGCCAGGCCGATTATCTGGCCAGCGACGGCACCACTCCGTTCTGGACGGGCTCTTCGAATACCGGTTATCAACAACATATTTTTGGACTTGGAAGAGATGATCACTCGTCTCTTTATCAACGTCAGGCTTACAGCCTTGGTGATTCAGTGATTTCAATTTCGCTCGGCTCAATCCAGACTCTCAACACACAGAATACTACTAAAATTGAGAATGACCGCAGCTTTCTTGTAATGGGCGACAATGATGCCACAGGGTTTACTACAGCAGTAACTTATACAGCCGGACAGGTTTTTTTGAATGGAAATCTGGCTACCCAGATCAATGCAGTAAGCAATCGTATCTGGAAAGCACAGGCTACTAATCAAAGCAGCTGGCTGGTCAATGTTTATAATAACCGCTTACCGCATGTTACCTATGTTCTTGTAAGCAATGATCCGGCATTTCCTGCCGGCAGTACACGTATCTATCCCCTGCAGGGAGGTATGGCACAGGAGGTAATAATCAATGATGGCGATTATCTGCGTATGGGCGCATTGGTAACGGCACCCGGTGCAGTGCTGGACGATCTGGTGTTTTGGGTGAAATCAGATAATGCACAGGCCGGTGCCGCATGGACAGACAATTCGTTGCAGGGCAACCCGATTGAAGTAGTGGGTTCGCCTGTGCTTACTACAGCCAATGCCGCGCATAATTATTACCCTTATTATACAGGGTTTAGTTCCGCAAATTACTTTCGTGATGCGGCCCCTTCTTTTACCCCATCAGATAATAGCTATGGTACACAAACACGTACGTCATACAGTGTATTTTCCGCAGCGCGTTCTACTGCTGCGCAAGGCACGGGCTCAGGGCGTATTGTGGGTATCGACAATGATGATTTCTTTGCGGCCGAGCCTGGTTTTTCCATTAATAATGGCAATCCTTATTTCTACAAATTTTACGAAACAACGGGCAGCAATACCTATTCGGCCGATGTAGTATCTGGCAGGAGTGCAGTGCTGGCGTATGTTGCCAATCAATCGGCTAATAGCGGTAATGGTACCATGCAGATAGCACTGGATGGCCGTACAGAAAGCTTTAACTGGAGTGCCGGCAACTATTTTCATGTACTGGGTCAACGCCTGTTTCTGGGCTACGGCACATGGGACCTTTCCGGTGCTTTTCCGGGCGATATCATGGAAGTGGCCTGGTATAAACGGGCACTTACGGTTGACGAACAAGCCAGGGTTAATTCTTATCTGGCTATCAAAAATGGTGTTACGCTTGGCAGCCCGGCATCACCTGTTGCGTACCTTAATACAGCATCTGAAACAATATGGGCCGGCGATGCAACTTTTCAATATAATATCGCTGGTATCGGACGAGATGACCGTCAGGCTTTGCACCAAAAGCAAAGCAATAGTGTAAACAGTCTTGCTACAGGGCAAATCGCCATAGGACTCACATCGCTCGAGGCCAGCAATGCTGCGAATACCAACAGCTTTACAGCGGATAACAGTTATCTGATATGGGGAGATAACGGTATCACAACCGCCGCTACTACATTGCTTACCACTTATGGCGCCGGTGTTGCTATCAATCATTTGCAGCGTGTGTGGAAGATTAGTAATAATGGTGTGACGCAGGCTGTGCGTATTCGCTTTCCTGCGACCCTGCAACCCGGAGTGCTGGGCGGACCCTGCGATGCATATCGCATGATCACTTCAAATGCAGCGACAATAACCGGAGCATCTATCACCTCTATACAGGTGGCGGAGGTAGCAGGCGGTTATTTTGAAGTAATATATACATTTCCGGCAGGCACCTCTTATTTTACTCTTGCACGGGTAGATCCGGCCACGGCAGGTATGGTATTTCTTCCCGAAGAGACCGTTAGCGCCAGCAGCTATGGCACCTGTTCTGACTCAGAATGGAGATATTTTTACCAGGATGGTATGCAGAACCGTAAATTACTGGCAGTGGCTGGCTTTGCAGATGATGCGCAACTGGCAGCACTCAGCATTGTCATTACTCCCAGTGGCGCGAGCTTTGCCAATGCTCAACGTGAAATAAACCTGATGCCGCGTATCGGAACTGTTACAGATGTCAGTGCAGGTACTTATGCCGGGGTAAAAGTGCGGGTATATTATGATCCTGGTGAACTGGCCAATACTCAGCTCCCCAATGCTGTCACCAACACCTGGATTAAATATGCAGGCGATGCAGATGCGGTAAAGGCAGATGTCCTGGATAACGGCCAGTTGATTGCAGGCAAAGCCATGTCACTTATCCCCAATGCCAGTGGGGTGGAAGACGGAGTGGCTTATGTAGACTTTTACGGCATTACTTCATTCTCCAGTTTCATATATGTATCCTCTACAGATCCATTGTCGGAAGTTTTACCTGTCATACAAAGCAATTTGCAGGCTAAACTGGTAAATAATACAGTACAACTTAGCTGGCTTACACTGTCAGAAGAACAGAATAACGGATTTGAAATTCAAAGACGTACGATCAACGGAACCTGGCAGGCTATTGGTTTTGTGAAATCAGCATGGGTAGACGGAACCAGCACTCAGGCTCATAATTATAATTTTACCGATACAAAACCGGAAGCTGGCGTTGTTCAATACCGGCTGCGGCAATTGGATGCAAACGGACATTCGGGCTATTCCATCATAGTGGCTGTGCGTGTTGAATATAGTGCTCATCTGTTATTATATCCTAACCCGCTGGTTAATGGTAATGTGCATATTTCGGGTCTTAATGCAGGCGATAATGTACAATTATTAACAGCAGATGGCCGCTTGTTGCAGGCGCATAAAGCTGCCGGTACGTTACTGCAATTACAGCTCGAAAAATATTCTCCCGGCCTGTACCTGTTACGCATTACAGGACGCGAACAATCCATTGTATTACGGCTCATGAAGGCCGATTAAAAATATCCGACGCTCTCACAGACGGTTTGGAACACAGCAGGTCCCGGCATCCATAATAAAAGCAGGAAGCCGGGGCCTGCTCATTTATATTTTTGATGTAAAGAAATGAATCCCCTCAATCCGCTATTGCAGTCCCGTAAATATTACTCGCCTGCATCTTTTCTAAACCGGCTCAGGTATCGGTTAAACCCATTGATGTAAAAGATATTTTCACTATGCGGTTGGCCGCGTACAATGCGGGTAAAGAAAAGAATATTATTGTCTGCGGAGACGAATGGAGCAAACTCACCTTTATCTGTATTTATTTCTGCGCCCATATTAGCGGGAGTACTCCATTTGCCATCGGATTTTCGGAAGGAAATATACAGATCGGAATCCCCGAATCCTTTTCCATCTGATCGCAAAAAGATAAGATAGCTGCCATCGGGAGCTATAAAAGGATTTGATTCGGTACCGCTGGCGTTAATGAGCGTGTCGAGGATGACAGGATCGCTTAACAGGCCATTTCTTTTTTCGGCCATTAGTATGCGCGTAGTTCCTGCTTTTCCGTTCCTTGCAGACGTAAAATAAATATTTCCCTTCGCATCTGCAGTGGCAAAGAAATCGGCAGAATCGCTGTTGAGCTGGTACATATACACTGGCTGTGACCATCCCTGCGGGGTTCGTTCGGCTTTCCAGATATGGAAACGTTTGGCCGGAGGAGCGCCAGGCGCCTGGCGGTCGGAATTAAACAAAAGCGTCTTCCCATCGGGTGTGATAAACGGGTCTATATACCGGTAGGGCAGTGAATCAAATACCGCAACAGGCGATTGCCAGACATGTTTCTTCTTTTCAGACTTCCAGATTTCCAGTCGGGATCTTCCGCGATAGGATTTTACAAAATAAAATTCATTGCCATTGGGCGAAAGGCTGCTGGCAAAGACATCGTTGTTGGAAATAGTGCCTGGTTCAAATAAGATGGCCTGCGCAGCAATCTGCGTGTAAAAAAGGGTCACACAAAGGAAAATGGCAAGTTGCTTCATGCGGACTGGTTTTTTTGCAAATACGGGTTTAGTGAACCACGAAAAGGTAGCCTGTTTTTACTTTAGTTAAAAACCATCAGTATTTTTTAGGCAAATATTTGCAAATGGCAGCGGCTGGGCTGTATCAGGTGTTATTTGCTAAAACAAGTGTGTCGGTAAATGGACAAAATGTATATTATTAAAAGGATTATCAGTGTCTTTTTAAAAGAAGCAACACTTGAAGTATACGAAACAGTTGCAGCGCAGGTTATATAGTGAAAAAAGGTAAGTGTTTTTCCGATGTCAATACAGGTAAATTAGCGTTTACCTCCGTAGGCTAATTTATTATATTTAAAGACAAAATTCAGGATACGGTTGATAAGGAATCACCAGTATCTGTAATTAAACCAATAACAAAACCTGCAAAAAATGAAAACCGTTTTATCTCTTTTGCTGTGTGGCCTCTTGCTTGCCGCCTGCAACAACAAAACGAACGAACCGGTAAAGGATGCCGGCGCCGGGAATCAAAAAGTAATTACCCGGTTGTTTGAACATTTTAATAAACATGAATGGGAAAAAATGGCGGCGTTGTATATAGATTCCGCCGAGTTTAAAGATCCGGCATATGGTCTAAAGACGGTGAAACAGGGCCGCAAAAACATTGCTGATCACTATCAGCAGCTCAATACTTTTATGCCCGATATCAGTGTTACAAATGTCGTGCTCTATCCGTCAGGCGAGAAGCATGTAGTGGCGGAGTTTGTATCGGTTGGCACATCTGGCAGCACGAAGATCGAATTGCCTATCTGTACCATTTTTACCATAGAGAATGGAATGATTACAAAAGATTATACTTACTATGATATGGTAGGCGAACCCGTTTCGCAATAGTGTCATTTAATATTCCGTTTCGTTACCCTGGCGTAAGAGATCAGCCGCGGGCCGATATAGATCAAAAAAATATGTGAATAGGATTGGTGAGTGCCGGTAAAATAATTACCCTGTCAGACCACTCTGCCAGTTGTAGGCCCGCCATGCATCGCGGGCCTACATTATTTCCCAAGGCCTGCAAAAGCAGCTGTACAAAACTGGTGATCAAATTTCTTTGTTGTTGCGTTTGTTTTCCCTGGACAATGCCGATTATCAGATATTCAAATTTCCAATCAACTCATTTTCCTGAAGTTAGCTGGCCCGGGGAAAATTGCTGAAAAACAGTTTAAATTTATTGTTATTCAATAAATATTTTCTGATATTTGTGCTGTCAACGAATAAAACCCAACAATTACCCAGGAACCCGACAGCAAAGGGCGGCAGACTCCCGCTCTGTACTATTTACCATATAACAATTATAATCAATCATGAAAACGCAAATCAACAATTGGCGCAGGCTAACTATT
>JAGODE010000221.1 GCA_017998385.1 Chitinophagaceae bacterium | reverse complement strand
TCTTACAGCACCGCTCTACCTTACAGACCGGTACAGTGGCAGTGGAAGTGCAACAGGTACGACCGATTTAACGATCGGAGTGAACCCCGTAGCTGTCCGCGGCAGGGTAAGATTGTTTGGCGGCGGAGACGGATCGCAGCCGGGCGCCAATCCCCAGCGAATGCGGCTTAGGATCGTGTATTCAAAAATTTAATCGCTTTGTTTATAGATTAGAATCGGGTGTTATCTTTGCACCCGATTTATTTTTATACTAACTCATTAATTCAACAAAATTTCAAACAAATGCCTTACCTGTTTACATCAGAAAGCGTATCAGAAGGACACCCCGATAAAGTGGCTGACCAGATATCCGATGCACTGATCGATAATTTCCTTGCGTTTGACCCGCAATCAAAAGTTGCCTGCGAAACACTGGTAACTACAGGTCAGGTAGTGTTGGCTGGTGAGGTAAAATCAAAAGCCTATCTGGATGTACAGGATATAGCCCGTGGTGTAATCCGTAAAATCGGTTATACCAAAAGCGAATACATGTTTGAAGCCAATTCCTGCGGCGTACTGTCTGCTATTCATGAACAATCTGCAGATATCAACCAGGGTGTTGACCGTAAGAAAAAAGAAGAGCAGGGAGCAGGTGACCAGGGAATGATGTTTGGTTACGCCTCTAACGAAACAGAAGATTACATGCCGCTGGCTCTGGACCTTGCCCATAAAATACTGATCGAACTGGCTGCACTGCGTCGTGAAAATAAACAGATCAAATACCTCCGTCCTGATGCCAAAAGCCAGGTGACGCTGGAATATGACGATAACAATAAACCCGTTCGTATTGATGCTATCGTGGTTTCAACCCAGCACGACGATTTTGACAGTGAAGCAAAAATGCTCGCTAAGATCAAGGCCGATATCATCAACATTCTTATTCCCCGGGTAAAATCGAAGTATAAGAAATACGCCAAACTGTTTAACGATAAAATCAAATACCATATCAACCCCACCGGCAAGTTTGTAATTGGTGGACCACATGGCGATACAGGTCTTACCGGCCGCAAGATCATTGTGGATACATATGGAGGTAAAGGTGCGCACGGCGGTGGTGCTTTCAGTGGTAAAGATCCCAGCAAGGTTGACCGTTCTGCTGCCTATGCCACCCGCCATATTGCCAAAAACCTGGTTGCTGCCGGTGTGGCCAGCGAGGTACTGGTACAGGTGTCTTATGCCATTGGCGTAGCTCAGCCTACCAGCATCAACGTAAATACATTTGGTACGGCCAACGTACAACTGACCGATGGTCAGATCGGCAAGATCGTGGAAGGTCTGTTTGATATGCGCCCTTATTTTATCGAACAACGCCTCAAACTCCGTAATCCCATCTACAGCGAAACAGCCGCTTACGGACACATGGGCCGCAAACCCGAGGTAGTGGAAAAAACTTTCCGCTCACCCGACGGTAAGACTGTTACCCGCAAGGTGGAGCTTTTCACCTGGGAAAAGCTGGATTATGTCAGCAAAGTGAAAAAAGCCTTTGGCATCAGATAAGAAATAAAATAACAAACCCGGACCTCAAATCCGGGTTTTATTTTTTCCGGTTAAATGAACAGGTATGAACACAGACGAAAACAGAAATCCATGGACCATTCTTGGTGAAAAAGAAATCTATGATAACAAATGGATCCACATTACCGAATATGATGTGCTGAACCCTGCGGGAGGTAAAGGCATATATGGCAAAGTACATTTCAAAAACTTAGCCATTGGAGTCATTGCACTCGATGATGATCTTAATACATACCTCGTAGGACAGTATCGTTTTACCCTGAATCAGTATAGCTGGGAAATTCCCGAAGGCGGGGGACCGCATACAGATACCCCCCTGGCTTCCGCACAACGTGAGCTGCTGGAAGAAACCGGGCTTACAGCCAGTAAGTGGACTATGCTCAGACGCGTTCATCTATCCAATTCGGTAACCGACGAAGACGGTTACCTGTTCCTGGCTCAGGGCCTGGAGCAACATCAGCCTATGCCGGAGGATACAGAAGAGCTGCAGGTAAAAAAGATACCCTTTGACACAGCCTGGCAGATGCTGGAAAGGGGTGAAATCACCGATGCGCTTACCCTCATCGCAATGATGGATGTAAAACTTATCCTGCAGAAAGGCGGATTGCGGTAAATCCCCTGTGGCTATTGCATAAAATACCCGTTATTTGCCGCGTGAAATCATTCAGACACCCTCAGCGTCCGCGCAAAAGCTCCCTGGTCATTGGCCGCGAAGCCGTGCAGGAAGCCATGCGCTCAGGTCAGGCACTCGATCGTATTTACCTCGATCAACGGGCCGATGGGCCGGCTATCCAGGAATTAAAACAGATGGCCAATGCAGCCGGCGTGCCCATCAACTATGTGCCGCTTGCCAAAATCAATGCCTTTAATGTAACCGGTCACAACGGCTGTGTGGCAATCATTGCCAGGGTACAATACCTGCAATTGGATGACGTCATTTCCTGGATACACGACCAGGGACAAACGCCGTTATTACTTATTCTCGATGGTATCACCGACATCCGGAATATAGGCGGCATCGCACGTACAGCTTATTGTTGCGGTGTGCATGCCCTGATCATACCTGAAAAAGGAGTGGGAGCCCTCAATGAAGATGCCATGCTTACTTCTGCCGGTGCCCTGGAAAAAATAGCGGTATGCCGTGTACCCAGCCTCATGAAAGCCGTGGATGAACTGCATATGCATGGCATCAAAGTGCTTGCAACCGAAATGAAAGGTGCCCGCACAATTGCCCAGTCCAACTTCCGCGATCCCGTAGCCATAGTAATGGGCAGCGAAGAAAAAGGCATTTATCCGGCCTTACTCAAAATATGTGATGACCGCATCCGTATTCCGATGAAGGCAGACTTCGAAAGTCTCAATGTATCTGTAGCTACGGGGATGATATTATATGAAGCGATGACGCAACGGATGAAAAATGTATAAAAGTTTAAGGGTTTAATAGTTGAAATATATTAGAAACACCACCTATCACTTTAAACTTTTATACTTTTAAACATTTATACTTCCCTAAAACCGCCAGTTCAAAAACGGCAACGACCGCTTCCCGTTTTTATTCCACAATCCCAGCTGAATCCCTTTGAGGTTCTCGCAGTGATTCCACAGTCCAATCTGCAGCCCGGTTCCATATTTTGCCCTGCTGCACAGCCCGCTTAATTGAACTCCACGCAAAATATTGATGCGCGAGGATATTCCTGTTAACGACAATCCGCGTACACGAGCCAGCTGAGAAAAGCCACCCGACACAGAAATACCATTTACCTGGGCACCTATCAATCCACCCAAACTCAGACTCAGTCCGTTTACATAAACATCTGTATCCTTAAGATCGAGATACTCCATCCTGAATTTCTTTTTGGACGACACCATATCCACTATAAAATAAGGAAACACAAACATCGTAACCAGGCCAACCTCTGCATTGATGCCATTTATATGCATCTCCTGCCCGCGCAAAGGCATGGCCTGCAGACCGACCGCGAGGCCGTTGATATAATTTGCCCCATTGGGCGTAAACCAGGCCACATGACGGGTACGGATAGACTTCACAGAGTCGGCCGGAGCTTTTGTAGTATCTGGCTGGGCCTGCGACGGAATAGTTAGTAAGGAGGCGATTACTGTTATTAAAATAATGGACACTTTCATTGGTTTACATTGATTCGTTGAAAGAAAAGGATGTGTTTATTTATATAATCCTGGTTTTAATTTCCTGATGTTTTTCCTGGCATACTGCTGTGCCAGCCTCAGTGAACCTGCCTGCTGTACGGACAGAAAGTATACCCGGCGTATACAACAACAGGAGCAGACTTCCCATCAGGTAGCTGGTTGGTTTCATTGCAGTGGCTTTACACGGGCAAACCTACCGGCCGGCAGGAGCCTTTCCTAATGAGGTTCTGCGGTGGGTTTTGTCAAACCGGCAAAGGCCCGTAAATGGCGCTTAACTACAGTTTTTTTTCTCAACATTCAGGAACAGCCGCTATACTAAATCATTTAATTACGGAAATTCCGTTATTAAACTTATTGATTTACGGATTTTCCGTAATTTACTGCCTTATGGATTCGACTAACCTGCAACAGCAACTGTTTCAGCACCTGCGCGAACAATTGCCCCCTCATATTTCCCTGGCAGATCAGCTTTGTGAATTACTGGATCTTAGTGCAGATAGTGTTTACCGGCGCATCCGGGGCGAAAAGCCGCTGGCCCTGCAGGAACTGCAACTGATCTGTAAACACTACAGTTTGTCGATCGACCAGTTGTTGCAGTTGGGAACAGACTCTGTCCTTTTTGAAGCACCTGAATTAACAGCCGGTCCGCTCAGCCATGCCGATTATATGCGCGGCTTATTAGACCAGGTCCGTTACTTTAATTCATTTGCCGAACGCCGCCTGCATTATCTCTGTAAGGATATTCCTGTCTGGTATTTTTATCTTTTTCCCGAAATGGCTTCGTTTAAAAGTTTCTTTTGGGAGAAAGCCATCAATAATGCTCCCGGACTGGTCAACAAACAATTTTCGCTCGAAGAGTTTCCTTATACCGACTGCTTTGAACTGGGGCAGCAAATTTTGCAGGAATACAACCGCATGCCATCTGTTGAATTGTGGAACCTGGAAAGTATCAACAGTACGATCAACCAGATTGCCTATTACCGCGATGCAGGCATGTTTCGCCGGCAGGCAGACCTGGCTGCAGTCATCACTTCTTTTCAGCAGATGCTTGATCATTTGCAAAGCCAGACCGCCTATGGACGCAAATTCATGCCCGGCCACGGTGAAACCGCTCAGCAGCAAAGCATGGATTTTTATGTAAATGAACTGATCCTGGGAAGCAATACCCTCTTGCTTAAACTCAACAGCACGCAACTGGCCGCTGTATCCTATAGCGTACTCCGCTATCTTACTACCCGCGACGAACGGTTTACTTCCAATGTATCCGATACATTCCAGACATTACTGAGCCGCTCTGCACTCATCAGCCAGTCGGGCGAAAAAGAACGCAACAGGTTTTTTAATGCGCTGAGAGAAAAGGTGGAGCAGTTGAGAAAAGTATAAAGGTTTAAAGGTTTAAAAGTGGAAGTATGACCTTATCTCTTTATACTTTTATACCTTTAAACCTTTATACTTTTTTACCGCATTCGTCTACCTTTGCCTCATGTCCACCAGTAACATCAAGTTAGTTGAATGCCCCCGCGACGCGATGCAGGGATGGAAGACATTTATTCCAACCGCACAAAAAACAGCCTACCTCAACATGTTGCTGCAAGTGGGATTTGATACACTTGATTGCGGCAGTTTTGTATCGCCCAAAGCTATTCCGCAAATGGCCGATACGGCAGCAGTATTAGACCAGCTGGATATGGATGCCACAAGCACCAAACTGCTGGTTATTGTGGCCAATGAGCGGGGCGCAGCCGAAGCAGTCCAATACGACCAGGTCAGTTATCTCGGGTTCCCTTTCTCCGTATCGCCTACATTTCAGCAACGCAATACCAACTCTACTCCCGAAGAATCGCTGGCACGTGTAGAAGCCATTCAGCATTTATGTATACGTCATAATAAACAACTGGTGGTTTATTTATCCATGGGCTTTGGCAATCCATATGGTGATCCTTACAACGAAGAAATAGTGTTGGCATGGGTGCAGGAATTATTGAAAAATGATATCCGCATTTTGTC
Organism: Chitinophagaceae bacterium; assembly: GCA_017998385.1. Lineage (GTDB taxonomy): Bacteria > Bacteroidota > Bacteroidia > Chitinophagales > Chitinophagaceae > CAYMZZ01. The sequence goes on along the minus strand of JAGODE010000221.1, from coordinate 1,973 downwards.
GCTGGCCGATACAGTGGGGCTCGCCACTGCAGAGCAGGTATATACCATGACCCGGCATCTCATTACATCATTACCCCATATCGAAATAGGCGTACATCTCCATTCCACACCCGACAACTGGCGTAGCAAAATGGATGCGGCCCTGCGGGCAGGCTGTATCCGCTTTGACGGAGCACTGAAAGGGGTAGGAGGATGTCCGATGGCCAACGATGAGCTGGTAGGTAATATGGATACAGAAAAAATGATCGGCTGGCTCGCTCAGCAAAACAGGTTGCCGGCACTTAATCAGTCCGCCCTTACCGGGAGCCTGATACTGGCCAATCGTATTTTCAACTAATCTTCTTTACAGCAACTGTACTGATATGGAATTCATGACCCCCATTGATATAAAACCCCTGCCGGAACCAATCAGTTACCACGACAGAATATTACTCACCGGATCCTGTTTTACAGAACATATCGGCCAGTCGCTGACCGATCATAAGTTTACTGTATTGCAAAATCCGCATGGTATTTTGTTTGATCCTGCCAGTGTGTGCAAGAGCCTTATCAGTTATGTGCAGCAAAAAGAATATACCCGCGATGATCTCTTTTTGCTGAATGAGGTCTGGCATAGCTGGGATCACCACAGCCGTTTCTCACATATTGATCCGCAGGCCGCCCTGGATGCCATCAATACCTCGCAGCGCGAAGCGCATCAGTTTTTAAAAGAGGCCAGCTGGATTATCATCACGCTCGGTTCTTCTTTTTCCTACCGCCTTACTGCAGCGGCACAGGGCCGGGTTACTGCAGATGGGGCATTATTGCATGGCAGTTTTGCGCCCGGTGTTGCCAACTGTCACCGGGCACCGGCACAATGGTTTACCAAACATCTGCTCGAAATTGAAGAGACCATTACGCTGCTCGATAATTGTTATCACCAGCTCATGCATTTTAATCCGAAGCTGCGGATTCTTTTTACCATCAGCCCCGTAAGGCATTTGCGCGATGGTGTTGTAGACAACAATAGAAGCAAAGCCAGACTCATAGAAGCTGTGCATCATATGGTCCATAAGTTTGAACGGCTGCATTACTTTCCGGCGTACGAACTGGTGATTGATGTATTGCGCGATTATCGCTTTTACGATGTGGATATGGCACATCCCAATTACCAGGCAACGGGTTTTGTGATGGAACATTTTGCCGGTTCCTGTATTGATCCGGCCACCCGTGGGGTGATGGAAGATGTACGCAAGCTGGTAATTGCCCGGCGGCACAGGGCTTTTCAGCCGGCCACACAGGCCCATCAGCAGTTTCTGCGCAATCATTACGAAAAGGCCCGCCAGCTGCAGGCACAGCATCCTTATCTCAACCTGCAGGAAGAGCTCAATTATTTTTCGGGCAACTCCGACACCCGGTAAGTGGTGCGTGTATGATAGGTTTCGCCCGGGCGTAAAATGGTATTGGGAAAATGAGGCACATTAATGGCATTGGGATGTTTTTGAGTCTCGAGGCAAAGTGCACTGCTTGATCCATATACCTGACCGCCTTTACCTGTGAGCGGACCAAGCCAGCGGGCCGTATACAAATGCACCACCGGTTCTGTAGTATACACTTCCAGCCTGATTCCCGACTCTTCGCTCTCCACAGCTGCCGGCACGTCAACCGCTTCATCCAGCACAAAACTCTGATCATAGCCATGCTCCGGATCCCAGCGTTCACCCACACGATGCGGGGTGCGGAAATCAAGCAGAGTATCCGCCACAGGCAGTAACCGGCCGGTCGTTACAAAATTGCTATCCTGCTGCAGCCAGTGAGATGCTGCAATCTGCAACTTATAATCGGCTACTGTACCCCGGCCACCATTGAGGTTGAAATAGCTGTGATGCGTGAGGTTGACAATAGTAGGCGCATCGCAGGTGGCCGTAAAAGCATAGCTGAGTTCATTGGCAGCATTCAGCTCGAAACGTATGCTCGTATGGAGTGTACCGGGA
>JAGODE010000021.1 GCA_017998385.1 Chitinophagaceae bacterium | reverse complement strand
GCTGATGTAGTTCCCGGGCATTTGCCGAGTCGAGATTGCCGGTGGGTTCATCTGCGAAAACAATCGATGGCTTATTGATGAGGGCTCTGGCCACAGCCACCCGCTGCTGCTCCCCGCCACTAAGCTAGTTGGGTTTATTATCTATACGATGCTGTAGTCCCAGCATAGCCAGCAATTCGGCGGCAGCTGTTTTCACCTCGCCTTTGCGACGACCGGCCAGCCATCCGGGAATACATACATTTTCCAGTGCCGTAAACTCCGGCAAAAGGTGGTGAAACTGGAAAACAAATCCAATATGCCGGTTACGAAAGGCGGCCAGTTTGTTGCCGCTCAGTGCAGATACCATTTCGCCATTCATGGTCACCGAGCCCTTGTCTGCCTGGTCGAGCGTGCCCAGGATATGCAGCAGGGTACTTTTTCCGGAACCAGACGGCCCTACGATAGACACCACTTCTGCCCTGCCAATCGAAATATCCACCCCTTTTAGCACTTCCACCGTGCCATACCGTTTATAAATATCCTTGCCTGTAATCATGCCGGCAGTATTGATTTAATTGCTCAAATATCCATAAAACCGGCCCGGCAGCAAAACTCATTCAGGCTCAAGGGCAAAATCTTTAAGAAAATCTTCAAAAACTGCAATACAACTAAGGATTTGGAAAATTCGTTAATACAATTACATTTGCGGAAAATTTGGGGTATTCTGCCCCGGTTTTGCCTGATTCTCTTATTTAATTATTAAACCCTGAGAAGATGTTTTGGACCTTAGAATTAGCTTCGTATCTGGAAGATGCTCCCTGGCCGGCTACCAAGGACGAATTGATTGACTATTCAATCCGTTCCGGCGCACCTATCGAAGTAGTCGAAAACCTGCAGGAACTGGAAGATGAGGGCGATGTGTACGAGACTATTGAAGACATCTGGCCTGATTATCCAACGCAGGACGACTTCCTGTTTAACGAAGATGAGTATTGACATCACCACCAGCCGTTAACGGCAAAAAATCCCTTATAAAGCAAAAGCCTCTGCTGTGCAGAGGCTTTTGCTTTATAGTTTAGCGGCTTATCAGCTGCTCATTTTGTCGATTACTTCCTGTGTCACGCCGGTAAAGCTGAATCCTCCGTCATGAAAGAGGTTCTGCATGGTCACCATACGAGTCATATCACTAAACATCATTACACAATACGAGGCGCAGTCTTCTGCAGAGGCATTGCCCAGCGGACTCATTGCCTCGGCATAGTTAATAAAACCGTCAAACCCTTTTACGCCACTGCCGGCCGTAGTGCGGGTAGGCGACTGGGAAATGGTATTTACGCGCACTTTGCGTTTTGCTCCATAATGATATCCAAAGCTGCGGGTTACACTTTCGAGCAATGATTTGGCATCGGCCATTTCATTGTAGTCAGGAAATACGCGTTGTGCAGCAATATACGTGAGGGCCACTACACTGCCCCAATCGTTGATGGCATCCAGATCCCAGGCAGTACGCAATACACGATGCAGGCTCATGGCCGAAATATCGAGTGTCTTCTGATTCCACTCATAATTCAGTTCTGTATAATGTTTTCCTTTACGCACATTAAGGCTCATGCCAATGGAATGCAGTACAAAGTCGATCTTGCCGCCAAAGTGTTCGATAGATTTTTCGAACAGGTTTTTAAGATCATCCATATTGGTTACATCTGCTCCGATTACGGGTGCATTTCCACAGGCTTCTGCCAGCTTGTTGATTTCGCCCATACGGAGTGCTACGGGTGCATTGGTGAGCACGATTTGTGCACCTTCTTCATAACATTTCAATGCAGTTTTCCAGGCAATAGACTTTTCGTCCAGAGCTCCGAAAATAATCCCCTTTTTACCTTTCAGTAAGTTGTTAGCCATTGCTGTTGATTTTGTGGCGGTAAAAATAAGAAGTTCTGTTTAAGCAAGCGGAAATAGCTTACCGGTGAGCCATACCAGCAAAAAAGTATAGCCAAAAACGAGTGCCAGCATGACGAGCAGATAAAGCATGAGCCGGCCCATCGAAAGGCGGGGCTGCACCCAGCGCTGCAACGCCTTTTGAACGAAATAAAAAGGTACCAGCAACACCAGCAGCAACAGTAATATCAGGAGGGAGCGGGTTTTCATGCGGGCACAGTTTGCGGAACAGCATCGGGCGGGCTTTTTAGCCACTCGTATCCATATACAAGAGCCAGTGAGGCTATAAACAGCAACAAAGCGCAGATAACAAACAGCAATATTGCATAAAATGTCACTTCGCGTGCCCGGCGGCTGGATTGTATCCGGCTATTAAAAAATATATACAGTTTGTACCCGGCCAGCGCGGTAAGAATAAATATGAGAAAGAAAAAAAGGAGTTTATATACAACGTTCATAACCGGATTGTAGCACATTCAACTTAGCCCTCTACCATTTCACGTGCATTTTCGATGGCAGCTGCGGTGGGCTTTTCTCCACTCAGCATACGGGCAATACTGGCAATACGTTCATCTGTGCTCAACAGGCGGATATGTGTTTTCACCTTATCGCGACCGGCTTCTTTATACACATAAAAATGGGCATCGCCCTTACCTGCAATCTGTGGCTGATGCGTAATACAGATTACCTGACGGCTGGCTGCGAGTTCTTTCAGAATCAGCCCCACCTGGCGTGCCGCCTCGCCTGATATACCCGTATCAATTTCATCGAAGATAAGTGTGGGCAAATCCATTTTCTGCGCTACCAGCGATTTAATACAAAGCATGAGCCTGCTTAACTCGCCACCACTGGCCACTTTCCGTACGGGCTGAAACTGGCCGCTTCTATTGGCATCAAAAAGAAATTCAATGCTGTCTGCTCCGTCTGCCTGTAATGTCACAGCCTGAACAGATACCTGCAATCGGGCATTAGGCATACCTACCTGTGCCAGCAGTTTATTTACTTTTTCTTCCAGCGGCTTCACCTGGCGTGTACGCGCTTCGGTAAGTTGTGCAGCCAGTTGGCCTGCCTGTTTTTCGAGACGCTGTGTTTCTTTTTCTTTTTCTGCTATCTGGTCATCGATTTGGAGAACAGCCTGAAGCTTTTCTTCCAGGTTTGCCTGGATCTGCAGCAGTTCAGCCGTACTGCTCACGCCATGTTTTTTTTGCAGGCGATAGCCGGCAGAAAGTCGTTCATTTAATTGTTCAATACGGGCAGGGTCATATTGCACATGTCCGCTGATGCGATCCAATTCATCTGCAATATCCTGTAGTTCTACCTGTGTTGCCTGCAGGCGTTGTGTAAGCGCCGGCAGATCCGCATGATAAGCGCTATACGGATTGAGCTGCTGCACCAGGCTTTTCAACTGCTGTACCAGGGGCTGCTCGGCCTCCTCGAGTACTTCATATGCCCTTCCCAAAGCGCCTTTTATATCCTCGGCGTGAGAAAGGGTTTTCAGTTCGGTTGCTATATCTTCCAGTTCATTGTCGCGCAGGCCAACTTCTTCGAGTTCATTGTACTGAAACCGGTTATAATCAGCCTCTCTGTCAAACTGTTGTTTTTGTGTTTTTAAACCAGTCAGCTCTTTCTTTATCTCCTGCCAGTGGGTATAACATTGCTGGTATGCATCCAGGCGGGCCTGGTTACCGGCAAGCGCATCAAGCACCTGTCGCTGAAAATCGCTTTCCCCGATCTCCAGGGTGTCGAACTGGCGATGCAAATCTACCAGCAGCGTACTCAGTTCCTGAAGCTGAGAAAGATTAACGGGGCTGTCGTTGATAAAAGCGCGTGATTTACCATTGCTGCCTATTTCACGCCTGATCACCAGTTCCTCTTCCGCATCCAGTTCCTGCTCTTTCAGGAAACGGCGAACACTTTTCTGATCGTTTTTAAAAATACCTTCGACCACGCATTTTTTATCTTTATTGACCAGGACCGATGAATCGGCCCGCTCTCCCAGGATTAATCCAAGTGCACCTACAATAATTGATTTACCTGCACCCGTCTCACCGGTGATCACATTCAGACGACCGGAAAAATCAATGACCAGCTCATCAATGATTGCGTAGTTCTTTATGGATAATACAGATAGCATCTTATGCTGCAAATTAGTAGTTATTGGCAAATGGCGGATATAAAACCGTTGTAAACAGTGTGCGGGGCTGTAGAATTTCAGGTAAAAATATCCTGCGCTTTGGCGGACTCTAAAAGTAACGGCTGGTTAACGGACAAAAAAATCCCGGCACTGTGTTGACCAGGCCGGGATAGCTATTTTATTGTAACTACTACTTATTTGATCTCGATACTGCTAGCCAGTTCTTCATCTACCAGGATGCGACCGCAGTTTTCGCAGATCATTACTTTTTTGTGTTGTTTGATCTCGCTTTGTTTTTGCGGGGGAATAGAATAGAAGCAACCGCCACAGGCATCGCGCTCTACCGGTACTACGGCCAGACCATTGCGGTAGCTTTTGCGGATCTTATCGTAGCTGGTGATCAGGCGGGGATCAACACTTTCGCGGGCTTCGGCAGCCAGTTTGCTAAAATGTTTTTCTTCCTTTTCGGTAGCGCCGATGATTTTTTCGAGCTCGCCTTTTTTGGTAGAAAGAATACCTTCTTTGGTAGCGATATTCTTTTTTGCTTTTTCCAGCAACACTGCTTTCTCGGCAATCTCTTCGGTAGCATCTTTGATATGCTTTTCAGCCAGTTTTACTTCCAGCTGCTGCATTTCAATCTCCTTATTGATTGCTTCGAACTCGCGGTTGTTTTTTACGTTGGTACTTTGCTTTTCGTATTTTTTGACCAGGGCTTCTGATTCCTTGATCGCATCTCTGCGTTGCTGAATGAAATCAGTTACACCGTTGATCTCTTCTTCAATCCGTGTTTGGCGGGCATGCAGACCGGTGATTTCGTCTTCGAGGTCGGCTACTTCCATCGGCAGCTCTCCTTTCAGGATATGGATCTCATCGAGTTTGCTTTCAATCTTTTGAAGATTAATTAACGCTGTGAGTTTTTCTTCAACAGAAAATTCTTTAACGTTTGCCATGTATTGCTTACTATTTTATTTGATGGTGGCGCCTGTGATGCCGGAATGCTTTATTAAACGGATCAAATATAATAACGCACGGGATTGGTTTCCACCTTTGTTTTAAGGACGGCAAAGTTAGGAAATTTTTGCTCCAAAACCTCTTGCAGCAGGTCTATTGTGAATTGCTCGCTTTCATAATGCCCTATATCGGCCAAAAGGAGCCGGTCATTGGCATCAAAAAACTCGTGATACTTGAGGTCGGCGGTTACAAAAGCGTCTGCCCCTGCTCTCAATGCATTGGAAATCAAGAAACTACCCGCACCCCCGCAAAGTGCCACTTTTTGGATCATCTGGTTGCCGGTGGCGGTATGGCGGATGAGGGGGGGGCGAAAACATTGACGCAGCAGGTCCAGGAAACCGGCTGCCGGCATGGGCTCGGGCAGCTGTCCCAGCATACCGGCCCCTATCCGGGGGTGTGTATTGGCAAGGGGAACCAGGTCGTAAGCCACTTCTTCATAGGGATGAGCCTCCAGCAGGGCTTTTACCACCATTTTTTCGAGATATGCCGGAAAGATTACTTCAATCTTCGTTTCGGCCTCTTCATGCGGCACTCCTTCTGTGCCCGTAAAAGGTTGAGTACCGGGGCCGGCGGTAAATGTACCGGTACCTGCCGCATTAAAACTGCATTCCCCATAGCGTCCTATCTGTCCTGCACCGGCGGCAAACAAAGCTGTTCTTACAGCGGCTGCATGGAGGGCCGGTACAAAGGTGAATAGTTTACGAAGGGTGCCGGCTTTGGGGGCAAGTACCTGCAGGCCGCCAAGGCCCAGCACCTGTGCCATACGCCCATTTACTCCCGTCATTATATTGTCGAGGTTGGTATGTATAGCATAGATGGCAATATCTTTTTTGATGGCAGTAATCACGGTTTTTTCAACATAATTGCTCCCGTTCAGCCGCTTAAGTCCGCCAAATATGATCGGGTGATGGGCGATCACGAGGTTGCAGCCCAGTTTCTCCGCCTCCTCTATTACGGGTTGCGTGGCATCCAGCGAACACAAAATACCTGTACACTCCCAATCGCCCGAACCCGTAATGAGACCTGCATTGTCGTACGACTCCTGCAATACCGGCGGAGCCATACTTTCCAGAAATGAGGTGATGGTACTGATATGCATATTGCTGCCTGATTTATTTGTTTCAAAGATGCGCAAATTTAGGTTTGCGCATCCGCATTGGATGGCGAATAAATATCTTTGGCTAACCATAATATGCCGATCCGCTTTTTCCAAAACCTTCGCAGCAAGATCAGGCTCACTTTGGCGCGTACCGAGTCGATGGCCGGATACCGCAAAGCCAAAGCCGCCTGGCAAAAAAAGCTCATGTTTCGCCGCGCTTTGCGCAGCATATTATTCATTTTGCTGGGTGTACTATCTGCCACATTTGGGTTAAAGGGATTTCTGATGCCCAACAGTTTTATTGACGGTGGCGTAACCGGCACCTCACTGCTCATCAATGCAAAGACCGGGTTCAGTCTTTCTGTTTTGATTGTTCTGATAAATATTCCATTTATCCTGCTGGGGCTGCGTACGATCAGTTATGAATTTGGCCTGAGAAGCATTGCCGCCATTGCGCTGCTGGCTTTTGCCGTTGCCATTATTCCGTTCAAACCTGTTACGGATGATAAATTGCTGGTTGCGGTGTTTGGCGGCTTTTTTCTGGGGGCGGGCATCGGTCTCAGCATTCGCGGCGGAGCCGTTATTGATGGAACCGAAATCCTGGCTATTTTTCTGAGTCGTAAACGCAGTCTGAGTGTGGGAGACTTTATCCTTGTGTTTAATATTATTATCTTTTCTGTTGCGGCTTATTTGCTGGGCACCAATGTGGCCTTATATGCCATTCTCACTTATTTGTCTGCCTCCAAAACCGTTGATTTCATACTGGAGGGGGTAGAAGAATTTACCGGTGTCACCATCATTTCACCCCGGAGTGCCGAAATTGGTGAATTCATAAAGCAGAAAATGGGCAGAGGGCTCACCATCTATGCCGGTAAACGTGGGTTTGGGAAAAGAGGAGAGAATACAATGGCTACCGACATCCTTTTTACAGTTGTAACAAGACTGGAAATCAACCGACTGACCACTGAAGTGGAGAAAATTGACCCGAATGCATTCATTGTCATGCAAAGTATTAAAGACACCCGGGGCGGTATGGTCAAGAAAAGGCCATTGAAATAAAACCGCCAACAATTGTTTGTTTCAAAAGATTCCTACCTTTAATAAGCCCTAACCCTTTGGCAGCTTCCTAACGATTAGGTCCTTTACACATTTTAACCAACCAGTTCATGCTAAAAAGAACCAAAGGCCGCTTGCTATTAACACTCCTGGTTGTTACCGGGCTTGCCGGCAAAATAACCGATACCACCATAACAGCGAAAGAACGTAAAGTTCTTGTCGGTGAATTAAAAGATACAAAATCGGCTATCCTTTCGACCGTAAAAGGTCTTTCTGATGCCCAACTCAATTATAAGTCCGCCCCGGACCGCTGGTGTATCCGGGAGTGTGTATATCATATAGCACTGGCCGAAAACAATCTCTGGACTATTCTGGAAGAGGCTATGAAAAATCCGCCTACTCCTGAGAAAAGGAATGAGGTGACCGTGTCTGATGATGCGCTGCTGAAGGGCATAACAGACCGTACCGAAAAGCGACAGGCTCCTGAAACGATACGACCGGATAAATCTCCCTGGAAAAATACACAGGAGGCGCTTGCAGCGTTTAAACTAAGCCGCGGTAATCATCTGAAATATGCAAAAACAACCACTGAAGACCTTCGCAATCATATAATCGCCCTTCCGTTTGGTAAAGTTGATGCCTACCAGTTTATGCTGTTTTTGGCTGGCCATAGCGAGCGCCACTTGTTGCAAATCAAAGAGATAAAAGCGGATCCAGGTTTCCCGAAACGATAGTCTCCACTGTATTTACGAGCATTTTTACGCTTGCAGTATTGCGGGCAGACCTGTATTTTGTAGTGGTGTTCAGACTATGAAAAGACCATTTTACTGCCTGCTACTGCTGCTGCAACTATCGAGCTGCAAAAAAACCATCGAACATATCCAGGAACAAAAAATTCTGGATATAATGGTCGATGGGCAATGGGTTGTTACCAAATTTACGCTGAACGGTACAGATCTGACGCCTTCCTTTTCGTCCTATCGTTTTCAATATTATCGCAACATGACCGTAGATGCCATTCATAATGGCGCTGTGGAAACTACTGGTCAGTGGGATGGCGATATTGGTACACGCAGTACCTGGGCGCTCTTTGCCAATGCTGTGCCTCCTGTTTCTTACCTCAATGGTACCTGGCAAATTACCAACAACACCCTGACCTATGTAATTCTTACACAGGCAGATGCCGGTAACAATAAATTTATGCGTTTGGATAAATTATAATTTGGGGTATCTTCAAAACTGATTTACTTTCATTGTACGAACGGAATTATTCCAACTACTGATTAAAGTCCGGGATTCGGAATTGAACTTGAAATGGCAGTTTCACGGAAAGGCCTGACTTGTTGTACGCCTGTATGTGCCGCTATTAGCAAGTAAAAATAAAGTGCCTGAAAACCTTATCGTACCATACATTCAAGAAAACTCTGGTGGCTGTACTGCTATTACTGGCAGGCAGTGTTCCCGCTTTTAGCCAGAACCCAGTTGCGAGTTTTACGGCCAATATAACTTCGGGCTGTGCACCTCTTACCGTTAGTTTTACCGATCAGTCTACGGGAAATCCAACCAGTTGGAACTGGGAATTCAGCAATGGCACACTTTCCAGTGTAAAAAATCCGGTTGTTACATTCAGTGCCCCAGGTACCTATTCCGTCAGGTTAGTTGTTCAGAACAGCACCGGTATTGCGCAGACCGAACGTATTGACTATATAACTGTCTACCCTTCACCTACAGTCAACTTTACTTCAAATCTGACCCTCGCCTGCGTGCCGGCTACCATCCAGTTTACGGATGCATCTACCACGGCTACCGGCACGATTGTGAGTTGGGAATGGGATTTTGGAGACGGCAGCACTTCGACTCAGCAAAATCCAAGTCACACATATAATAATGTAGGCTATTACGCGGTTACGCTTACCGTCACCAGCAGTACAGGGTGCAAACAAACACGTGTCAGAAGCAGTTATATCCGTATTGTAGGCTCTATTGCTACTGACTTCGACTTTACGCCACCAGCCACCTGCCGGGCTCCCTATACGGTCAATTTTCGAAACCAATCAAATGGTCCCGGTACAATCAGTTATTCATGGAATTTCGGAAATGGCCAAACCAGTACCGCAGTCAATCCTACAGCTACCTATAATGCTCCGGGCACCTATACGGTCACCCTTAATACCAGCAGTACGCTGGGCTGTACGGGTTCTTTTCAAAAAACCATTACCATCAATAGTGCCACTACCGATTTTACGGTACCTGCCGATATCTGTCTGAATGTACCCGTCACCTTTCAAAACACATCTGCACCGGCCCCAACTTCTTCCCTATGGTATTTCGGCGATGGCAGCTCCAGCGGACAGATTAATGCGGTGAAAGCGTTTACAACTCCCGGGACATATAGTGTACAACTGGTCAACCGGTACAGTACCTGCACCGACTCTGTTACAAAGTCAGTAACGGTAAATGCATTGCCTGCGGTCGATTTCCGGTCCAATGACAGCAGTTTTTGCCAGACACCTGCCAATGTTCAGTTTACAGACCTTACGCCCGGTGCGGTGTCCTGGCAATGGGATTTTGGAGACGGAACCACCTCCACCCAGCAGAATCCCACGCATCAATATACCAGTGAAGGCACATTTACTGTTACACTCACTGCCATTACCGCCTCCGGTTGTCAGCATACAGTGGTGAAACCTGATTTTATTACAGTAAAAATTCCTGAAGTTGAAATCAATGCTCCTACCGGCGGGTGTGTTCCTTTCCGTTATACCCCTTTATTAAACATTACTACAATCGACACCGTTGCCAGCTATAGCTGGAACCTGGGAGAGCCCGGAGCTATTTTTAATGTCCGGAATCCGCCTCCGTATACCTACAACAATCCCGGCAATTACGATATCTCTCTTACTATTACAACGGTAAGCGGGTGCACTAAAACAGTAACTATTCCCAATGGTGTGCGAACGGGAGTGCCTCCAACTGTAGCATTCAATGTAACACCGTTAGATGATTGCGCCAGCACACTTTTCAATTTTACTGATCAGTCTACGACAACTCCTGGAGCGCTGGTAGAATGGTTATGGGATTTTGGAGATGGCAGCACTTCCATTCTTCAGAATCCAACACATCAGTTTCAGGATACGGGCAATCTTGTTATTACATTGCAGGTGAGTAACAATAAATGTATCAGGTTTGCCACCCAAACCGTACATGTGCAGCCTCCTGTTGCAGACTTCCGCTACTCGTTAAACTGCAATACCCGGGAAGTAACTTTTATTGATGAAAGCAAGGTAAATCCCGCACTTACACCACTTACCTATTTATGGGAAATGGGCGATCCTGCCAATACCCAGTTTACCACCCAGGTACCGCCTCCATTTACGTACCCTGGACCGGGCAGGTATACCGTAAGACAAACGGTGACCAATGGCACCTGCTCCTACACACAGACAAAAGGCGTTTTTATTACGAATGAACAGGCTGCTTTCTCAATAAATAAAAACCCTGTATGTAAAGGTGAAACATTTATACTTACTACTGCCGGAGTAGACGCTTCCAATATCCGGACTTTTGACTGGTACATTAATGGCGTACACCTGACAGATAACTCAGCCAGCGTTTCTTACAGTCTTCCCACTACAGGCGCCTACGATGTAACATTGACTATTACAGATATCAACGGTTGCACTTCCACCCGCACTATAGCAGATTATGTACAGGTAAATGGACCTGCTGCCCAATTTACACCATCAGCACCGGGAGCCTGTCTTGATAAAACAGTCAGCTTTACCGATCAAACAACCCCTACAGGCTCTATTCGCAACTGGCAATTCAATTTTGGCGATGGCACTTCACAAACATTTGCTGCACCTCCGTTTACACATACTTATACCCAGGTAGGCTCTTACCCCGTATACATGACGGTAACTGATGCCGCTGGTTGTAAAGACAATTACCGACTGCCTAATAACCTGATTGTATCCAATCCCCGTGCGGGATTCCGGGGCTTTACAGTTTATTGTCCACAGACTCCTTTGCAATTTATTGACACCTCATCAGGTGTTGGACTATCTTATGCGTGGAGTTTTGGCGATGGGGGCGCAGCTACTGCAGCCAACCCCCTTCATAGCTATCCGGCACCGGATGCTGATTATACGGTAAAACTTGTTGTAACAGATGCCTCAGGTTGCCAGGATTCAGTTAGCAAACCGGCATATGTAAAAATCAGATCCCCTAAAGCCGCTTTCGCTATCAAGGATACAACTACGCTCTGCCCGCCCTTGCGTACAAGCTTCACTTTCCAGGGCCAGGATTACAGTTCTTTCTACTGGGACTTTGGAGATGGTGGCATGTCTACGCTGCAGAACCCCAGTTATTTTTATGGCAACTATGGCACTTTTACTCCTAAACTCTATTTAACGGGCAATGGAGGATGTATAGATTCTGCACAGTCTTCTGTAACGGTACACAACCCCGCCAATATCCGGATCAATTATGGACCGCAAACCCGTGCCTGTAATTCACTGCAGGTTGATTTTAACCTGACCGTTCCCGGCGGCTATAAATTTTATTTTTATTTCGGCGACGGCACTGTTGACTCTACCCGGCGTACGAGTTTCAGTCATCTTTATTCCAAACCCAGCTTTAACCGGCCCTACCTGATCATTTTCGACAGCATATCCGGTTGTCAGAATACTGTTACCGGCAATCCACGCATTGATGTAATGGGTGCCATTCCGCTGTTCGGCAAAGACCGTAAAGAGTTTTGTGATACCGGCACTGTTACTTTTACCGACTTTACGACAAAAAACGAACCGATCATTTCTACGCTATGGTCTTTTGGCGATGGCTCGACTTCTTCAGCACAAAGCCCTTCGCACCGGTTTACCCAGCCCGGCACCTATGTAGTACGTCTTGATGTTACCACACAAAGCAATTGCAGCAGCTTTGCACTGGATACGATACTCGTTTACCGCACCCCACAGCCTTCCATAGTAGCAAGGGATACTATTTGCATTAATGCAACAGAGCAATTTGGCGGACTCATTGCTGTACCCGACACGCTCACCAAATGGCAATGGAATTTCGGGAATGGACAAGGTGCCGCCAGTCAGAATGGAGCGGCCACTTATAATACAGCCGGCAACTTCACTGTTCAGCTCATCACGGCCAATAAAATCGGCTGTAGCGACACGGCTTTCCATCCATTGTACGTAAGTCCGCTGCCCACCGCAACGCCGCAGCAGGATCCTATTACTATTATTTCCGGCGCCAGTACACCATTGCTCATGAATTATACCGGCAATATGGCCAGTTATACCTGGGCTCCCCAATACCGCCTCAGCTGTTTTGACTGCCCGCAGCCTGTAGCTAATCCGCAGGCCAGTACTACCTATCGGGTAAATATGGAAACGGTTCACGGATGCCGCAACAGCGGGTCTGTAACGGTAAATGTTGTTTGCAACAACTTCAACTATTTCGTACCAAATACCTTCTCGCCCAATGGCGATGGTCGCAATGAATCGTTCTTCCCGCGTGGCACCGGGCTGTTTAAAATCCGCAAATTCACCATTTTCAACCGCTGGGGACAGGTGGTCTTTGACAAAAAAGATATGAGCCCCAACGATGCCGCAGCCGGCTGGGATGGCACTTTCAAAGGACAAAAAGCAAGCGCTGATGTATACATATATCTGATGGAGATAGTCTGTGAAAACAATTCTGTTATTCCGGTAAAAGGAAACGTAACACTGCTACGCTGATACCGCTTATGAGACGATGGCATACATATCTGTTCTGGTTTATCTGCCTGCTGGCAGCAGGACGGCCCCTGCATGCCCAGGATCTGCATTTTTCCCAGTTTTTTGAAACTCCGCTGCTGCGCAATCCCGGACTGGCCGGTATTTTCACCGGCGACTACCGCATTCAGACCGTATATCGCGATCAATGGCGCAGTGTAACCGAAGGGTACAAGACCGTGTCGCTAAACGGTGAATACAAAATGCCCATTGGCAAAATGGATGATTTCATTACGCTGGGCGGTCAGGTATTTTTTGACCGTGCCGGAACGGCGGCTCTTACTCAAACCAGCATACTGCCCACACTCAACTATCACAAGGCCCTCAGCGCCGATCAGAACCGTTACCTCTCGCTGGGTTTTATGGGAGGTGTTGTGAACCGGCATTTCGACCGCAGCAAGATTACTACCGATGGCACCTATACTGGTGGAGGCGACAATGAACCCGCCATTGCTACCAATTATACCTACCTCGATGGCAGCGTAGGCATGAGTTATAATTCCAATCTCAGCGATGACCCGGCCGACAACTATTACCTGGGCCTCGCTTATCATCATTTTACCAAACCCCGTAATTCTTTCTTCCGCGACCCCAACACTACTCTTTACCCCAAATGGGTAGCCTCTGCCGGTTTTCGCTTTGGCGTGACCGAATGGTCATACATTACGCTGCAGGGTGATTATTCTTTACAAAATAAATACCAGGAAGTGGTGACCGGCGCTTTGTATGGCCTTAAACTGGGGCCCGAGATCGACAATCCCGACTATGTTATTCACGGCGGATTATTCCTGCGCTGGAGCGATGCCTTCATTCCTGTAATCAAGGTTGATTACAGCGGATTTTCTTTTGCCTTCAGCTATGATGTAAATATTTCCAGGTTGCGGCCAGCCAGCCTGGGCCGTGGCGGATTTGAACTCAGTCTTTCCTATATCGGCTTCTTACCCGATCGTAACAACTCAAGCCTGAATGCAGTACGCTGCCCACGGTTCTGACAGATTCAACCTTTTGCAGCTGTATTTGTTACTTTCGCATACCGTTTTTATTCTTAACCATTAATTCAGACAATCATGCAGATCCAGGCAGGCCAGCAGGCACCCGATTTCAGCCTTTATGATAGTGCTAAAAACAAAGTGACACTCTCTGAGCAAAAAGGGAAAAACGTTTTACTCCTGTTTTTCCCCCAGGCATTTACCAGCGTATGTACCACAGAACTCTGCGGCGTACGCGATAATATTGCCACTTATGCAAATGCCAACGCTGCTGTATTCGGCATTTCTGTCGACTCCGTTTTTACACTGGCCCAGTTTAAAGAAGCCCAGCAATACAATTTTCCGCTGCTGAGCGATTTTAATAAAGAAGCCTCTGCCGCCTATGGAGCCATCTACACAGACTGGATCCTGGATATGAAAGGTGTATCAAAAAGAGCCGCCTTTGTGATCGACCGTGAAGGCATCGTACGGTATGCCGAAGTCCTGGAAAATGCCGGCGATGTTCCCAATTTTAACAGCATCCAGGAGGTATTGAAGGAACTGAACTAAATTTTTGTTAAAAGCACTTCTCTTAAAAGTTCTAAATCATTGGTTTAGAACTTTTTTTAGTTTATCGTAGTTCTACGTTGCATGAATTGATTTTTGGTTCTATTATTGTCATAATAAATGTAAATTTGTTTCGTTGAAGCGAATTCTACCCATAATATCTTTTATTCTCCTGATTACCTTTAGTGCTACAGCACAGGTATCACGTGAACCCAGGCCGGAAGCAGATAAGTCGGTTAAATTTTATCCGAACCCCGCTACCGCCAATATCACGTTTGACCTGCAGAAGCTGTATCAAAAAGGTCTTACCCTCTCTATCTATAGTTTCCTGGGTAAAAAAATGTACGAATCACAGAATATTCAGGAAAAAACAACCATCCCCGTTACAGATTATAACCGCGGTGTGTACATCTTCCATATTACCGATGCCGGCGGCAAGCTGGTAGATACCGGCAAGTTCCAGGTATCGAAGTAGGTTCTAAGTTTTAAGTTCTACGTATTAAGTTATTCATAGGCGAAAGGTGGAAGCCGGAAGGCATGTTTTGAGTGCTAAGTTTTAGGTAATAAGTATTAGGTTAAGAGGCTCCCTTTAAACCTTTATACCCTTTATACTTTTTACCCTTACTGTCAACTTTTACAGCACCTGTACAATCAGGAATTTCAGGTACTGTGTATTATCCAGTCCCCAGATAATGGGATGGTCAGAGGCTTGTGCCTGAAAGGTGACCTGCCTGATCCGGCGGCGTGCATCGCGCGCGGCCATATCAATTGTTTGCAGAAACAGTTCGGGATTGACCAGGTTGGTACAGGAACTGGTGACCAGGAAGCCTCCGGGTTTTACCAGCTTCATGCCACGCAGGTTGATCTCTTTATAACCTGTAATAGCTTTCTGAATAGTTTCGCGGCTTTTGGTAAAGGCAGGGGGATCGAGCATGACTACGTCATACTGGCGGCCATCTTTGCCCCATTGTTTTAAGACATCAAAGGCATTGGCTGTTTCAAAACGGCATATTTTATCGAGACCATTGAGGGCTGCATTGCGATTGGCCTGCGTTACAGCATTTTCGGAGATATCCAATCCCAGCACCGATTTGGCCCCATAGTAGGCCGCATGAATTTCAAACGTACCGGTATAGGTAAATGCCCCCAGCACATCGGCCCCTTTTACAATATGCTGAATAGCCCGGCGATTGTCCTGCTGATCCAGAAAGTAGCCGGTCTTTTGACCGTTTTCAATATCTACATGAAATTTCAGTCCGTTTTCATTGATCACAATCCTGGTGTCGAAAGGAGCCGAGAGAAACCCTTTTATCTGTGGTAAGCCCTCCAATTCACGTACCGGCACATCATTTCGCTCATAAATGCCGCGGGGATTAAATATTTCCTGAAGAGCCTGTACTATGGCCGGTTTCCAGCGATCGATACCCAGGGCAAGGGTTTGGATCACAAAATGATCATTGAATTTATCAATTATAAGCTGAGGCAAAAAATCGGCTTCGCCGAATACAAGGCGGCAGTTCTCTACATATCCCAGCCGCTGGCGGTATTCCCAGCAGGAACGGATACGCTGACGAAAAAAATCGTCGTTGATCTCTTCTTTCTGCCGGGTGAGCAACCGTACCAGTATCTGCGATTTGGGGTTAATATAACCCCGGCCGATAAATTTTTTGTCGTACGAAAAAACGTCAACGATCTCCCCACCGGCCGCCTCTCCTTCTACTTTTTCTACCTCATTGCTAAAAATCCAGGGGTGTCCATTCGCCACGCGGGGTGATATGCGCTTTTTCAGGTATACGTTGCTCATAATTGGGCGCAAGATAAGAAAAGGTATAAAGGTATAAGGGTTTAAAGGCAGAGGGTGTATACACCCAATGCTGACCGCTTTATACTTTTAAACCTTTAAACTCTTATACCTTGCCTTCCAGCCATTTTGTCCTTTCTCCTGCCTTGGCAATATTATTGACTAGCTTACCTTTGCAAACAATTTGGTAAAAAATGGCAGAAAAAGACGTAAACGAACAGATTCAGGAAAACGCTGAAAATCAAGCAGGAATGGCAATCAATACCGACGAGAACCAGGCCGGCAGTACACATCTGAATAATCCTGTCGAAAATGAACCTGAGACAGAGAAATTAAAGACAGAATTGCAGGACGCAAAAGACCGTTATCTGCGTCTGGCTGCGGAGTTTGAAAACTACAAACGCCGCACGGCCAAAGAGCGGATTGAACTGATACAGACCGCCGGCCGCGATATGATTGTGGAGTTGCTGCCTGTGCTGGACGATTGTGACCGTGCCCAGAAGCAGCTCGAAACTACCGATGACGCCCAGGTGATCAGGGAAGGAGTAAACCTGGTCTTTCATAAGTTGCGCAATACCCTGCAATCAAAAGGGGTAAAGGCGATGGAAACCGTGGGTAAGGACTTTGATGCCGATCTGCATGAAGCCATTACAGAGATTCCGGCTGCAACAGATGACCTTAAAGGCAAGGTAGTGGATGAAGTGGTAAAAGGCTATTATCTCAACGATAAAATAATCCGTCACGCCAAAGTAGTGGTAGGTAAATAATTCTTTTCTCTATTTGAAACATTTAAGCAATTCTTCTGCCCTGCAATATCAAATCAATTTATGAAGCGTGATTATTACGAAATACTGGGAGTAGCCAAAGGTGCGAGTGCTGATGAAATAAAAAAAGCTTACCGCAAGGTGGCGATGCAATATCACCCCGACCGCAATCCGGGCGATAAGGCTGCCGAAGAAAAATTCAAAGAAGCGGCAGAAGCCTACGAGGTGTTGAGTGATGCAGATAAGCGTGCACAATATGATCGTTACGGTCATGCGGGTGTAGGCAGCAATGCCCGCGGCGGTGGTGGCTATGGTGGTGGCATGAACATGGATGATATCTTCAGCCAGTTTGGTGACATCTTCGGCGATGATTTGTTTGGCAGCTTCTTTGGCGGTCAGCAGCGCGGACGTGGCTCCCAGCGCAGTCGTGGTGTAAGGGGCAGCAATCTGCGGGTGAAGCTAAAACTCACTTACGAAGAGATTGCCCGTGGGGTGACCAAGAATATCAAGGTAAAAAAATATGTAGTCTGCGGCACCTGCAGTGGCAGTGGTGCAAAAGACAAAGGCAGCATTCAAACCTGTCAGACCTGCGGAGGCAGTGGTCAGGTGCGCAAGGTACAAAGCACCTTCCTGGGTCAGATGCAGACGGTTACTACCTGTCCTACCTGCAATGGCGAAGGCACCACGGTTACAGCCAAATGTGGCACCTGTAAAGGCGAGGGACGGGTATATGCCGAAGAAACTGTAAGTATCGACATTCCGCCGGGTGTGCAGGAAGGCATGCAGTTGAATATTGCCGGTAAAGGGAATGCCGGTGAGCGCGGCGGAGCACCCGGTGATCTGATTATCCTGATAGAGGAAGAACCGCATAAAGAGCTGCAGCGCGACGGACTGAATGTAGCCTACGACCTGCATCTCTCTTTTCCTGATGCCGTATTCGGCACACAGGTAGAAGTGCCTACTATTGACGGCCGTGCCAAGATCAAAATTCCCGCAGGTACACAAAGCGGAAAAATATTCCGGCTCAAAGGCAAGGGCTTCCCGGCTGTTAACTCATACGAAAAGGGCGACCAGCTCATTCATGTAAGTGTATGGACTCCGCAGCATCTGACACCCGAGGAAAAAGCAACGCTGGAAAAGCTGGCACAGTCGCCAAATTTCAAACCACAGCCCGACAAAAACGATAAAGGCTTCTTTGATAAAATAAGGGAAATGTTTTCCTGAGCAATACTATCGAAGGAGTAATGAGGCATACTGCTGTGTCATTTCGCCGGATCAGCGCTCTTTTTCCCTGTTGTATCTCCCTTTTGCCCGGGAAAATATGCTAAACTGTCACTGGCAGTCTGGTCAAAACCTGTTGGACGGAAATTTGTTATCAATAAACGCGCTCCTGCAGCCAGCATGGGTTAGCAGGAGCGCATAACTAAAATATCAGCCGGCACGTTGCTATTCATGGATTAACATTATTAACTTGTCGGTCAATTAACTTCTTAATTTCAATAACATGAGTTTTAATTCGGAATTTGAGAAATATGCGGTGAAGCACCGGGGTATCTCCAGCAGCACCCTGCATAGCTATGGCAATCACCTGGTAACGGCTATGACACCCAATATTATCGAAGAACGTCCTATGAACGTAGCGGTAATGGATGTGTACAGCCGTCTCATGATGGACCGGATCATTTTTCTTGGCTATCCAATCAACGATGAAATAGCCAATATCGTCACAGCACAGTTGCTGTTTCTTGACTCTACCGATCGTACACGTGATATCAATATGTACATCAACAGTCCGGGTGGCAGCGTGTACTCCGGCCTGGGCGTATATGATACCATGCAGTATGTAACACCCGATGTGGCCACTATTTGTATTGGCATGGCGGCCTCAATGGCTTGCGTGCTGCTGGGTGCCGGCACAAAAGGTAAAAGAGCTGCCCTTAAGCATTCACGCATTATGATGCACCAGCCCAGTGGCGCTATCGGCGGGCAGGCCAGTGACATCGAAATCACCGTAAATGAAATCCGCAGGCTCAAAACCGAATTGTACGACGTAGTAAACTATCATACCGGTAAACCTGTTGAGCAGATCGAAAAAGATTTTGATCGTGATAAATGGATGACAGCTCCCGAGGCAAAAGAATATGGCCTGGTAGACGAAGTGCTGCTGATCAATCCCCGGAAAGATAAAAAAGACAAGTAAGCATTAACCCCAACCATTTATCTCAAAAAATTGCAACATATGATGTTCAATAAAGAATATATCAACAAAGGATGGAGGTCAGACGATGAAGAAGAAGAAAAAGAAGAGCAGCCCAAGTCGGACCTTATGATGTTCAGCAAAAAGCTGGAAAAATATTTTTTCGACTCCCGCAGTGTATACCTCTGGGGTGTAGTTGACGACAAAAGTGCAAAAGATGTAGTTTCCAAACTGCTGTTGCTAGATGCCGACAAACCCGGTGAAGAAATCAAATTCTTCATCAATAGCCCCGGCGGTGTGGTAACCAGCGGCATGGTCATCTATGATACCATGAAGATGATCAAAAGCCCGGTAAGCACTATCTGTATGGGCCTGGCCGCTTCTATGGGCAGTATCCTGCTCAGTGGCGGTAAAAAAGGCAGCCGGTTCATTTATCCGAGCGGCGAGGTCATGATTCACCAGCCTTCTCTGGGTGGTTTTATCCGGGGGGTAAGCACGGATCTGGAGATCCAGGCCCGCCAAACTAAGAAAGTCAAGGAAATGGGCGCCCGCATCCTGGCCGAAAACTGTGGCAAAACTGTGGAGCAGATCCTCAAAGATTTTGACCGCGATTACTGGATGGATCCCCAGGAAGCAGTAGAATACGGCATTGTGGACAAGATTATTACGAAACTGTAACCGTATATTTATCAAATACTTGAATAAGTTTTAGTAAAAAACCGTCTTTTCACGGACGGTTTTTTAATTTTGCTGACGTCTGATTAGAAAAGCCCAAGTCACCCAAGTAAAAAAAATGGCAAAAAATATTTTACACTGCTCCTTTTGTGGCCGTAGCCGGGACGAGGTCAAGATCCTGATTGCGGGACAGGAAGGGCATATCTGCGAAAATTGCGTGGAGCATGCCCGTGAGATCATCGATCAGGAGCTGATGGTGCGTGACGAAAAGTCTGCTCCCTCCTCTTTTAAACTGACCATCAAAAAACCCGTGGAAATCAAAAAGTTCCTGGATGAGTATGTGATTGGTCAGGATGAAGCAAAAAAAGTACTGGCCGTAGCCGTATATAATCACTACAAACGCCTGCAGCAAAAATCAACTGACGGAAACGTCAATGGCGATATTGAAATAGAAAAAAGCAATATCGTAATGGTAGGCGAAACCGGTACCGGCAAAACGCTGCTGGCCAAAAGTATTGCCCGCATGCTCAATGTGCCCTTTGCCATTGTAGATGCCACGGTATTTACAGAAGCCGGTTATGTGGGCGAAGATGTGGAAAGCATCCTTACCCGCCTGCTGCAGGTCTGCAATTATGACGTACATGCTGCTGAACGCGGCATTGTGTATATTGATGAGATTGATAAGATCGCCCGCAAAGGCGATAACCCATCTATCACCCGCGATGTAAGCGGCGAAGGCGTACAACAGGGTATGCTCAAACTGCTGGAAGGCACAGATGTACTCGTTCCCCCTCAGGGAGGCCGCAAACATCCTGAGCAAAAGCTTATCAAGATCAACACACAGAATATCCTCTTCATCTGTGGTGGCGCTTTTGACGGTATCGATAAAATCATAGCACGCCGGGTACAAACCAATACCATTGGATTCAATGTAGACAAAGACCTGCAGGATAACATGAAGAAAAACCTGTTGCGTTATGTAAACGCCCAGGACCTGAAGAGCTTTGGCCTTATTCCCGAGCTGCTCGGTCGTTTACCAGTAGTGACCCATCTCGACCCGCTCGATGCAGAAACTCTCCGCGCCATACTGACCCAGCCCAAAAACGCTTTGATCAAACAATACAAACGTCTTTTTGAACTGGAAGGCATCGCCCTGGAAATAGAAAACGATGTACTTGATTTCATGGTAGAGAAAGCCGTGGAATACAAACTGGGCGCACGCGGCCTGCGCAGTATCTGCGAAGGTATTCTGACCGATGCGATGTTTGAGTTACCTTCTTCCCGCGAAAAGAGCTTTACGCTTGACCTCGAATACGCCAAACGTAAGTTTGACAAAAGCAAGCTGAGCCTGCTCAAAGTAGCGTAATATACCGCCAGAAGCTTCGCTGACGTCTGCAGGCAGCTTTCGCTGCCATCGCATGACAAAAGCAATTTCAATACTTATTATGACAGGGCCAGCAGGCCCTGTCATAAGTTACAAACAACAGGACAGAAACAACCACCACCGTTGGAAGCTGAAAAATTTAAGACCGGACAGGTTTGGAAATATATAAACAGAGCCGGAGAAGATAATTCTGTTTTGACCATTCTTAAAATTGAAAGATATAATAAGGAAGATGCCATCCTTCACATCAGAGTTGACGGTGTGAGAATTTACAGCCCGCAATCAGCATCAGGTTATAGCAGTTTTATCGGTCACCTGCCTTTTTCAGAAAAATCAATTTCAGCATCGGTTACCGAACTGGTTGGACAGCATAATAATTTACCGGATTTTTCTGAAGGCTATAATCAATGGAAAGAAGCATGGAACAACGGAAAAGCCGGTTACTGGACAATTGATCTCAAAGATGCTATTGATGGCATTGACAAGGTTATGCAGCCCAGGAACTAACTCCGCTTGTTCTGATACACAGATGCGGCAGCTTCTTTTAAGTCATACCTTTACCGGACAAAAGACTGCCTTTGATTTTATTTAATCACTCAACCTAATACTATGCAGGAATTAATCGAAAAACTGAAAGCCGAAGCCGGCCTCACCGACGAACAGGCAAAAAAAGCAGTAGAAACAATCAAAAATTATGTGGTAGAAAAGTTCCCCATGCTGGAAGGAGCGGTGGGAAGTCTGTTTGGACAGTAAGTCCTGCAGTATACAAGTATAAAAGTTTAAAGGTATAAAGGGTAATATGCAATACCTGACAGTTTCGCGTAGTAAGTCTTCATATTCGGTTTAAAACACTTTAAACCTTTAAACTTTTATACTTTTTACCCTCCCTCACTGTCAACTCATTTGATCGTACGGCATTTTTTTCCGCGCGGATTATTGGCCGCTTCATACGGCGTTATGGCACGGCTGCAGGATTGCAGGAAGATAATGATAATAAGAGCCCAGAGTACGGTAGAACGTTTCATGTATTATTGGATTACAGGCTGCAAGATAGAAAGCCATCGCCGGAAATCAGAGGAAAAAACCAGCCTGAAATACGCGCGACCCGCTATGGGATAAATCCGCAAATATTTACTGGAAATATACCAGCCACTCGCTAAACTCATTAAAAAAGCCTTTGAGATTCAAAGGCTTTTTTAATGTCTGTATGTAAGCAGGTCTGTAGTTTTTTCTTATGCCGCCAGCACCTGTTCAATGGCTGCCAGCTCATCGGCTGTAAAATCAAGCTGCTTTAAACAACCCAGATTATTTTGCAATTGCTCTGCTGAACTCACGCCTATCAGCACAGAGGTTATACGCCGATCTTTTAACAACCAGGCCAGTGCCATTTGCGAGAGAGATTGATGGCGCTGAGCAGCTATCTCATTTAAAGCCCGCATTTGTGCAACCCGCTGTTCCGATACTTCTTTCAGTTGCAAAAAACCATGTGCCTTGCTGGCCCGCGAATCGGCAGGTATACCTTTCAGATATTTATCGGTAAGCAGTCCCTGTGCCAGCGGCGAAAAAGGGATGCACCCAACTCCATACTCTTCGAGCACATCGAGCAAGCCATCTTCAACCCAGCGTTCGAGCATAGAATACTTGGGCTGATGGATGAGACAGGGTGTACCCAGGCTACGCAATATATCAAATGCTTCACGCGATTGCTGTGCATTATAACTGGATATGCCCACATAGAGTGCTTTGCCGCTACGTACAATCTGATCAAGCGCCATCATCGTTTCTTCCATGGGCGTATCAGGGTCTGGACGATGTGAATAGAATATATCGACATACTCCAGTCCCATCCGTTTCAGGCTCTGGTCAAGGCTGGCAATAAGATATTTGCGTGAGCCGAACTCACCATATGGCCCTTCCCACATACGCCAGCCGGCCTTTGTGGAAATCACCAGCTCATCGCGCAGGTAGCCGGGAAAATCGGCCCGCAGAATGGTGCCAAAATTTTCTTCGGCAGAACCTGGCGGAGGTCCATAATTATTAGCGAGGTCAATATGTGTAATGCCCTGGTCAAAGGCAGTGCGTATGATCTGCCGTCCATTTTCGAATGAGTCAACTCCTCCGAAATTATGCCATAGCCCTAAAGAAATTGCCGGCAGCAAAAGACCGCTTTTACCGCACCGATTATAAACCATCTTATCATACCGGTCCTGATCTGGCTGGTAGCTCATCTTTTTATTTCAAATGTAAGTATCCTTTTACAAGTATGTACTACCTTCAGTTCACACCTATATTTTTATTTATGCGATCAGGTATCCTTCTATTGTTGTTGCTGACCCTATCGCAGCTGGTTATGGCTCAAAAGCCCCAGCGCGTTCGCGATACCGGCCTTCGGCCTGGTGTGCTGCCTACAGGCAGGTTGAATGCCATTACGGATGTTAGCGGAGTAAAAGTGGGCCATATTACCCTCATAAAAGGCGACTCTGTACGCACCGGTGTGACGGCTATACTGCCGCATGGCGGCAATATTTTTCAGCAAAAGGTACCGGCTGCGATTTATAGCGGCAACGGATTTGGCAAGCTTACGGGCAGCACGCAGGTGGCTGAGTTGGGCAATATCGAAACGCCAATCATCCTTACCAATACACTCAGCGTGTCTACAGCAGTGAAGACCGTTGTACAATACACGTTACAGCAGCCGGGCAATGAAAACGTGCAATCGGTAAATGCTGTTGTGGGCGAAACCAATGATGGATGGCTAAACGACATCCGGGGCATGCATGTACAGGAAGCCGATGTGCTGCAGGCAATACAACAGGCAAAAGAAGATAATACACAGGAAGGCAATACAGGCGCCGGCACTGGCACCATTTGTTTTGGCTTTAAAGGCGGAATAGGCACTTCTTCGCGCAAGCTGCCAGCCAGCCTGGGCGGTTATACGGTAGGCGTGCTGGTACAGACAAATTTTGGAGGCGTATTGCAGGTAGATGGTGTGCCTGTGGGAGAGGAACTGAAAAAATTTGCCTTCAGCCGGGAATTGCTGAAGAATGCAGATGGTTCCTGCATGATGGTAGTAGCCACTGATGCTCCACTCGACAGCCGCAATCTTGAGCGGCTGGCAAAGAGGGCTATGCTGGGGCTTGCACGTACCGGAGGTATTGCGTCGAATGGCAGTGGCGATTATGTAATTGCTTTTTCTACAGACAGTACACTGCGTGTACCTTATTCTGTACAACAGCCGCTGCTGCAACAGGCCGTCCTGCACAACGATCTTGTAACACCGATATTCCTGGCCACCATTGAAGCAACCGAAGAAGCAATACTCAATTCGTTATTCATGGCTGCAGACATGACCGGCAAAGATCATCGGAAAATAGAAGCCATCCCGCTTGACAAAGTCATTGCTTTGCTGAAAAAATACAATCGTTTACCGTGAGCAAACTTTTTTCCCGGATCAATCATACACTCGTACCTGCGGCGGATGCGCATATCCATATCAGCGATATGTCTGTGCAGCGGGGGTATGGTGTTTTTGATTTTTTCAAAATCATCCATAACCGTCCGGTATTTCTGGAAGATCATCTTGACCGCTTCTTTGCCTCGGCCGAGGCCATGCGGCTGCACTGCCCTCTTTCAAGAGAAGCTTTGGTACAGGCCATTGAAGAGCTGATACAAAAAAATGAGCTGCCACAATCCGGCATGCGACTCACCCTTACGGGAGGTTATGCTGCCGATGGCTACTCCATTCACGAACCTAACCTTTTGCTGGTACAGCAACCATTGCCGTTAACAAAGGAATTGCAAGCCGGCATCCGGCTGATCACGCATGAGCATCAGCGACAGCTACCTCACGTAAAAACCATCGACTACCTGATGGCAGTATGGCTGCAGCCGCATATCCGGCAGCAAGAAGCTGCTGATGTACTATACCATCAGCAGGGAATAATTACGGAATGTCCCAGATCTAATTTTTTTATAGTCAATAAACACGATGAACTGGTCACCCCCGGCCTGAACATACTGCAGGGCATTACCCGTAAAAAATTGCTGGAGCTGGCAGCCGGGAGTATGACCGTAAAAGAGGCACCGGTGACAGTGGCCGACCTGCTTGAAGCCAAAGAAGCATTTGTTACCAGTACCAGCAAACACTTGCTGCCTGTAATACAGGTTGACGATATAACGATTGCCGATGGCAATGCAGGTCCGGTTACAACCGCTTTATTCAGCGAACTGATCAATATAGTATTTGCCTGAAAAATGATTACTTACCTATAGCACAAACCGCCCCACTCAGGTATACCAGCGGCGCATTCCAGTTGATGGCTATTTCGTTGGAAGCAAAGGAACACAGCTCATCGCTATACTGCCGTTCCGCCTCCTTGTACCGGTAGGTGCATTTATCCTGCCGGGCAGCATTGGCATTAGGGCCTCCGGCCAGTAAGCCCGGTACCGGTTCTTCAATTTTATCTGCAAAGGAAGGGCGATGGTGCGGGTGCATGGGCGTTTTAATACCCACACCGGTAACAAAAGAATACCCTGTTGCATTTTTCCCTAATAAATAATCAAGATTAGACAATGCCCCATCCAGGTACTTCTGTTCTTTAGTCTGCAGATATGCATTGATCAATAACATACCCTGGTTTGCTGCTACGGCGCTGCTTCCCCATACAAAGTCACTTATTCGTGCGCCCATTACTGTAGCCGACAGACTTTTATCACGAGCCTTCAATAATGAATCGGCCAGCTGCAGGAGTTGCTTACGTGCTGCCGCGAGCAGCGATGGATCACCGATCCGATCAGCGTGTCGCAGCAGGGTAAATATCCCCAGCATGCCTACCTGTGGCCAGCCTGGCAAATAACGTATAGCGGAGATTGTTTTACTTAGCTGAGGGATATGCGCCGTTTGTCCGGTGGTTACCAGCAACTCTGCTGCAGCCCAAAAACGCTCATCCTCCAACTGCCGGTCACCATAGCCACCGGTAGAGATAGCCGGCTGAAATCGCTTATTCATTTCATCCTGCTCATACAAAACACCCGGGTTTTCTTCGGCCCAGTTCCAGGCGTTCACAGCCGCTTTTATACAACTATCTGCCAAACCCGGTAACAGTGATTTAAATGTCCGGAATACCCGTGAAGCCTGCGCCATGGTAGCTGCAAAATCAAGCGCAGCAGCTGTTGATTTCTGTACTACATACCGCGGTTCTTTAGTGACGCCCGGCATAACCATACCATCAAATGCGGCATTGGTGCATTTATGATACACGCCTCCATCTGCCGGATCCTGCATCGTCATCATCCAGCGTAGGTTATAGAGTACCTCATCGAGCAGATCGGGCAGGCCATTATCGCTTTCCGGGATATTTAATTTTAATGAACTATAATAAGCAGCAAAATCTTCGTAAGCACTAAGCAGGGTGCCCATGGTTATGCCCGAGTTCACGATATACTTGTTGTAGTCTCCGGCATCATACCAGCCGCCAGGAGAAGCAATGACCGCGCCGGCAGGTCTTTTATTATCGGCAGCGGATGCATGTATCTGTACCTGCATATCGGTATGCCCGGCCGGCCTCGCCCATTTACCTGCATATGCCGGTTGCAATTCCATATCGGATCGTTGAAAGTAAAAAGCCTTTATGGATGCAACACTTAAGGGTTCATACACTGCATTACCTATAGTAAAGGGCCAATATTCCTGTACACCAGGCAGCGACAACCAATAATTCCCTGATTGTTTTATACTGGAAAAATCGGCGAACCTTGCTGTAAGCGCAGACACGGGAGACTTTCTGGCATCGCTTAAGCGTGCGCTGTAAACGATATCATGCTTATTGGCAGCCAGTATATAAAAACTATCCGTACCGGCATTCATGACCATCGCCTCTCTGATACCCGCAGGCGTATACCCCAACTGATTTAACCCTACTACCGGAGCCTGCGCCACTAACCACCCGGCCTGCAACAAACCAACTATCAGCGATAATATCTTTTTCATAACTCTTAACCTATATTATTGGGCCTGCAGTGAAACAGCAGAAGACTTCAATCCATCTGCCGATGCTGTGACAGTGATTACCCCTTTCTTATTACCAGCTTTTATCACGACCAGGCATTTGCCTTTAAAAGCAGAACGCTGCGGGGCACTGAATGACTCCATACTGGTCTGACTGCCGTTATCGACACCTGCAATGCTGGCTGATCCTTTTACAGCAAACTTTACGAGGTTAGCCGCATCGGGCACAATATTCCCTTCTTTATCTATTATTTCTACCGTTATAAATGACAGGTCACCGGCGTTTGTCCGCAACCGGGTTCTGTCAGGCGTCAACCGGATGCTGTATGGCGCGCCTGCTGTATGGATTTCTTTTTGCAGTACAGTCTTTCCATTTTTCCTTGATACAGCTATCAGCGTGCCTGGCTCATAAGCCACCCGCCATTGTACGTGTAGTTCGTCGCCGGTTTTACTCCTTTTACCCAGTGACCTTCCGTTCAGCAAAAGTTCTACTTCGTCTGCATTGTTGTA
Organism: Chitinophagaceae bacterium; assembly: GCA_017998385.1. GTDB lineage: Bacteria > Bacteroidota > Bacteroidia > Chitinophagales > Chitinophagaceae > CAYMZZ01. The sequence goes on along the minus strand of JAGODE010000021.1, from coordinate 5,315 downwards.
ATATGCCCATATATCGACTTGTTGTCCGGGTTGCCAGTTCCAGTGTGGAAATACGTGCAGTACATTTTTATTCGTAAACAGGCTTTGATAGAGATAGTATACATCTTTAGGGAAACCAGCGAGATCAACGATTCCGAAATAAGAACTACGCGCGGGCCATGGATAGGGAGTAGGCTCGCCGAGATAATCGAAACCGGTCCACACATACATGCCGCTGATATGTTCATAGCGCAACAGCTCTTTCAGTGTTTCTTCATGCGTACTACCCCAGGGTGCAGAGCAATTATCGTATGCCGAACAACTCATATCAGCATTGGCATTTTCGACTGGCAGATCCCACCTGGCAGGCCAGCGGCGAATACTGTCAGAAGGCATATCGTAGCTGCCCCTTGTCTGCAAGGCAGATACTGATTCGGTGACAATGAAAGGTTTCATACCCCATTGGTACTGTACCGAGTCCCATTTATGATGATTATAATTATAACCAACGATATCGTTAGCGCCTGTCGCCAACAGGTTATTCCACGCGCCAGGTTCATTATTAGCCGTCAGCACAGGCCGGGTATTGTCCAGTTTTTTTACGATAGCGGCCAACTCGCGCATGATGGTGCGCCCGGCCGTATCCCCCTTCGAGGCATCACCCCATTGTTCACCTATTTCATTACCCACACTCCACATAAAAACGGAGGGGTGATTACGGTCACGTTTTATAAAATCTTCCAGGTCGCGGTTGTGCCAGCTATCCCATTCCTGGCTATAGTCATAAGTTGTCTTGGAGCGCTTCCACATATCAAACGCCTCATCCATTACCACAAATCCCATTCTGTCTGCCAGGTCAAGCAGCTCAGGTGCGGGTGGATTATGACTGGTGCGAATCCCGTTAATACCCATACTCTTCAATATCTCCAGTTGCCGCCCGATGGCGCGCTTATTCACTGCAGTACCCAGGCAGCCCAGGTCATGATGATTACATACGCCGATTATTTTAACCGGCTTTTCATTTAAGAAAAAACCTTTAGCTGCATCGAAACGAAACGAGCGGATACCAATCACTGTTGTTTTTTGATCCAGCAGTTTCCCATTGCCGTGGAGCGTGGTTTTTACGGAATAACAAAAGGGATCATCAAGTGACCACCGCCTGGGGTTGGCCATAGAAACAGTCTGATTACTCTCCTTTTCTCCCGGCAACACGTCTGCTATAATTGTTTTCACCAACCTGCCTGTTTGATCATAGATGGCGTGCCGAAGTTGCAGCTTTACCCCCTTCACCATCTCTCCTTCCCAGGTAGTTTGTATTTGTATATCCGCACGGCTTTCAGAAACAGTTGGCGTAGTAATATAAACGCCATTTTTGGCAATATGCGCCGGCTGCTTTTTAACCAGCCATACATGCCTGTAAATACCGCTGCCACTGTACCAGCGGCTATTGGGTTGCTGAGAATTATCAACTTTTACTACGATAGTATTAGCTGCTCCGTCAAATCTGAGATATGGCGTGAGCTCATAGCGAAATGAGATATATCCATTGGGCCGTTTGCCCAATGAATGTCCGTTAATAAATACCTCACTCCGGCAATACACGCCATCGAAATCGATGAAAATGCGTTTTTGTCTATCTGCCTCTGCTACTACAAATTGTTTTCGGTACCAGCCTATTCCGCCGCGCAACGCTCCCCCTCCTGTACCAGTAGGGCTATGCTCTTCAAATGGCAGCTCTATACTCCAGTCGTGGGGCAACTGCAGGGAGCGCCATTGTGCCGCAGCAGCCGTATCCTTGCCCAGGCAGAAAAACCAGTTGTGGTCAAATGACTCCCGGCCTGTTTCCTGTGCCGGCGCAGCGTGCATCAGCAGGAAACAATAAAAAAATATGCAATAAAATCGCTTCATGGTTGTGTCAGGAAATCAGTTAAGCCGTATCACTACTTTTCTCCCTTTATAACTTATTTTCCTTCCTGTCTTTTCAGCAAAATCAATCCCGGCGGGTTTGTTCTTTGTGATATACCGGATATAAAAGGTTCGGTGATTCAGCATGCCGGTAAATGAACCTTTCCGGTCTTCAATAGTCAGGGTCTTTGCGGCATCGTTGTATGACATTTCAATCTGAGCATACTGCCCTTTTTCGTAATCATAATTTTCGCCTTCATCTTCATATAAGGAGAAGTGACCGTCTTTACCCTCATACACGTACAGCGTAATGGGATCAGCAGGTTTTTCACCTGTATACTGGAGCATGGGTCCGGCTGGGATGATAGCTCCGGCTTTTACAAATACCGGCATCCTTTCATATGCAGCTGTTGCAGTGATGGTTTGTCCGCCTTCCGTATACGCGCCGGTATACAGGTCATACCAGCCATGGCCTGCAGGCAGATAAACGGGGCGGCTGGTGGCTTTATACTGATAAACCGGGTTAATGAGCAAGGATGGCCCAAACATATACTGATCGCCAATATTTTTAACGTTGCTGTCCTTATTAAAATCAAATACCAGCGCCCGCATGATTGTGCCATTTTGATGATAAGCTTCACCGGCGAGAGTATAGATGTAGGGCATGAGCCGGTAGCGTAACTGGTTATAATAAACCATGCTTTTGTATGCCGCGTGATCTTCGGGCGCAGTGTTATACATTTCTCTTACCGGAAACTGTCCGTGCGAGCGAAAAACGGGAACAAATGTGCCAAACTGATGCCAGCGGGTGAGCAGTTCGCGCCATTCTTCCAGATCTGCGCTGCCGGGCCTTTCATATCTTTTTTCTACTGAAAAGCCGCCTACATCCATTGTCCAGTAAGGCAGTCCTGAAAGAGAAAAATTCAATCCTGCGCTGATCTGCGCTTTCATATCTTCCCAGCGCGATGCTATATCGCCGCTCCAGATAGTAGCTGCATACCGCTGCGATCCGCTGTAGCCGGAGCGTGTAAGCAGATAAACCCTTCGGCTGCTATCTGTACCGCGCTGACCTTCATAGATTCCCTTCGCATTTTGCAGGGGATAGGCGTTGAGGAATTCTGCAGCTGTTCCGATAGCCGTAGGCGACATCTGCCCCTTTCTGCGATCGGGCGATACGTTTGACAGGATGTCGGGCTCGCTGGCATCCATCCACCAGGCATCTATTTTTTTAGTATAGAGCTTATCATGTATCAATTTCCAAAAGCCCTCACGCGCATCTTTATTAAAGGCATCATAAAATGTAGAGGTATATCCCTGCCCTATCCAGTCGCGCTGGCGATCGGCAATGTTGCGTTTATACAACCAGCCTTTTTCATTGAAATAGTTGTATGCCGGTATGCCTTCATAAAATTTTGGCCATACAGATATCATGATCTTTGCATTGTATTTTTTATGCAAATCATCAATCATTTGCTGAGGATCGGGAAAACGTTTTTCATCAAAATCCTGACTCCCCCATTCTTTCTCGCGCCAGTAACTCCAGTCGAGAACAATATTATCAATCGGAATTCTGCGTTTACGGAATTCGGCAATCGCCGTCATCAGCTCTTCCTGTGTTTTGTAACGCTCCCGGCTTTGCCAGAATCCCATGGCCCATTTGGGTACGATCTGAGCTCTGCCAGTGAGTTGACGATAGCCGCTTATCACTTCATCCATATTTTGACCGTATACAAAATAATAATCTACCTGCCGGCCGGCTTCTGAATCGAAGGCAAAACTTTGCTGATCCTGTGCCGGTACCGGTGGCAGGCAATTCGCCGTGAGATAAGACTCAGTGCCGTCGGGTATCCATTCAATGCGTATATCGTATTGTTTATCTTTTTGCAGGGATAAATTAATTACCCCCGCTCCAGGATTCCAGGCCTGTCGCCATTTATCGAATAATAGCCTGCCATCTATCCATACCTTTATATAGCCTGCATAGGTAAACCGCAGTTTATGTTCGCCTGTCACGTCACTGCTGAATTTACCGCTCCACGTTACCGACCCTTTATCGACTGCAAAGTCTGCCGGCAAATGAAGTTTACTGTCATTCAGATAGGCATAATCGATTACAGACTCGGCTTTTCGCAGATAAATATTGCCGGGTTGTTTGTAATCATTGGCATACGAAGCAGTGAGCCAGCCTTCATTACCCTTTTCATCCAATAACCGCAGCGAAGACAACGGCTGGTATGGCCGCACATCGCCTACACGGGTAAGCGAATAATTTTCCCAGAGTATCCCATAATTTTTTACCGATACTAAATAAGGTATGGCAACCTCGGTATTGTTCTGAAACAGGAGCACCTGCTGTCCTTTATAATTAAACGCATCTTCCTGATGCTGCCCAAGCCCATACCATGCATCGTCGGTAGTGGTTTCAAACACCTGACGGGTGCGATACAAAGAAGTGCCTTCATATACGGCGGGGATAATCTGACGACCAGTCACCGCTCGCTCTTTTACCAGGAGATTTCCTTTCGTGTCTGAAAAAGAAACGGCCCCGGTTGAGAGATCGGCAGTAATAATCAGCTGGCTGGTAGTGATCAGCAGCTTTCCCTCACTCTCTTTGGCAGTACTGGTAAATGCTTTAGGGGGAGTGATCACGCTAAGACTGCTGCTCCATGGCTTTATTTCTTTGTCGGGAGAAGCAATTACGTGTGCAATACCATCGCTGATCAGTTCAATTTTCACCAATGCGGCCCCACCACTCAGTTGTGTATTAGGGTATATCACCACTCCGTCGGGTACTATTTTATAATTCCCCTCACCTGCCCGGGAGAATACAGCATTAAAAAGCAGTATAGAAAAAATGAATATTCTTTTCATTACAATCATCATTTGTTATCAACCACAAGAAATACAGTGGAACGGGCCGGCACTTCTACTTTTATATCACCGGTAGTTGCTGCACTCCGCGCAGCGAGTGTGGCATAGTTGGATGGGCCGCCTGCAACTCCTGCAGCATTATTACCGTTGACAATTACTTTTCGCGAAAACTCACCATTATCATTATCGCCGGTCAGCGTGTACCAGTAGTATTTATCGCCTTTGATAAAGTTCTTTATATCAATCTTTGTTGTATAGGACGCGGTAGAAGTATTTACAATAGCCAGAGCAGTTTCGCCGGAGCTAAAAGAAGTGGCATAAACCATGGTACCGGGTATGGAATGTGTTGACCCGATCAGCCTGTCGCCGGCAGTTTGCTGAAAATAATACATATGATAAAATGCCGGTCTGGGCAGCCATTTGGATTCACCGGAGGCCGCTTCGCCCTGACTGAACATACCATGGTCATTTCCGTTGTCCCAGCCATTGGCCAGATCCCAGCGGGCTGTAAGGCCCAGTTGCTGTTTCATGGCTTCGCCCAGTACAAGTACGGCATGCAT
>JAGODE010000220.1 GCA_017998385.1 Chitinophagaceae bacterium | reverse complement strand
TCACCGGATCAATCACCCTTTCAAACGACTAACCATGAGTAACTACGAAGAAATAATAATAGACATACTTTTAGGCATAGTTGCTATTGTTGGTATAATGACAACAATCTTTTTAGGCTTTCTTATTTACAAATATATTAAAGAAGAAATAAACGACTAACCATGCCCTACGACTTCATAAGCAGCAAACCGGCTTTTGACAGCAACAAGCATGGAAAGGACTACTGTAGGCAGATGGTCTTTATAGCTATCCGCAAACTCGGCCCCTGCAATGACCGGGAACTAAGCGAGCATCTGAAGTGGCCGATCAACCGGATTACCCCCAGGCGCGGGGATCTTGTCACCGGAGGCCTGATCGTAATGGACCGCAAAGACACTGACCCGCAAACAGGCCGGACGGTATCATACTGGAAAGTAAAGCCTGTAAATTTTCAGCCAAAATTGTTTTGATAATTCGGAATAATTGGTAACTTAGCATCGCAATACTGCGGAAGTAGAACCCCGTGGACTAAGAAATTTATCGCCTGAAAGGCGGTTAGGAGGATCGGACGCAAATCCGATCCGGTTCTACCCTAACCACTTTCAGGCTTTTTTTATCATGGCATATTCTGATTTACTAAAAGATCCACGATGGCAAAAGAAACGACTTGAGATTTTTAGCCGGGATGAGTGGACTTGCCTTAGCTGCGGAAGGGAAGATGAAACACTACACGTTCATCATTTAGCATACCTTAAAGGGCTTGACCCGTGGGAATATGATAACCATTTTTTGGTTACTTATTGCGAAAAATGCCACGAAACAGAACATTGTATAGGCAGCAATATAGATGAAAATCTAATCGATATTATAAAGCAGAACACGCTTTTAATAAAACCACTATCACAACTTTGCGTTCTTTTAGAAAAGTTTCCTCCATTTGCCAACCAGTTGCGAGACTTTTTAAATACCAATATGATGATCTATTTACAGGAAATGAAAAAAATAGAAGATGGAATTAAAAAAGGAACAACTTAGCACCGGATTTATAAAGCTATACAGGTCAGTACGGTCAAATTGGTTGTGGGAAGAAAGCGTAAAAAAGTCTAAACTTGAGGCGTGGATTTACTTACTTTTCGCCGCTTCATACAACGGTCAGAAAATAGTTGACGGTAATCAAATTATTGAACTAAATAGGGGGCAGGTTTTAACAAGCCAGGACCGCCTTTCCGTTGATTGGGGGTGGCCAAGAAGTAACGTAAGAAGGTTTTTAGACTTGTTGCAGCGTGATGGCATGATCTCTGTAAAATCTGGCCAGAAAATGACCATCTTAACTATTTGTAACTATGATACTTATAACGACCGGCGGCCAGAAAGTGGCCAGAAAGTGGCCAAAGAGTGGCCAGAAAGTGGCCATATAGAAGAAGGCTTAGAAGAAAGCATAAAGAAAGAAGAAGAGGTAGAGTGGAAGCCAACCGTTGAAAATATTATTAAACTGATGGCATACCATTCAAACCAACTTGGGAAAAGATTAACCGGCAGAACTCTTTCGATTGAAGCCGAAAAACTGGTAAACAAATACCCTGACCTGAAAGTTGAAAGCGGAAACAAATTAGTAAAGGCATGGATTAGAAACATGACAAACGATCCAATTATATGAAAAACTGGGATAAATACGGAATTGACATAAGCAAGGTCAGGGGCGGTAAGGGCTTTTGCCCAAAGTGCCACGGCGAAAGAAAGAACCACAACGACCGTGAATTATCGGTAAACGTAGAAAGAGGGCTTTTTAATTGCCATCATTGTGGGTATGCCGGTTGTGTCATCCCGTTTGCTAATCCTAAAAAAGAGTACACGAAGCCGCAGCCCAGGTTGCAAAAGGTATCTGATGAACTTGTAAAGTGGTTTGAGGAAAAAAGGGGCATATCAAACAATACTCTTTTGAGGTTTGGGATAACCGAATCGGTTGAGTGGATGCCAAAAGCAGGGTCAGAAATCAGGGTAATTTGCTTTAACTACCTGAAAGACGGGGAGTTGGTTAACATTAAATTTAGGGGGAAGGATAAGGATTTCAGGCTAAACAAGGATAGCGAGTTGATATTTTACAATCTGGATGCAATAAAAGGCGAAAAAGAGGCGGTTATAGTTGAAGGGGAAATGGATTGCCTTGCTCTTTATGAGGCCGGGATTTACAACGTGGTAAGCGTTCCGAACGGCGCAAACAAGGGCAGCCAGAAACTTGAGTACTTGGATAACTGCTGGCAGTATTTTGAGGATAAGGAGCGGATTATCCTGATGACGGACAATGACGAACCTGGGCAATCGCTCAGAGACGAAATAAGCCGAAGATTGGGCCGGGAACGTTGTTTTAAGGTAAAATACCCGGAAGTGTGCAAAGATGCCAACGATACGCTTCTAAATGGCTCTAAAACGATTCTGCGAGAGGTTTACGAATCAGCCGCGCAGTGGCCAATAGATGGGGTTTTTACGACCGAGGAAATGTTTGAGGATGTTTTACGGTTCTATCAGGACGGCTACCCGAAAGGTACAAGTTTAGGAATACCGCAGTTTGATGAATATCTAAGCCTTGTCCCTGGTCAGTTGACCATTGTAACCGGGATTCCGGGAAGCGGGAAAAGCGAGTTTGTGGATTACATGGTAGTACAGGCGGCAAAGCTGAATGATTGGAATTGGGGCTTGGTAGGGTTTGAGCAACCGGCGGTTATTCACTTTACAAAGTTGATTGAAAAGCACGCCGGGAAGTCATTCGGATTCAGGAAAAATCCTGAACACAGGATCAGCCAGATGGAACTGGAAAACGGTGTTGGGTTTGTAGACAGGTATTTTAGTTTTATGAAGGTTGATGAAATTGATGTGACTATTGACGGACTGATTGAAAAGTTTACGGAACTGGTAAAGCGGAAAGGGATTAAGGGGTTAGTAATTGACCCGTGGAATTATATAGAATATAAGGCAGCAAGTGGACAGAGCGAAACGCAGTATATAAACGAGTGCCTGACTAAGTTAGTACGGTTCCTGAAAACTTACGATGTACATGGCATCCTGATTGCGCACCCTACGAAGCTGAAAAAAGAAGGAGGCAAGTATGAAATGCCAACGCTTTACAGTATTTCAGGATCAGCGCACTTCTTTAATAAAACACATAACGGGTTTGTAGTGTACCGGGATTTTGAGAGCAACATTGTTGATATAAGCATCCAGAAAGTAAAATATAGTTGGCTTGGTAAAATTGGATCAGTTTCATTTAACTATAACACAGACACAAGGCAGTACACGCCAATGTTTTAACTTACTAAAAATACAACCAAATGTTTAACGTGATTTCAATGAAAGGGGAGGACCAGAGAAAATGATAGTATCAACACAACCGAAAATAGAGTTATTAAACATTGACTGTATGGAGTACATGGCGGGTGTTCCTGACAAGTATTTTGACCTTGCTATTGTTGACCCGCCTTATAACGTAGGAAGATTATATAATTCACATAACGACAGTATGACAAATGATGATTACCAATCATGGTGTATTTGTTGGTTTTCGGAACTAAAAAGGGTGTCAAATACAATAGTTATGACAGTAGGCTATAAAAATTTAAAGTTCTGGATAAATTTAGACCCTAAACATATTATTATTTGGTCTAAGCCAAACCAAAACTCGCCATCACCATTGGGAGGGTTTAATACTTACGAACCTGTTTTGTTTTGGGGAAAAACATATAAAAGAATTGGACATGACCTTTTTACAACAAATATAAAGATGCAATCTGACGCATCTTTTCATAACTGCCCTAAAGATTTACAAAGTTGGAAAAAATTATTACAAATGTGCATAGAACCAAATTGTAAAATATTTGATCCGTTTTTAGGTAGCGGAACAAGCGCAATAGCTTGCAAATACTTAAATATGGATTTTGTCGGGTGCGAACTGGATCAAGACTATTACGAAGCGGGTATGAAACGATTTAAGGAACAGACAATGCAGCAATCACTATTCAAACCATAAGCAAGGAAATGAGTAAAACTAAAACATGGCGGCAAGTATATGCACCACGGATTGCACAGATCATAAAGGAAAATGAAGGCAACGGATGCGGGAAATGTTTAACGTGATTTCAATGAAAGGGGAGGATCAGCGAAAATAATTTTGTCCGGTAAAACATTTTAATTACTTTTGAGAAAACAAACCTACACATGAGCAAAGCTACTTACCTACACTTTTTGCAATCCAAAATCAAAAACCATATTTATTCCGGTTTTGATGTTTCGATTGAATCACTTAATCATAATCTTTTTGACTTTCAGAAGTTCATTGTAAAGCGGGCATTGAGTTCCGGTAAATACGCAATATTCGCCGATTGCGGATTGGGTAAAACTCTTATGCAGCTTGAATGGGCGCATCAGGTAGTAATGAATACGGGTAAACCTGTACTGATTTTAACGCCTCTTGCCGTATCAGGGCAGACAATTTCAGAGGGTAATAAGTTTCATATTGAAGTCACAAAGCTGCATCCTGAAAATTACGGCAAAGGAGAAATACCTGCCGCCGTTTACGTGAGTAATTACGAGCAACTTGAAAACATTAATACTGATGAATTTTCAGGTATCGTACTGGATGAAAGCAGCATACTTAAAAATTTTGAAGGTCAGACAAAGAAGCTGATTTTAGAATGTTTTAAAGATACTCCGTATAAGTTAGCTTGCACCGCTACGCCTTCCCCTAACGATCCGATGGAATTAGGCAATCATAGCGAGTTTTTAGATGTTATGAGCCGCAATGAAATGCTGGCAATGTACTTTGTTCATGATGGCGGCGAAACTGCTAAATGGAGGTTAAAGGGTCATGCCGTTAAACTATTTTATCAGTTTATTGGTACATGGGCTATCATGCTGAATAAACCGCAGGATATTGGATTTACTATGGAAGGGTATGACCTGCCTTCGCTGAATATAATCGAAAAACAAATAACTACTCCTAAGCGTGATAACGGTACGCTGTTTAACGATGCTATAATTTCAGCCACAAATTTTAATCAGGAGTTAAGGCTTACTAAAATCGAAAGGCTATCCGAAGCTGTTAAGTTGGTTAATGAAACAACGGATGAAAATTTCATTATCTGGATTAAGCAGAACGAGGAAGGCGACGAACTTAAAAGGCTTATACCTGGTTCCGTTGAGGTAAAAGGTTCTGATAGCCCGGAGTACAAAGAAAAAATGTTATTGGGTTTTGCCAATAATGAGTTCAGGGTACTAATTACTAAAACAAAGATTGCCCAATTTGGACTGAATTACCAGAACTGCCGCAATCAGATTTTTGCTTCTTTGGATTTTTCATTTGAGGGACTTTATCAGGCAATCCGACGGTCATACCGTTTCGGTCAGAAAAACGAAGTAAATATCTACCTGATTACAACAGATACAATGTCGAATGTAAAACTTTCAATAGACACCAAACAAAAACAATTTGAAATCATGCAAGACGAAATGAGCAAAGCTATAAATGCAAACCTTAATAACGTAACGCTTCAACAATCTGACTACGATACTGATCCGGTTGAAAATGAATGGTACAAAATTAAACGTGGCGACTGCGTACAGTTGATTGATGAAATTGATAATGAGAGTGTAGGGTTTTCGATATTCAGCCCGCCTTTCGCTGAACTTTATACATACAGTAGCCATGTAGAGGACATGGGAAATTCAAAGGACTATAAAGAGTTTCTTACTCAGTTCGGGTTCCTTGTTTCAGGTATTCACCGTATTTTGAAGGCTGGCCGTAATGTTGCAGTCCATTGCATGGACTTACCTATTCAGAAAGGTAAAGAAGGATTTATCGGGCTTCGTGATTTCAGCGGCCTTATCCTGAAAGCATTTGAACAGGCCGGATTTATTTATCATTCACGGGTTACAATCTGGAAAGATCCAGTTGTTGAAATGCAGCGGACTAAGGCATTGGGATTGCTTCATAAGCAGGTAAAAAAGGATAGCACTATGAGCAGGGTTGGCATACCTGATTACCTGATGATATTTAGAAAGGACGGCGAAAGGACTGACCCTGTAAGATGCACGATCAATGTAGACACATGGCAAAAATACGCTTCCCCTGTTTGGATGGACATTAACTATTCTAACACTTTGCAGGGGTTCCGTGATGGCCGTGATGATAACGATGAGAAGCACATTTGCCCGCTTCAACTTGACACAATAGAAAGGGCTATCCATCTTTACACGAATCAGGGAGATACCGTATTTACCCCGTTTATGGGCATTGGCAGCGAAGTTTATCAGGCCGTAAAGATGGGCCGCAAAGGTATCGGTTTTGAACTGAAAGAATCATACTACGATATAGCAAAGAAAAACATGGCCGCAGTTGTTGAATCAAAAAAACAGCTTACTTTATTATGAAAGGCGGCGCAAACATAATCGGATCGGTTCACGCACTCAAACAGGCTCACGATCATTTGATTTCATTCAGGAACGAACACCCCGGAACAAAAGGCGCAAAGCTGGCCGAAAGCTACCTGACCCGGATAAACTGGATAGTTAACGACCTGACGACACACCCGTTTTTGCCGCAGGTGGTCAGGGATGTCATCAAAGCCGAATGGCAGTCGGACGTGTGGGCAGTTCCGGCAATCGCTGAAAAGGTGGTAATGCTCGAACCGGGGCAGCGGGACAGCCTGGAACTGCTGGTGGATGCGCTGCTGGCAGGGGAGACGATCACGGTGACAAAATGAAACAATGTTGCAAAGATAGTTCAAAAATAGTTCCTTAAATATTTGGATAGTATTACAAAGTCGTACTATATTTGTGGAACAAAAGCGATAAACATGACAAGCGCAACAATCTCAATCAGCAAAAAGATTACAATGATTAAAAGTAATAACGGCACTTCCGTTGTTACCATGCACAATCTTTCAGATTTGGCTTCTGTTGTTAATGGATTAGATGTGTTTACAATGTATGGAACATCTAAGCCTGCAAAATTTGAAAAATATTTCGCCGTAGTACTGGCTGCTGGTTACATCGTTTCTCAAGTTAACTGGAATACTAACGCCGGTTTTGAAGGCGAAAACGCCGATGTTATAAACTACTCTTATATTTTTACTAAACAATAAAATATATTCATCAAATGGCAACCCAAAAACCACCTAAGTCAATCCGTTTCCCTGATGATGTTCAGGATGCGATAGCCAAAGAAGCCGCCAGGTTGCGGCGGTCTTTCCAGTGGATTGTCATTGAAACAATGCGTGAAAAGCTGATTGCAAAAGGCAAAAAGAAATAAACCCGCCTAATTATTTGGACGGTAAAACAATTTAAACCAACTTAGCGGAATGATCTCAGTCATCTACCCAATCGGAACCGGCAGCAAATGGCAGAATAATGAGCTGCGGTATTCTCTCCGATCGCTGTCTAAAATCAGCGGCATCGGCGATGTGTTTATAGTCGGCGAAAAACCGGACTGGGTGCAGAACGTAATTCACATACCTTGCAAGGACGTACCGTTCCGCAAAGAGTATTCAATATTCTGCAAAATAATGGCTGCGGTGAATGATGAGCGGGTAAGTAATTGCTTCCTGTTTATGAACGACGACCATTTCTGTTTGCAGGATATGGATGTGACCGAGATTGAGAACTACGCATCCGGGACTTTGGAAGATGAATATAACCGGCGGCATGGCCACTACAAAGCGGCGTGCAGGAATACGATTGAGTTATTGCAGGATA
>JAGODE010000020.1 GCA_017998385.1 Chitinophagaceae bacterium | reverse complement strand
GGCCTGTGCCGGGTATAGTTAATTTAGATTTAAACATTATGATCAATTTCTTCTGTTAATGGATTTTCTTCCTCGTTTATCACCAGCCGTCTTTCGGCAATTTTGCCAAAGATGAAATAGAGGCCGGGGATGATGATAACGCCAAACACTGTACCCAGCAGCATACCTCCGAGCGCAGAGGTGCCGATAGTGCGGTTGCCGATACGGCCAGGGCCGGTAGCAATTACCAGCGGTATCAGACCGGCAATAAAGGCAAAGGATGTCATGAGGATGGGTCTGAAACGCACACGTGCGCCTTCAAGGGCTGCCTGCAATACTGTAGCGCCGGCACGATGCCGCTGTACGGCAAACTCCACGATCAGTACAGCATTTTTCCCGAGCAGACCAATCAGCATCACCATAGCGATCTGGGCATAGATGTTATTTTCGAGGCCGGTCAAACTGAGCAGCAGGAAAGCTCCAAACACACCAGTGGGCAGTGACAGCACTACCGCGAGTGGCAATACAAAGCTTTCATATTGTGCGGCAAGAATCAGGTATACAAATCCCAGACAGATAAGGAAGATATATACCGCCTGATTGCCCTGCGATACCTCATCTTTGGAGATACCCGCCCAGTCGATACCAAAACCACGGGGAAGTGTTTGCTGTGCCACCTCATTGATTACTTTAATGGCTTCGCCACTACTGTAGCCCGGCGCAGCAGAGCCGCTGATCTCCGATGCATTGTACATATTATGCCGCGTGATTTCCGAAAGCCCATATACTTTATCCATTTTCATAAAGGCAGAAAAGGGCACCATTTCCTCTTTATTGTTTTTTACATACAGCCGCAGGATGTCTTCGGGCAATGCACGGTACTCGGGAGAGGCCTGTACAATTACTTTGTACTGCCGTCCGAAGTTGATGAAACTGATCTCATAGTTAGATCCAATGAGCGTTGAAAGGGTGTTCATCGCATTTTCAATGCTCACGCCTTTCTGTTGTGCAATGTCATTGTCTATGCGTAGCATGTATTGCGGGAAGCTGGCACTGTAAAAACTAAATACCGAGGAGAGTTCTTTGCGTTTTTTCAGCTCATTTACAAAGTCATTATTCACTTTTTCCATCAGCTTATAATCGCCCGAGCCGGCTTTGTCGAGCAGGCGCAGTTCAAAACCACCGGCGGCTCCATAACCGGGTACGGCTGGCGGCAGAAAGAACTCAATGGCGGCACCGGTAATGTCTTTCGACTTTTCTTCCAGCTCTTCCATGATCTCTGTCACGCTCTGTTTCCTGTCCTTCCAGTCTTTAAGATTGATAAGACAGGTACCGCTATTGGCACCCGTACCCTCGGTAAGGATCTCATAACCTGCCAGCGAGGAAACAGATTTTACGCCATCTACCGATTCACATATCTTTTGCAGGCGTTCGGCTATTTCATTGGTTCGCTCGAGTGATGAGCCGGGCGGAGTCTGAATAATCGCATAGAACATGCCCTGATCCTCATTGGGAATAAAACCCGACGGTACTTTGCCACTCAGAAGCCAGGTGCCTGCACAAAATGCTATCAGTATCAGAAAGGTGACTAATCTGCGGTTGACCATCAGGCCAAGCAGTTTCATGTATTTGCCGGCCGTATTATCAAACCATCTGTTGAAGCCACCTATAAAGCGATCTATCGGCGTTTTTTTCTTCGGTTTACCATGATTGTTTTTCAGGATCATGGCACAAAGCGCCGGTGTGAGTGTAAGCGCTACCACACCGGAGAGGATGATTGACGTAGCCATAGTGATCGAGAACTGACGGTAAAAAGTACCTACGGGACCCGACATAAAGGCTACCGGTATAAATACCGCCGCCATTACAAAGGTGATGGCAACAATGGCACCGGCAATTTCGTGCATGGCTTTTTGGGTGGCCTTGCGCGGGCTGAGATGCTCTGTTTCCATTTTGGCATGCACAGCCTCAATCACCACAATGGCATTATCTACTACTATCCCGATAGCCAGTACCAGCGCAAACAGCGTGATCAGGTTGAGTGTAATGCCGAAGTATTGCATGAACATGAAAGTGCCGACCAGCGATACAGGTACAGCCATGGCCGGAATGAGCGTGGAGCGCCAGTCGCCCAGGAACAGAAACACTACCAGGCCCACCAGTATAAAGGCCTCTACCAGGGTATGAATCACTTTTTCAATTGACGCATCAAGAAACTTCGATACATCGTAGCTGATTTCGTAATCCATGCCTTTGGGAAAGGTGCTGGCCTTGATTTCTTTCATCTTGGCTTTCACGTTTTCAATTACCTGGCTGGCATTACTGCCATACGATTGCTTGAGTACGATAGCGGCCGAAGGTTTGCCATTGAGGTTGGAATAAATGTCGTACATCGAACTGCCAAACTCAATATTAGCCACATCTTTTAGACGCAGCAGTTCGCCATTGGGACTCGACCGTACCACTACATTCTCGTATTGTTCTTTGGTGGTAAAGCGGCCGCTGTATTTCAATACATATTCAAATGACTGAGAGCGTTTACCGGAGCTTTCACCTGTTTTGCCCGGTGAGGCTTCGAGACTCTGCGAGCTGAGTGCTTCCATAATCTCATCGGCCGAGATCTTGTAGGCCAGCATGCGATCGGGTTTGAGCCACACGCGCATCGCGTACTCCCGGTTACCCAGGATGTCTGCATATCCCACACCGTCTACACGTTTCAGCTCCGAGAGGATATTGATATCAGCGAGGTTGAAAAGAAATTTCTGATCGGTATTGGGATCATCGCTGTAGAGGTTGATGTACATAAGCATGTTCGACTCTTCGCGCGAGATCTTTACGCCTTCGCGTACCACCAGCGGAGGTAACTTGTTTACAACGGAAGCCACGCGGTTTTGCACGTTGAGTGAGGCTACGTTGGGGTCAGTACCCAGATTGAATATAACCTGTATGGTGGCCTCGCCATCGTTGCCCGCGTCTGAAGCCATATACTTCATGCCGGGCACACCATTGATAGCTCGTTCCAGCGGTATGATCACCGATTTGATCATAAGTTCTCCATTGGCACCCGGGTAGTCGGCTACCACGTTTATTTTGGGTGGAGAAATGGAGGGGAATTGTGTAACAGGCAGTCCCGTGATGGCCAGTACCCCCAGAAATACGATAATCAGGGATATGACGATAGACAGAACAGGCCTTTGTATAAATCTGTTAAACATTAGTTCGCTAATTAGGGATGATCAGTTATTCTGCTTTCAGACGCAGGTGGGCTATTACTTCTTCCGGTTTCTGGTACTCAATGGCGATTCGGTCATCGTCTTTCACCTTTTGTACCCCTTCCAGCAGAATCTTATCATCGGCAGACAGGCCGCTTTCAACTACATAGATATCGGGTAGCTGGCCGGCGATGGTAAGCAGACGGGATTTAAGTGTGTTGTTTTTATCAACAACGAATACATAGATCTTGTCCTGGATTTCGTAGGTGGCCTTTTGCGGAATAACAAGAGCATTTTTTAGCGGAAGCGTCATTAATATTTTGCCGGTTTCGCCGTGTTTGAGTAAACGATCGGGATTAGGGAAACGTGCGCGGAAGGCGATATTGCCTGTTTCGCTGTCAAACTCACTTTCTATTACTTCCACATCGCCTTTGGCTGAGAGCGGCTTATTGTTGGCCAGCAGCAGACTAACCTTACTGCTGCCACGGGTTTTGATATTTGTCTGATACTCCAGGTATTCCGGTTCGGATACATTGAAGTAAGCAAACATCTGACTGTTGTCGCTCAGGCTGGTGAGTAATTCGCCCTCATCGATCAGGCTACCTAGTTTTTTGGGAAGACGGTCAATAGTGCCATCAAAGGGTGCTCTTATTTCTGTAAAAGAAAGGTGCAGTCTGGCCAGTGAGACTTCTGCACGGGCCTGCTCCAGTTTGGCTTCCGCCATTGCCTGCTCATTTTTAGAAACTACATTTTTTTCTACCAGGGTGCGGGTGTTTTGCAACTCTATTTCTGCTGCTTTGGCTTCAGCTTCGGCTTTCTGCAGTTCTGCCTCATAAAATTTGGGCATGATGCGGAAGAGAACCTGTCCGGCTTTTACATACTGGCCTTCATCCACATAGATGTTCTGGAGAAAACCTTTTTCCTGGGCGCGGATTTCAATATTTCGTACGGAACGGATTTGTGACACATACTCTTTGGTAAATGACGTGTCAACGGTTAAAGGGCTGGTGACAGCATAGTGTGCCACTTCCTGCTTTTCTTCTGCTTTTGATTTGCAGCTTGTTTGATAGAATAAGGCCAGCGATAGGCCTGCTAAAAGAACCAGTCTGTTCATGATACTTACAATTGTGGTGAATCGAATGAATGCTTAAGGTGGTGCAGCAGCCAGTACGTCATACGTAAAGACTGCGGGCACAAGGGGGTATCAGTGGCCAGGTATCACCTGAACAGGCAAGCAGGGGTGAGGAGATGATGTAAGTGCTAATACATCCGGATGCTGGTGCGTACAGCTTCTTCCGGGCTAAACTGATACCGTGGAGACGGGTATCAGACTCTGAGAATACAGTGTTTGATGCAGATGTCGGCATACAGGCCTGTGTTGCCGGATGTACAGGATAGCCGTTGCTGCAGAACTGGTACAAAGAAGAGGGCCTGCAGCACTGTCAGACTGCGTGCCAAGAGTCTGAATTTGCGTGCAGAAAGATCAATAGTGTCCTCTTCTTCGACCCCGTCAGTAAAGAAATACTCTTTTTCTGTATCTATATTCCGGCTGCGTATAGTAGCGAGATCGGCCGGAGCGTGATTAAAATTGGTCCAGTGAAGTTTTTTGGTAAATGAGTGCTGCGTATAGCCAGGCATCACAGATCGCTCTGTGGCATGGGCTGGCTGCGTACCCGCAAGGGTCAGCAAACACAGGTATACGAAGAAGAATACGGCTCTCATTTCAATGCCAAAAGTAGTAAAAGATTGTGGCCGGAGCGAAATACCGGTTATACCAATATTTGCAAAAGTATAGTTAAACTGCGAAGAATAAAAGATGCAGACCTTAAAACGAACAAGCGTAAGTGAAGTAGAAAATAAGATAAACGGGCCTTTTGGATAAGGCAGATTAACAAACACACTAAAGGTCACAAACCTGAATAAATGTAACACTTCACCATTTGCAATTGTAGTGGCCCGTATCTATTTTCCAGGTATGAAAAGTCGCATCATTGTCTATTCTATCCTCATTGCGGCCCTTGCGGCAATGGGTTATTTTGGTTATACGATCAATGCCGATAAACTGATGTGGCTATCTGGTGCGGGCATAGCCTTTTTGCTTTTTCATTTGTTTCTTAAAAGAGAAGAGTAGCACAGGTGGATCACACTCTCTCTTATTCAGCCAGCAGGTAACCAGTGCTTCTGCCACCTGCATTATCCTTTACCAGCATATTTTTAGTGACAAGGTCCTGAATGTCGCGCAGGGCAGTATCCTGTGAGGTCTTAGCGAGTTTTGCCCATTTGGAGCTCGTGAGTTTTCCTTCAAAGCCATCGAGCAATTTGTTGAGTAATACCTGTTGCCGTTCGTTTAGTGGCGTGCCGGCGTGTTTTTCCCAGAACCGGGCTTTTTGAAGTACGGCCTGCAGATGATCCATGCTGGCGCCCAGTGCGCGATCCAGGCAATTTAAAAACCAAATGATCCAGCCAGTGACATCAAGCGAGTCTTTTTGTGTGCTTTCCAGGATATCGTAATAGCTGTTTCGTTCTTTTCTTATCTGGGCACTCATACTGTAAAAGCGTTGCGGGGTGCCATCGGCGCGGGACAGTTGCATATCTGTAAGGGCACGAGCCAGGCGGCCATTGCCATCATCAAAGGGGTCTATAGTCACAAACCAGAGATGAGCTACAGCGGCCTTCAGTACCGGATCCATCGTACGATCTTCGTTGAACCAGTTGATAAAACCCTTCATTTCTGTTTCAAGCCTGGAAGAGTCCGGTGCCTCAACATGTACTTTCTCATGTCCAATAGCACCGGATACTACCTGCATTGGATCATCTGGTGTATTGTTGCGCCAGGCACCCACTACTATTTTATAGAGCCCACTCATGCCAGAAACGTTTCGCCGCATTTTTTGCGTAGAATAATAAGCTATTCACCGCAAAAACAGGTTCATCAAGTAAAATAATGATAACCAGTTAAATATAACTTCGCTTTTATAACAGGCAAATCGGCCATTACAAATATGTCCGTCAATCACACCTGTTTGGCTGGTAACTATAATAAACTACCATTAATCAAACCATTGCTATGACGACAAGTCTCGGCCGGGTGATCATTCTGGTTGATGATTACGACAAGGCCTTCTCCTTTTATCAGCAGAATTTTGGTTGCGAAAAATTATTTGATGCCACCCTTCCAGATGGTCAGCGTTATCTGCATGTTCGTTTCAATGCGGATGATAAGACTGGTATCTGGTTTCTGAAAGCCGACCCTGGTCAGCAAACGTCATTGGTGGGCCGGCAAACTGGCGGACAGCCTACACTGGTTGTATATACCGATAATTGCGGGGAGTTATATGCTCAGGTACAAAACAATGGTGTTACTATTATGGAGCCACTGGTAACAGCAGAGGGTAGTCGTTTTTTTCATTGCTGCGACCTGTATGGAAACAGGATTACGGTGGTAGAAATATTAACGTAGCGGCGGGCAATCTGGAGTGCTATTTTGGTAATCAGGCCAGGGCTGTTAACCCGTGGCAACAAATTTATCAGGCTTATATTTTCAAAAGGATCCAATATCACCTTTGGGGGTCTGGTTATAAAACTCTTCTTTTAAAGCGGTGATTCTTCAGGCAATATTGATCCGGTTAAGGCGTAAAATGTGTGCACGTTGATAAGCCGGGCTGTTTTCTTAAAAGGGTATTAACCAGATTTTGGGTTTATATTTAGCGAAATGTTAGGGTATGGGACAGCCTCCCCCTCCACAATCAAGTTCCTCTTTGCTGAAAAGAGGGTGGCACTTTTTGCGTAAAGTAATACTATGGTCACTGGCACTTTATGTGATTAACCTGTTATTGCATTGGGTTGGCTGGACCAGTTGGGAATCTTTTTCAAAATCTGCCGATACCGTAGCAGCCAGTGTACTTGCAAATATGAAAGTCATTTCTCCCTTTACACTTTATCAGGATTTGCGCAGCACACGAATGATAGCAGTTGTTGGCAGTGAGCAAACAGGCAGCACTCCATCAGTTAAGCCAGACGCGCCCGATAAACAATTATTGCCTGATCTGAATGAAATTTTTGCGCAAAAAAGAGGGTTGACTACTCGGGAGCTTACTGCTAAAGAGAAGGTCCTGCGATGGTGCAGAGGTTTCTGGTATGGTGATGATGGACGAGCTTTCTGGTTTGGGCGTATTGTACTATTGCTGGTGGTTCTGTGCAGCGGGTTGCTGGCTATTCAGTATTTCAGGTCTTCTACAGACTCGCTTCTGGCGGTAATTCCTGTTTTTCTGTGGTATACTATCCAGGTACTTGCAGTATTCGCCGTTCTCTCATTTATTTTTTATGTGCTTGTATTATTTATATTAATGATTAGTAGTGGGCTCGTGGCATTATTTACCGGGGTGACTACATTGGGAGGTTTTTTTTATTTTATGGCCGAAGAAGTAAAGTCAGAGGCTGTGGACCAATCCAAAAAGGCTATGCCCTTTATTTTCTCTTCGCTTCTTAAAGGAAGAAAATAAAAAGAGCCGCCAGATGCGACTCTTTTATAAAAAATGGATGGTAACGATGACTTATTTCTTCCTGGCAGGCAACGTGTAAAAAACGCCCAGTCCCCATACCTGATTTTTGAGTTCTCCGCCCCCTACCGCTACCTTATTTACTTTCGAAAGGCTGAAAGAATAGCGAAGATCTGCGCGCAGCCCCTGGCAAAAAGATTCAGGAAATACATATCCCACACCCACCGGTACTCTTAAATCTGTTTTGTTGTAATACTTCTTGATGTCCTGATTTTGGCTGCCATATTTTTCTTTGGAAGAAAGCAGCAAGCCGAGCTGAGGACCGGCTTCTACAAAAAAACCGTTCGCTATATTATATTGTGCGAGTACAGGAATTTGCAGGTAGCCTTTACGGATGGTTCCTTTTGTGCCGGTCGAAGTGCGTTCTTCTTTTGTTCCCTCTCCCGAATAAAATACTTCGGCCTGAATAGCAAATCCGGAAGAAAGACTGTATTTGGCAAAAGCGCCAACATTGAAGCCAATGATCGGTTTTGTTTTAAAATCATCAGAAGAAAATTTCAGTTTGGCAATATTAATACCGGCTCTGGGGCCATAACTAAGCTGAGCTCCTGCCAATAGTGTTGTAAACAGCAAAGTAAGTGCAAATAGGTATCTCATTGTAAAAGTTTAAATGATAGAATAAAACAAAAGTATTGGCCTGCATACGGGCTGGGAATACCGAGTTTGTAGTACTGACAACCAGCTGGAGGATTGACTAAGCGGCAATACCTAAGCGGAAATAACCGGAAAAGCGCTCTTAAAATCGATCTTTAAAGCGCAGCGTATCATCTGCGGTAGCTAAACTGTAATGCAGGTTTTGTTAGCGTTTCCGATAACTAAGGGAATAAAAAATTGACCGGAAAAGTTGCACGTATTCAAAATACGAATAATTTCGTTGTTTATAAAACTTCTGCCATGAAAATTTATACTAACTGTTTTTTGCTGATCATTTCACTATTTGTGACCGATCTGGTGAGAGGCCAGGTTGATCGTTGGAAAAAAATGGCTGCGCAGGCAGACAGTACTGCTTTCGAAAGGGCTGTGGATCCAGCCCTTTACGGATTGGATAAGTCGCCGGACTTCACACTCATCGGGAAATGGGAAAATGATCAGGCTGTTTCTGCAGATAGTTTGTATACTTTATTGATTAACTGGAATCGCTATCAGAAGCCGGCCAGCAATGGTATTATTTGCCGGTACTGGGTAACGCCTGCTCCGTCGGTTTCAGTACCTTATTTTGTTTATATCCCCCAGGGCTACGATCCGTCACGGAAAACAGCTGTACTCATCTATTATAAAGGTGGTTGGATATCGCGTCCGCAGTTTCCGGGCAATTATGTAAAGGAAATAGTGACCGATAATCCGACATTCGATTACCTGGATGAGTATAATATGATCGAAATATATCCTGCGTTGCGTCAGGATCTGGCCATCTACGGTAAGTATGGGTACGAGCATCTTATGGCGATGCTGACAGAAACGAAGAAGCGATTCAATGTCGACGACAACAAAGTTTTTTTAGCTGGTTTTTCGGATGGTGGCAAAACTGTATATAATGTTTCTTCCCTCCTGCAAACGCCGTTTGCCTGTTTTTATCCGATCAATGGCTCATTTCCTTCGCGCCCCGACTTTCCTAATTTTATTAACCGGCCCATTTATTCCATAGTGGCCGAAAAGGATGAATTGACGGTACCGCAAAGTATCAAAAGCAAAGCCGAATATGCAAATCGCCTGGGTGCCAGCTGGATTTACCGGGAACTGGCAGATAAAAAGCATTTTTATCACAAATATGCAGGCGAAGTATTGCCCACGTTGTTCAGGCATATGCAGGTGACCAGCCGGCAAGCCCTGCCGGTTTCATGCACATATGACCGAGCGTATAACGATTCAGTATTTAGTGGTATCGACTGGTTGCAGATGAGCGTGGATACGAAACGCCCCTCCATGGCGCAGCATTTCACCGATAGTATTCATACCTATTCTATGAGCGGAGAGAGCAGTGATTATTTGTATGGTGAAAAAACCGGTCAGGTACGTGCGCATTACCTGGATAATACATTTACTATAACTGCTTCAAAAGTGAATATGGTTACGTTATATATTTCTCCATTGATGGTTGATCTTCAGAAACCGGTGAGTGTGGTGATAAATGGTAAAAAGATGTTTGAACATAAAGTGACGGCTTCAAAGGACTTTATGGTCAGCTGGTTTTTAAGCAATTTTGACCGTGCTCAGTTGTTTGTCAATAAAATTGAAGTAGCCGTCAGCGAATAGGGCTGTTGCTGATAGCGATTCATTACGGCAACTGTGGCATATTTGTTAGTTGCGGAAAAGGTCTTATGCCGTAACAATTTTACTTTTGTACGAATGCAGCAATACCGGCAACAACTGACTTTATTTATCAACGAAGAGCGGGAGCTTTTTGAATCCGTACGTGCCCGGTATAATCCCGCGCAACAGGCGTTGATAGCAGCGCATATTACTTTGTGCAGGGAAGACGAATTATTGTTGTTGCCAAAAGTGTTTGGTAATATCCGGAGTTTACGATTACAGCCGGTTACTGTAACACTCGGCCCTCCGCAACGTTTTGCGGAAGGCAGGGGCTTGTTGCTACCGGGTGTGGGTGAGAATGCCGGGTTTCAGGAATTACGGAAACAGGTACTGAAAGGAGTGGTGGCTGCACCCCGGCATCACCATCCGCATATAACCCTTATACATCCGCGCAACGGGCTCTGCACAACGCCTATTTTTGACGAGTTAAAACGGTATACTTTTCCTACCCAGCTCCGGTTTAAGCAGATCAGCCTCATTTATCAGCAGGGGGAGAAAGCCTGGCAATTGCAGGAGCAGTTTGACCTGGGTTACTGATTTACCCATCTGATCGGTAAAAAGTACCATAATATCTGCCAAATGGTCCACGCATATTGGATTATTCAATGGTAGCTTTGTGCAATGGCAAAGAAGCAAATACCGGTATATGATATCTGCAGCCTCAACAGGGTAGGCAATCAGGATGATCATTTTCTGGCAGACCGGTTTGCTGATTATTTGCACCGGCATTACGATCATTTGCATTTTCCGCACCGGCATTCCTTTTATCATTTGGTGTTGTTTACAAAAGGGGGGGGATCACATACCATTGACTTCGACCAATTTCCGGTAAAGCCTTATCAGATTTATTTTATGATACCCGGCCAGGTGCATAGCTGGGATTTTACAGGGGTTACGGATGGCTATATTGTTAATTTTTCTACAGACTTCTTCAAATCTTTTTTGCAGAATCAGCATTACCTCGATCAGTTTGATTTTTTTAATGGGATAAGTGAAGAAGGAGTGCGGCAGCTACCGCCAACCAGGCACAAAGAGGTAGTAAATCTGTTCGAATCTATAC
Source organism: Chitinophagaceae bacterium (assembly GCA_017998385.1). Taxonomy (GTDB): domain Bacteria; phylum Bacteroidota; class Bacteroidia; order Chitinophagales; family Chitinophagaceae; genus CAYMZZ01. Next base: position 22,570 of record JAGODE010000020.1, on the reverse strand, counting down.
TTGCTGTTTCTTCAGATGAAGGCCGGCATCGGTTTGATCGTATCCGTTTGTTGTTGCTGCAGCTTTTTATTCAGATAGACAATGTACAGCGACCGGCTGATAGTCGCCCGGTAGCACCACAGAAACAGCTGTTATTAAAAAGTTTCCGGCGCCTGATCGATACGCATTACCGCACGATGCGTTTGCCCAGGGAGTATGCAGATTTGTTATATGTGACTCCCAACCACCTGAATGCGCTGGTGCAGGATTTGTTGGGCAAAACAGCCGGCGAGCTAATCCGCGACCGGATATTGCTGGAAGCAAAACGGTTGCTGGTCAATGCAGAAATGACGGTTACCGAAGTGGCCTACGAGCTCAATTTCGAAGACAATTCTTATTTCAACCGTTTTTTTAAAAAGTATACCGGACTGACGCCTGAAGAGTTCAGAAAGCAATCCTTACACTAAAACTCATTTGTATGAACCAGCATATGCAACCAGCCACACAGCAATTGCCGGAAAAGAAATCCGCAATACTTGCTGCACTGACATGTAAGTGTCCGCGCTGCCGGAGTGGCAATATGTTTGCCGAAAAAAATCCATACCGTCTTAAGACTACCATGAAAATGAATGAACGGTGTCCGGTATGCCGCCAGCCATTTGATATAGAAGTGGGCTTTTATTATGGTTCGAGTTATGTAAGTTATGCCTTTTCTATAGCCATCAGTGTGGCATCGCTTGTGGCCTGGTGGGTGCTTATTGGGCTAAGTACTTCTGATAACCGCTTTTTCTACTGGTTGATAGCAAATGCGCTGTTGCTTGTTGTTTTACAACCATTACTAATGAGGCTGGCGCGTTCTGTCTGGCTGTCTTTTTTTGTAAGATATGACAGAAACTGGCAGACTAACGAGCCAGCCGTACCTGAGCGGGTCAATAAAGATCAGATGAACAATTGGTAGTTATTTAAGTACCGGTGTCCGGGGCTGAAAGATTTACTGTTTTATAGTATACCCGGATGAATGGGTATAACGTTCTGTGAGCCGGCGTTTTTCTGCGCCCACAGATGGTCATTGCTTATTGGCCGGGTTGTTGATGGGTGCTGATAGCAATCCGGTTCCAGCTGTTGATAGTTGCAATGGCCATTATTACTTGTGCAACATAGTTCTCTCCAAATAGACGAATGGCGCGATTATACACATCATCCGGCAATCCGCCATTGCTGATAAGTGTGATATGCTCAGTGAGTGCGAGAATCGTTTTTTCTTCTTCCGAATACAGATCGGTTTCTTTCCAGGCATCCAGCAGAAAGATACGCTGAGGAGTTTCTCCCAGGGCCAGGGCATCCCTTGTGTGCATATCGAGACAAAAGGCGCAGCCATTTATCTGAGAAGCACGGATTTTAATCAACTCCTTATGTGAGGCCGATAGCTGGGTGTTTTTTAAATAGGCTTCGAGGGCATACATTGCTTTGAACGCGAGAGGCTCGATTTGCTGCAGATTGATTCTTTTTTCCATTTGATTTTCTTTTGATGGAACAAAACTAAACAGACCTTTAGCCAAAAAACTTAAACCAGTTTAAGAAAGCTGCCCGGGCAAAGGATCTACGGGCATAGACGGAATTCTTTGGCAGGTTGCTATGAGCCGATTGATATGATCGGCAAAACGCTCCTGATCGAAACGGGAATACTCGTCATGAATGCTACTGTCACTTAAAGCAGCCTCCAGCCAGCAATGAAGAAGGTGTTTCCATTCAGAAAGACCTTTATAAACAAAAAAACCGCGAAGGTCTGCCACGCGGGGACAACCCGGGTGGCGGGTATATATAAGGTAACAGGATTCTATGAGTAGCTCAAGCCGCTCGGCAAAGAAGAGACAATTGCCGGGGGAGCCTTCTTTCCAGCTATAACGCTCGCTACGGGCTGAATCACAAAAATGAGCAAACAAATCAAGCAGCTCTCCGGTGGAGGCATAAGAATGTATTTCGTGTATGGCACTGAGCGGATGAATGACACCCTCGTTGGCTACTTCTTCCATATTGAGACGATTCAAAAAATGCACCGGCCATGCTGCCACAGATCTTGTTGTCATAATAATAGATTTGCTACCGGCTTAATAAGCCAGCAATGAAGAATAGTAAGAACTCCAACAAATATTTTTAGACCAGCAAGGAAAGAAATAAGCTGAATGCAGCCCCCCATCAGAGAGTAAGGGAGTAACTGATGGATGGCGGAGAAATACGCCCGGTGAAAAGCCACATTCAGGAACACAACAAAGATATTTACTCCTCTCCGGGCTGCCAAATTTTTTAGTATTTTTCATCCCTCAACCGTGAAAAAACCCTAATTCGGACTATTGCAAAAAAATGTTGATGCATTTTTTTTGATACTAACTTAAATTGTGTTTCTGAAAAAAAGAAACCAGGCAACTATGACTACTTACCAGGAGATATTTGAGAATAATAAACGTTGGGTGGCTGCCCAGCTTCAGAAGGATGCCGATTTTTTTGAAAAGCTGGCGCGCGATCAGCAGCCGGAATACCTTTATATAGGATGCAGCGACAGCCGGGTTACTGCAGAAGAATTAATGGGTGTTGCGCCCGGAGAAGTATTTGTACATCGCAATATTGCCAATGTAGTAAGTAATACCGATCTCAATGTGATGGCTGTTATTAATTATGCAGTTCGCCATCTGGGAGTCAAACATATAATTGTATGCGGTCATTACAACTGTGGCGGTGTAAAAGCAGCCATGCAGCCACTTGATCTGGGTATACTTAATCCCTGGTTAAGAAATATCCGGGATGTATACCGGTTGCACCAGGCAGAGCTTGATGCAATCAGCAATGAGCACGAGCGGTACAACCGGCTGGTGGAATTAAATGTAAAAGAACAGGCTATTAATATTATTAAGACAGCCGCTGTTCAGAAAACCTATCTTCAGCACGGATATCCTGTCGTACACGGCTGGGTTTTTGATCTGGCATCAGGATTGCTGAAAGACCTGCAACTGGATTTCGAATCTATCCTGCACGATATACAACGGATATATAATCTTACCGGCGAATAATTGTTTACATAAAAAAGGACGCTGTCATCAGACAGCGTCTCCCTGTATATAGAAGTGTAACGGATTATTACAGACGGGCAAAGTAAGATACCTGGCCGGCAGGGTCGGACGCCAGTACGATCTTTTCTTTACCTTTTTGTAATTCGATAAAATAGTTATCAGCATCTTCAAACTGGCGGTCAAACAGCACCATATCGGTGGCATTGTCTTCGTTGTCGTCAAACAACATCACATCGGTAACAGTATAGCCGGCGTATTTTTTGCTGATATAATCGCGCGCTTTCTGAGGCACGTCACTAAGTTGTTTTATTTCAGTAGTACCTACGAGTTTCGCATTTTCATCGTAAAAGGCGGTTGTCTGTGTATTGTTTCGGGTAAATACGACTTCGTCAAAAAGCTCACCGCGTTTCCATGATTTAGCGGCTGCATTCGGAAAGTCTACTTTAAATTGTTCCCGTGTCTGATAGCTTACATCGCTGCCTTTCAGTTTGGGCAATGTTTTATGCTGTCTGGCTTTGGAGCTGTTTGCAAACGCTACATCTTTGTTTTGGGCGTATAAGCCAATAACTGCAGATGAGCAGATGGCTGCGAGTAATAAAAGCTTTTTCATGGTAACATATTTTAGGTTATTGTATCAGCGATTGACAAGCTAAAGGTATACTGCATGTATAGCCAGGCATTGGGCTACTCGTCAGACAGGCGAAAACTATAGGTGAATTATGCTGATTGTACGGCGGCAGGAACGTATCTGGAAGCAAGAGGTGAAGTGGCCGCATTCTTTAAAAAGAAGCCCCGCCCAAAAGGGCAGGGCGGCATGAACTATCTCACTCCTTACTTACTGTTTGTCGTTTTTATTTTTTTTGACAGCCGATGTCATTTTTTTATGATGAGCTGTCATTGGCTGTTTCATTTCTTTTTTCGCAGGCGCCTTTTTATCGGTTGACCCGGCATTGCTGGTCAAAGCCGCTTGCTTGTGCATAGCTTTATGCGTATGCTTTTTTGTCTGTACTGCAGATGCTGCCGGGGTTGTAGTGTTTTGTGCAAAAGAGGCGGTACAAAATCCGGCAATCATGGCCAGCGCTAAAACTGTTTTTTTCATGGTCTGTTTATTTAATGATTAATTGAGGTAGAAAGAATCAGAGTTGCCGGGCAGCGGAAGCCGGATACGCACTTCCTTGCAGGCTGCCAGCTGATCGTACAGGTAGAGTGTGAGGTCCCAGCCGCCGGTGTTGCTTACAGCCTCGAGTACCAGTAATCCGGCACAGGGGTAAGGGCCCATCCCATCATTTAGCTGACCGTCTACTGCCAGTACCACATTTGTTACATCACTGTCTTGCAGTTCCAGCGTTTCGCTGGGATAAATACTGGCATTTATCTGTACCCATTCGGGCAGCGATTCAATGCCCTGGCGGGCGGTAGCTAAAGCATGCCGGTAGTTGCCACTGATCTGGATCACCCCTTTCTCAAAATCTATATTGATCCTGAGCGGGCGTCTGTACCTCCCGTCCTGTCTACCGGCATGTGGTAAAAAATATTTTAACTGCTTTAACAGCATAATTAATCGTTGTGCTTTCTGCTATAAACCTACGTTGGCTGCCGGCTTTTACTGGCGGGCGATCGGTGAACGGGCAAAACCTGTCGGCGGAATACAACGGGTTAACTGTATTTCTATACTGCTGCCCATTATTATTTGACCTGTAAAAGCTGTTGTTGCAGTTCCTGAATTTCTGCAAGGCTTTCCCGCTGAGAGATGATTAAGTGGTCAATTTTTTCGTGTAATATTCTTACTTCCAGCTCGCCTTTCAGATTGACCATATAATCATTGCGGGCCCGTAACCGGTCTTTGGCTTCCTGCCGGTTCTGACTCATCATGATCACGGGAGCCTGAATGGCAGCAAGACAGGAAAGCAGCAGGTTCAATAAAATATAAGGGTAGGGATCAAAACCTTTATTATGCAGGGAGAAACTGTTGAGGACCATCCATCCGCCCAGGAATAAACCAAACATCCCGATAAATTTCCAGCTACCGCCAAAACTGGCAATGCGATCGGCCCAACGTTCCCCGCGTGATCCGGGATTTTTAATTTCACTGGCTTCATCAGAGATGAGGTGATTCTGGTTGATATTGTCCAGTACCGTCAATTCCAGTTCAGTCAGTGTGCCTACCTCGCGCGCCAGCAGGTTTTGAATATATAATTGCCGGTAATAGCTTAGTTCAGAAGCAGCCAGTTTGCTTTCTTCATCAAATGCCGGGTAGTCTTTCTGAATTTCCTTCAGTACCCCATTGCGTATAGCCTTCCCGGATACGAATTCCTCTGCAGGGAATTTCTTTTGGGAAATATCGCTGGTAAAGCTTTGCATGACTTTTTTGCGAAACTATTCAGTTCTTAAAAGCAGGATGCCCGGCGATCGTTCACCGGGCAAAAACGATCGGTGAACATTCAGGAAATGTACCGATGTGTTAATAAATCTTCGCCTCTGTTGCAGTTCTTTACGTTCTTCGCAACCTTTACAGAAAGAGAATTACTTTTATAAAAAAATAGCATGATCACCTGCCTCATTGTTGATGATAATAAAATTGCCCGTACAACGCTGCGCCAGCTGACGAGCCATGTGACCGACCTCCAGGTCATGGCTGAATGCGAAAGTGCGATTGAAGCATATAACCAGTTGCAGCAAACACCCGTTGATCTGTTATTGCTGGATATAGAAATGCCGGGAATGACCGGGCTGGAGCTGACACGCAACTTGGGCAACAGGCGCCCGCTTATCGTATTCACCACTTCAAAAAAAGAATATGCGCTCGAGGCATTTGAACTCAACGTGGCAGATTATCTGCTCAAGCCGGTAACGCCTGCCCGCTTTGTGCAGGCTATTGAACGTGTGCGTGAGCTTTTGGGGAGCCGGGAAGAAAAGGTAGATATGGGTGAGCGTGAATTTATTTTTATTCGCGACTCCAATATTGTACGGCGGCTGGCAGTGCAGGAAATACTATTTGCCGAAGCCATGGGCGACTATGTAAAATTGCATACGGCCCAAAAATTCTACGCCATTCACACCACACTTAAAGCCGTGGAAGAACATCTTCCTGCCAGCCTGTTTCAGCGGGTTCATCGGTCGTATCTCGTGGCTATCGACAAAATCGACAGCATTCAGGATGGCGCCCTGGTGCTTCAGGGCAAGCCGGTACCGGTAGCCGATGCCTACCGGGCTACGCTTAATAAGCGGATGAATATTCTTTAGTGTCAATGGGTTTAAATATTTAGGCCGGTTGCCGGGTGCTTTTCCCGCAACCGGTTTTTTTGCGCCCGGCAGTTACTCTCCGTTTGCCAGGAGCGGACAGATAAATGCGCCCCATCCAACGACAGTATTTGCCTGCTGGCCGATTGAGTCCGGGACAACCAGCCGGTGACGGCTAATTTTGAATCGGAAACTTCTCATAGTGAACAAAACGTAATGAGTTTTTCTCATAGCAGTTGGTTTTGGTTTACGGCCTTGGTTTCCACCAGGGCCTTTTTTTTAAATAACCCATGAAATTCGTTTATACCATATTATTCTTTACCGATACCCTGGTGCTGGTTTTACTCAGTTACCTGCTTTTCAAACTCCTGGATGAGGGAGGCAGCCGTTCTTCCATTTTATTGCTGGCAGCAGCACTGGTAGTGTCAATCCTGCTGCTCATTTATTTTTTTAACAGATACCTCAAGCTGCCTCCGCACAAATCAGGTTCCTGAATTAACCTAAATTAGAGCCATAATCAGGACAATGAAAGGGAAAAGACTTATCTATTTTATCCTGGCAGGCTTTATTGCAGGCACATTGCTGCTGGTCTATATTCAGTTCAACTCTTCCAAAAACATCAACACTCTCATCAATGGCAATGAAAAGTTGCTGCAGGAACTTAGCACCGGCAGGCAGTTGCAGGAGCTGGGAAAGAATGTGATCGCATTTGAAAGCCGTATCCGCGGAGCGGTAGCTACCAGCGATACAGGTCTCTTCCGGGGCATAGAAAGCCAGCTGGCCGAAATTGATAATGACCTGGAAAAATTGCAGAAAGTAACGGACGATGACAGTTCTGTCAAATACATCGATCAGCTCGACAAACTGGTACGCCGCAAAATTGCTTTTGGCAACGAAGTACTCGACAGCCTGCTGCTGGCCGGCCGGCCGGTAGCCCTGCGCATGATTGCCGACCCCACCAGTAAGCGCCTTGCAGATTCCATCATCATGGTCACCAGCCTGGTCGACAGCACCCGCAAACGGCACCTCGCCGAAGTCACCCTCTCGATGGACCAGAGCGGACGCGGCGCTCTCCGGTTTAGCATTATCCTCATCTCGCTGGTACTCATAAGTGCAGCAGGCCTGTTTTGGTATATCATTCATACACTGCGCCGGCAGGAACATTTGATTCAGCAGCTCAATCTGTCTGAAAAGAAACAACGTGAAGCGGCGCGTATCAAAGAAAATTTCCTGGCCAATATGAGCCATGAAATACGTACGCCGCTCAACGCTATCCTTGGCTTCACCAATCTGCTCCGTCACAAAAAAATGGATGAAGAGTCGAGCCACTATCTGCAAACCATTGAGCAATCTGGTGAGAATCTCCTTGCAATTGTCAACGACATACTTGACCTTTCCAAAATAGAAGCCGGTATGATAAGGCTGGAGACAGCTTCATTCAGCCTGCGCAACCTGCTACATGCTGTAGAGACCATGTTTGCTACCCGCGTGGCAGAAAAAGACCTGCAGCTGACTTCTGAAACAGATCCGGTTTTACCGGATATACTTGAAGGGGATCCCATGCGTCTTACTCAGATACTGGTCAACCTGGTCAATAACGCAATTAAATTCACACATAAAGGCCGCATTCATATTCATGTTACGCAACAGGGCTGGCGGGGCAGACAGTTGCTATTGGCAATTAGTGTTGCCGATAGCGGTATCGGTATTGAATCAGATCAGCTCGACCGCATTTTTGAACGTTTTCAGCAGGCAGAAGATTCTGTAACCCGCAAATATGGCGGAACAGGGCTGGGACTTAGCATTGTGAAAGATCTGGTAACCCTGCTGCAGGGTAGCATTACCGTAGAAAGCCGGCCAGGCCAGGGTACGCAGTTCTCATTGGTAATTCCATTTGGTGTTGCAAAAGACAATGATATACAGCAAACTGATGAACAGCAAAATCAGCCGGCAGCCGGCTCACTGCAGGGTATGGAGATACTGGTGGCAGAAGACAATGAGATCAATCAATCACTCATCAGGCACCTGCTCGATCGGTGGGGGGCCACCTGTTCTTTTGCCTACAATGGGCAGGATTGTATAGAACAGTTACGGGCTCATCATTTTCATGTGATATTAATGGATATACAAATGCCGGTAATGGATGGCTATACAGCCAGCCAGGAGATACGCCAGGTGCTGAAGTCGGATATACCTATTATTGCGATGACTGCACATGCTATGCCCGGCGAGCGTGAGAAATGCATCAGTTTCGGCATGAACGAATACCTGTCAAAACCTGTTCGGGAAGGTCAGCTTTATCAGTTGCTGACAAAGCTCGGTAAACAGGGCGCTGCAGGGGGGCCTCCTTCTCCCGGTTCTTTTACTGCTGTGGCAGAAAAGTATGAGACTATCCAGCTTGATTATATGCGTGAAGTAAGCCTCGGCAATACGGACTATGAAAAAGCTGTGACCGGGCAATTCCTGGAAATTATCCCGGCGGCTCTTGCCGAGTTGGAAGAGGCCTATACCCGCCAGCAGTATACATTGCTTAGTAAGCTGGCACATAACATGCGTACCAGTGTTTCTGTAGTGGGATTACTCCCCGTACTAAGCCCTGTCCTCGATGAACTGGAACATCAGCAACAGGGGCCTTCTTCTTTTGGCCGTCTTATTGCACAGCTGAAGGATATATGTGGTCAGGCGATGGAAGAAGCCCGGCATTTTTATCAGTCCTTATGACGCGAAGAACGCAAAGACGCGAAGAACGCAAAGAGCGCCAAGAACGCGAAGAGCGCAAAGAACGCGAAGATGCGAAGAGCGCGAAGAACGCAAAGAACGCAAAGAACGCGAAGAACGCAAAGACGCGAAGAGCGCGAAGAACGCAAAGAGCGCGAAGAACGCAAAGAGCGCGAAGAACGCGAAGAGTGCAAAGACTTATTAGCACATCAGCACAATAGCACATTCTAAAATCATCCCATGGTTGCGTTCTTTCTGTAATTCGAAAAACTGCTGCCGGAATTGTTTTTGAAAAATTTACTGAAATGTGCGAGGTTATCAAATCCAAGGCTATAGGCAATTTCTTTCATACTGGTTTCTGAATAGATGGCCATACGCTTTGCTTCGCGGATTACCTGCTGTTGAATATGATAACTGGCGGTCTGTCCTGTCAGCTTTTTAACCGTGCGGTTGAGGTGATTGGCGGTTACGCAAAGGATATCTGCATAGTCGCTCACCATTTTCTTTTCCATAAAATGTGTTCTTACCAATTGCACAAACTGACGGATCAGACTTACTTCACGCGTATCTGTATGGGTCGCAGGGGTGTGTTGCTCCTGGCGTCCAAAATGGATCATTAAAATCTGTACCAGGCCCTTTAATAACTCAGTTTTGCGCTGAAAGGAATGATTGTTTTCGCGAATCATCTTGAGGATAAGCATCTGCAGCTCGGCCTGCAGGTAGCCACTTGCATCCAGGATTTGCAATTGCGCGAAATTATCTTCGTACATTCCGGCGCAATTATTTCCCGTGAGTAAAAAATCGGGTGCAAAACTGATGTAATAACCATGCGTGGGGCCTGACATACTAAGACGCCTCCAGTGGCCCGGCGCAACACAAAAAAGCTGATGCGGCATTAACGGATAATCCTGCCCGTCTACATGCAGCGATGTTCCTGATTGCTTCATCCAGAAAATTTCATAACGCGAAATACGCGACACTGGCAGGTCCGGATGTCCTGGCTCGATAGTCTGAATATCAAAATCGGGTTGAAGTGGACTGTGCTGGCGAATAAAAGATACAGGCCGGTCAACAATCGGGTTGATGCTGGTAGAATACTGTACAGTCATAATCCTGGTTTTTTGGTAGTGGTAGTCGTGGTTTCCTGCATATATTAGCCAATACTTGTGCCAGGCTTTATTGTATTAAAAATCAGTCTCTTACATTGCTATTTAAAAATAAAAATTAACGAAATACCGCAAATTGGTGACATTCTCAGCGGTATTTGATAACTGCTTTAGCCTACCTTTAGTACATGGCTTACAGCAGTAAAAAAGAAAACAGCATACCTCTAAATGGATGGATGTATGGCGATATGGAAGCCGAATTGCTGCTGGAACTGGAGGAACGCGATATGCTGCTTTCCTTCAACAGGGAGATAACGGCCATAAGAGACAGAAAAGAATTGCTGCGTAAAGTCTACCCGCGTTTACAACAGTTATTTCAGGTGGAGGATCTGTGTATTGGCCTTATGGATGATAAGGCGCAGGCACTGGATGTCTCGTTGCGCATATCATCTGGTGCGCGCCGTTTGCAGGCCCGGTATCGTACTTTACTGGATCAGCCATTATCGTATGGGGATGATTTTATAAAGAAGGTGCTTGATGCCGGAAGTCCGCAAATAGAAAACCTGGCTGCCATTGATGTCAATGAATCGGCTTCTTCGCTGGTAGCTGTTTCGCTGAAAGCCGGATTAAAAGAATGCCTGACGGCTCCCCTGCAGAAAGGCAATGACCGGTTGGGATTGCTGATGTTATGGTCAGAAGGGGCGGATCACTTTACACCCAGGCATCTGCGACTGATAGCAGCTATGGCAGATCAGCTTTCACTTGCTGTAGGCAACATCATGGCCTATGAGCAGATTGAAACTCAGCTGGCAGAAATAAAACGCTATAAAGAACAGCTGGAGGAAGAGCGCAGTTATTTGCAACAGGAGGTCGGAAGAGGCTATACCTATCAGGATATAGTGGGCGTGGGGCCGGCCATGCAGCAGGTATTTGAACAGCTCACAAAGGTATCTGATGTAAACAGTACGGTGCTGATTCTTGGCGAAACGGGTACGGGCAAAGAACTTGTAGCACGGGCACTGCACCATGTATCACCCCGCGCAGATAAGCTGATGGTAAAAGTGAATTGTGCAACATTGCCTGTCAACCTGGTCGAGAGCGAACTGTTTGGCCATGAAAAAGGGAGTTTTACCGGAGCTGCCGAGCGGCGTATCGGTAAATTTGAACTGGCCCACAGGGGCACGTTGTTCCTGGATGAGATAGGAGAGCTTCAGCCAGAGTTGCAGGTAAAACTATTGCGCGCATTGCAGGAGCGGGAAATAGAACGTATTGGCGGAAAAAGTCCGATAAAGATAGATGTACGTGTGATTGCGGCCACCAACCGCAACCTCGACGAAGAAGTGGCCGCCGGCCGCTTCCGGAATGATCTTTACTATCGCCTGCATGTATTTCCTGTAACCCTGCCACCACTTCGCGCACGAATGGAGGATCTGCCGGCACTGGCAACTCATTTCCTGGAAAAATATGCCCGGATCACCGGTCAACCCGCCAAATCGTTGTCGGCGAAAGCCCTCAAAGAACTGATGGCTTACCGCTGGCCAGGTAATGTGCGCGAACTGGAGCATATCATTGAGCGAAGTATACTCATGTCGCCCGGGCAGTTGATCAGGCAGGTATTCCTGCCTTCTGCAAAGGAGATAAAAAAAGCAGGATTGCCGGCGGAAGAGGAGCTTAAATCGCATGCAGACAATGAGCGGGATCATATCCTGAAAGTGCTCAACCACTGCCGGGGCAGAATCTATGGTTCAGGTGGAGCTGCAGCGATACTGGGCCTGCCTGTATCTACACTCAATTCAAAGATCAAAAAGCTGGGAATAGCAAAAAGTAAACTGTTTAACTATAAACCCTGAATAGGAAACGGAAATGCAGCAAATGGCAATGAACAGCTGTGTGGGTTATACTACATTGCTGCCCGGCCCAGTCATTTATGCTCAAAATACCTGACCCTGACTGATTATATGAAATCTTACGGATCATTGCTTTTATTACTTTTCGTTACCGGAGCGTATGCACAACAGCCTTCGATAGCTGATTATGAGAAACAAATCAGCTATTACCGCTATTACAAACAGGACTCAGCTGTTTATATCGCAAACAAGGCATTGAATCAGGCCCGTACAGGTGGCGATAGTGCCGGTGTTGCTTCCATACTTGTGCAACAGGGCATGATTGACGATAACCAGGGTGAATTTGAACTGGCCAGGAAAAAGTATCAGCAGGCATTGGATCTTTTCACGGCATACCAGATACCTGATGGCCGGGCTTCTGCCGGTATCAGGCTGGGTGTGGTTGAACTCCGTAATGGCCGGTATGACAAAGCGGGAGAATATTTTTATGCAGCCCTGGCAGATGCAGAAAAATATGGAAATGCCTTCCGCAAAATGGAGGCATATTACAGTATCTCCTGGGCATATCTTGATCAGCATAAATATCAGCCTGCGCTGGAATATCTGAAACAGGCCGAACGGTTAATCGATAGTGTACCTTTCTCCGGTACTACGCTCAACATCTACAATCATATGGGAGTTATCTACCGCGAAACAGGTAAACTCTCCCAGGCAACCGGCTACCTCGAGAAAGCATTACCCTTAAGCGATAAACCGGAGTATCAGGGACTCAACATCACCATTGTCAATAACCTCGCAACGGTATATGCCCGAACAGGACATAAGCAACAGGCGGTGCAGCTGCAATTGGATGCACTGGAGCGGTCGCGCCGCATTGGAAATTACCTGCGTGAGCTGCAATGTCTTTCCGGCCTGGCCAAAACCTATGGTAAAGACGAACCGAAAAAAGCGATCCTTTATCTTGACCAGGCGGTGAAGCTGGCACGTGATAAAGGGAATTACCGGCAGGAAATACGGTTTCTGAAGAATATCACGCCCATCTATCTGGCACAGGGCGATTACCAGCATGCATATACAGCCAAGGAGCGGGAACATGAACTGGCCGACAGTTTTTTGTATAAATCGGTGTCAGAAAATATGAACGCACTGCAGGCAGAGTATGAACTCACCAAGTCGAGAGCCCGTGTAAACGAATTGAGCCTGGCCAATAATAAGAGAAAACTGGAATTGGAAAAGTCAACCTTCACGCGCAATGTAACAATTGCAGGAGCTGCCCTTATGCTGGTGATACTGGGGCTGCTATACAACCAATATCAGTTGAAGCAGAAAAGCAATCAGGCCATCAGCAGGAAAAATGAAGCGTTGCAGAAGCTGCTGGAAGAAAAAGAATGGCTGCTGCGCGAAGTGCATCACCGTGTAAAAAATAACCTGCATACGATTATGAGTCTGCTGGAGGCTCAGTCGGCTTATCTGAAAGACGAGGCCCTGATGGCCTTGCGCATCAGTCAGCATCGGATATATGCCATGTCGCTCATGCACCAGAAATTATACCAGGTAGCCAATGTAACGGCTATTGATATGGCTGTTTATCTGCCTGAATTGTTAACGTACCTGCGCGATAGTTTTGATCTGAAAGGGCATGTGCGGTTTGATTCACAGATTGATCATATCTGCCTGGATATTTCACAGGCTATTCCAATTGCGCTTATCCTCAACGAGGCAATTACCAATTCCATCAAGTATGCTTTTCCGGATGGGGCCCCCGGAGAAATACGTATCCGTATGATCCGCACAGAAGAGGGCAAGATAATGCTCGAGGTAGCCGATAATGGAATTGGTCTGCCTGCCCACTGGGAGAGCCTGCAGCATGATTCGCTGGGGCTCAGGTTGATTCGTGGATTGAGCGATGATATCAATGCGCGCCTGCAAATCAGCAGTGGACCAGGCACCTCTATCAGGCTGGAATTTGATAAAACAGATTTTACTAAAATAACGAATACCGAAAGTGAGAAAAGTATCTATGGCGCCGGGTAAACGAATATTGATTGTAGAAGATCAGTTTATAGAAGCAAATAATCTGCAGATGATACTGCAAAAAGCCGGTTATCATGTATGCGGTATTGCCCGTTCGGTAACAGTTGGCCTTGAATTGGTAAGCCGTGAACAACCTGATCTGGTATTGCTGGATATTTTTTTGCAGGGAAATCTTACCGGCATAGATATGGCACACCGGCTCAATGAACTGGGTGTTGGCTTTGTATATCTTTCGGCTAACTCAAATAAAGATACACTTGATGCGGCCAAGGTCACGAAGCCCTATGGATTCCTGGTAAAACCTTTTCGCGAAAAAGATATATTGGTTACGCTCGATATTGCCTGGTATCTGCATGCGGAGGGACGAATGGCGCGTGAGCAGGAAACACAACGGCGCAGGGCGGCACAGACTCCGGCGAGTGTTCCGGCGCTTGCAGGCATCATTGGCAGCAGTGCAGCACTGAAGAAAGTATTGCAATCAGTGCTGCTGGTAGCCCCAGCCGAGTTGTCTGTACTTATTCTGGGCGAAAGCGGTACAGGTAAAGAACGTATTGCGCAGGGCATACATGAATTGTCGCCACGAAAAAATAAACCCCTCATCAAGGTAAACTGCGCAGCACTCCCTGCAACACTGATAGAATCGGTATTGTTTGGCCACGAAAAAGGCGCATTTACCGGAGCATATGAAAAACATATCGGCAAGTTTGAACAGGCAGATGGCGGTACTGTTTTTCTGGACGAAATAGGCGAATTGCCGCTTGAGGTGCAGGTAAAGCTATTGCGGGTATTGCAGGAAAAAGAAATTGAGCGGATCGGCGGGAGAAATACCATCGGTCTCAATGTGCGGATACTCGCCGCTACTAACCGCAATCTCGAGCAGGAGGTGGCTGAAGGAAAGTTCAGGATGGATCTGTATTACCGGCTGAATGTATTTCCTATTGAGTTGCCGGCACTCAGAAACCGGAAAGAAGATATCCCGCTACTGGCGGTTCATTTTATTGAGAAATGCGCTGCATCGCTGGGCAGGCATGTTCATGGCATTGAGGCCGATGCCCTGGAGCAGCTCATGCAGTATGACTGGCCGGGAAATATAAGAGAGCTGGAAAATGTAATAGAAAGAAGTGTACTGATGGCAAAAGGCACAAAACTGGAAGAGATGATAATGCCCGCTGTACCGGCTTCGGCGGTCGCTCGGCAGGCCACCTCATCACGGCCACTCAAAACCATCGAAGAAAATGAACGTGACCATATTATCGCTGCTCTTCAGCAAACCAGCGGCAAAATATCAGGCCCTGGGGGTGCAGCAGAGCTGCTGGGTATAAATGTATCAACCCTTAATTCGCGGATGCGGAAACTGGGGATCAAAAAAGAGGTGATCGCCTTGCGTGATCCTGGTCAGTCGTTGTGAAGCCGGTCCGGAAATGTATAAGACAATACAGGTTTTATGTATTGGTATAACCAGAGCAGGCAGATAGTTTTGGAGAAGTGACAGCAGCTTTTGGCAAAGTGTACTCCATTACTAAAACCACTGACATGGCAAGTATAACCAGCAAACAGATTGTATTTGTAACCGGCGCTTTTGTGGGTAATAACTGTTGGGATGAGTGGCGCGACTATTTTGAGCAAAAAGGCTACCAGACAATTGCACCTCCCTGGCCGCACAAAGATGCCAGCCCGGCCGAATTGCGGAGCCGTCGTCCCAATGATGTAGCTCTTGCAAAACTCACTTTACGGGAGTTGGTGGATCATTATGCAGCCATCGTTAAGTCATTTCCCGAAAAACCTATTGTAATAGGACATTCACTCGGCGGTCTCATCACCCAGATTATTACAAACCGCGATCTGCCGGCGGCCGGTATTGCTATTCATCCGGTACCTACGCTCGGGGTATTCCCGTATGAGTTTTCCTTTCTGAAAGCGGGCTGGCGATCACTGGGGTTATTCACGTCGCTCCGCAAAACCTATCTTATGTCGTTTAAGACCTGGCAATATGCATTTGTCAACGGCATGCCGCTCGCAGAGCAAAGAGCGACGTATGAAAAATTAATAGTGCCGGAATCAAAAACAGTAGCCCGGGGTGGACTTACCAGCGCTGCCAGTGTGGATTATAAAAAAGAGCATCCGCCCCTGCTGATCACATCAGGCAGCGAGGATACCATTACACCGGCACACCTGAATATCCGTAATTATAAAAAATACCGGAAAAATAACTCTGTACTGGATTATAAAGAATTTGCCGGACGTAATCACTTCGTACTGGGCCAGTCAACCTGGAAAGAAGATGCCGATTACATTCTTAACTGGATAAGCCGTATTTGAAAATTGTTACCGGTACGTGCAAAAAAGTGATGGGCCGATTGATATCGGCCCATTTTTTTGTGAGGTATTAGTTAACAGATCGGTTACCAGTGAAGCCGGTCACGTTAAGTGCATTTTCCCTTACAAAACACTACGTTTCCCAACTTCCGAAACAATCCGACCTGCTCACCACACTAATTCACAAAACACACTAGCAACCAAATCAACAGCTATGTCATAACATGTAACTGATACAATATTACGATCGCCGGGTAGGGGAGGCCAAGTGTTTTTCATCAGAGATTTCCTGTTTTTTTCGGAAATAATCTGGTGAAAAAAACGGCAGACGCGTGTAAAGCCACGGACATACCTGGTATAATACTTGAAACCTGTCAATAGAAGAGCTGATAAGGATCAGGGGCTGTGTGCCGCATCCGGTTCATTTTTGTATTATCCGACCTGGTCCCGATTACCAGCGGGAGGCGGGGATAAATTCTTTCCATGCATTGGTATAAACTCACAGATGAACAGGTAACAGCAAAGTTGCAGACGGTATCCTCCGGTCTTACGCTGGCCGAGGCCGAAAGCCGCAGGCAACAATGGGGGCCGAATGAACTGCAACAGGGAAAAAAGAAATCTCCCTGGATGGTACTACTGCACCAGTTCAAAGACCTGATGATACTGATTCTGCTGGTGGCGGCCGTCATATCCGGGTTGCTGGGTGATATGGCTGATACAATCGTTATTCTCATCATTGTATTAATCAACGCAGTAATCGGTTTTCTGCAGGAGTGGCGCGCCGAAAAGTCTATGGCCGCCCTGCGCAAAATGGCTATTACACATACGCATGTGTGGAGAAATGGGGAATTGCAGCAACTGTCTGCTGCAGACCTGGTACCTGGTGACCTTGTAATGCTCGAAGCCGGCAATATGGTGCCTGCCGATATGCGGGTTACGGAATCAGCAGGTCTTCGCATAGAAGAGGCCGCACTCACGGGCGAGTCGGTGCCGGTTGACAAGATCAGTCAGCAGCTCGAAGACGATGACCTGCCACTGGCAGAGCAGTATAATATGGCTTTTAAAGGCACTTTTGTTACAAATGGTCATGGAAAAGGATTGGTAGTAGCCATTGGTATGCAGACTCAGCTGGGCCAAATTGCCCGCATGCTGCAGGAAGAAGAGATGCAGACCCCCCTGCAGCAACGCATGGCTGCATTCAGTAAAAAGCTTTCTCTTATTGTAATAGCACTTTGCCTTGTTTTTCTCCTTACCGGATGGCTGCGGGGCGAATCGCTGGTGACGATGGTAATGACCAGCATCTCCCTTGCTGTAGCTGCCATTCCGGAAGCATTACCTGCTGTTATTACCATATCACTCGCACTGGCCGCCGGACGTATGGTGCGTAAGAATACCCTGATACGTAAACTGCCCGCAGTGGAAACCCTCGGCTCTGTCACCTATATCTGCACCGATAAAACCGGTACACTTACACGCAATAAAATGGAGGTGGAGAAAATAAGTCAGCATGAGCAGACCTATACGGCGCAGGAAGCAGCACAACTGGCAAAGGACGAAGATGGCCGCAGGCTATTGCTGGCGATGGCTCTTAATAATGATGCCGTAAAGGACAATACCGGCAAATGGCAGGGAGACAGTACGGAAATTGCCTTGATGAAAATAGCTGCACCGCTGTCGGAGATCCGGCAATGGCCGCGTATTGGTGAGTTGCCATTTGACGCCGATCGTAAACTTATGACTACTTTTCACCGCTCAGGCAACGGGGTAGTGTCGTTTACTAAAGGCGCTCCCGATATGTTGCTGGCAAGATGCACCGGTATCGATAAAGAGGCTGTAAATGCAAAGGTCGATGAGCTGGCTTCCGAAGGCTTACGGGTCATGGGCTTTGCCTGGCGCCCCTGGGGCAATATGCCCGACAACCCTGACAGTGAAACAGCAGAGCAGGAACTGCAATTGCTGGGACTGGCAGGAATTATTGACCCGCCCAGAGAAGAAGCAATGAAGGCAGTAGCCGATTGCCGCTCGGCTGGCATTGTGCCCGTTATGATCACCGGCGACCACCCGCTAACAGCCCGCAATATTGCCATCCGCATTGGTATACTTACAGATGAGGATTTGCTGCTGACCGGACAACAAATGAAAGAAATGAAGCCAGGCGAATTGGCCCATCAGATTGAACGTGTGAGAGTATTTGCCCGTGTTTCGCCCGAACAAAAACTGCAGATTGTAAAAGAACTGCAGCAGAAAGGACATTATGTAGCTATGACTGGCGATGGGGTTAATGATGCCCCATCGCTGCGGAGAGCCAATATTGGTATAGCTATGGGCATTACCGGTACCGATGTATCAAAGGAAGCAGCCCATATGATACTGCTCGACGATGATTTTTCGACTATTGTACGGGCGGTAAAAGAAGGACGGCGCATATACGACAATATTCTGCGATTTATTAAATACCTCATGACCACCAATGCAGGAGAGATATGGACCCTCTTGCTGGGTCCGCTCATGGGATTACCCCTGGCTTTGCTGCCGATTCATATTTTATGGATCAACCTGGTATCGGATGGGTTGCCAGCTATTGCCCTTTCTTTTGAGAAGGCAGAAAAAGATGTAATGAACCGGCCGCCACGCCCTCCGCAGCAAACTGTCTTTGCCAATGGTATGGGCATTCATATATTATGGGTTGGATTGCTGATGGGGGCCATCGCCCTGGCTACACAGGCCTGGGCCATAGACAGGGGATTGCACTGGCAGACAATTGTGTTTAATGTACTGTGCCTGTCGCAGATGGGGCATGTACTGGCCATACGTTCCGATTCGCAATCGCTTTTCCGGATAGGCTTGTTTTCTAACAGATATCTCATTGGCGCAGTGGTGCTGGCATTTGTGCTGCAGGCCGCGCTCACCTATATTCCTTTTTTGCAACACATATTTCATACACAGGCGCTGAGCATGAATGAGTTTTTACTCGTGGGTATACTTTCTTCGCTTGTGTTTGTGGCAGTGGAGATAGAAAAAATGATCAGGCGCCGGAAAAAGGCAGAGGGGAGAAGGTAGAGGGTAAAGTGAAAAAGGAAATGGTAAAAAAACCTTCTACCATTCCCCTTTTTCCTTTTACCTTCCGCAAAACTATGTCTCTCATGCAAATGAGATTTTTCTTAGCAGCTTTCCTTTTCTCCATCGCTACCCATAGCCTGCAGGCGCAGGAAGACTGCCGCCCTGTTTTTCTGCGTTGCGAATACCTGGAAAACCCGCTGGGTCTTGATGCAGCGAATCCACGTCTTTCGTGGCAATTGCAGGATACCCGCACCGGCGCCGGTCAGAAGTCATACAGCATTACGGTTGGTACCGATTCGCTGGCGGTAGTAAATGGCAAAGGAAATATGTGGCAATTGCAGCAGTCGGGTCACGATCAGCGTATCCGGTATAACGGTCAGCCACTGCAACCCTTTAGCCGTTATTACTGGCGTGTACAGATCTGGGGCAAAGACAATCAATCAGCTGTTTCTGCTATAGCCGTTTTTGAGACAGGCATGATGAATATGGCTAACTGGCAGGGCGCCTGGATCAGCGATGATAAGTCTGTGGATGAAAAGGCGGCTCCCTATTTCCGAACTGTTGCTGTACTCAACAAGCCCGTCCGCTCGGCAAGAGCCTATATTGCTGCAGCTGGCTTATATGAACTCTCCATCAATGGCCAACGGATAGGCGATCATGTACTGGATCCGGCCTATACCCGGTTCGACCGCCGCCTGCTGTATGTGACTTATGATGTGACAGCACAACTCAGGGAGGGCAACAATGCGCTGGGAGTATTGCTGGGCAATGGCTGGTACAATCATCAGTCTACTGCCGTATGGAATTTTCACGTAGCACCCTGGCGGCAACGTCCCGCTTTTTGTATGGATCTGCGGATTACGTATGCCGATGGCACTGTTCAGACAATTGGTACAGGCAAAAACTGGAAAACCAGTACGGGGCCACTTGTCTTTAACAGCATTTATACAGCCGAGCATTATGATGCACGGCTTGAACAGACGGGTTGGAACCAACCGGGCTTTGATGACAGCAAATGGCGGGGGGTGATTTTCCGCGCCGCACCGTCAAGGCTTATAACAGCACAGGCCATGCCCCCTGTCCGGCACACAGAAAAACTCGTACCCGTTAGTGTCAAAAAATTCAGCGACACAAATTATGTGTATGACCTCGGTCGCACCATAGCCGGTGTGAGTGAGTTGCGGGTGAAAGCTCCGGCCGGCACCATTATACGTTTACGGCATAGCGAAAGGTTGTATGCCAATGGGCATACTGATATGTCGAATATTGATGTGCATTACCGGCCAACAGATAACACTGACCCCTTTCAGACAGATATCTTTATTACTGCAGGAAAAGATGAAGAGGTTTTTTGTCCGCGCTTTAACTATAAAGGGTTTCAGTATGTGGAAATAAACAGCAGCCGGCCCATAGAACTTACCGGTACTTCGTTGAGTGCCTACTTTATGCATAGTGATGTGCCTGTAGCCGGGAAGTTAAATAGCTCCAACATCATCATTAATAAGATCTGGAGTGCAACCAACAATTCTTATCTCTCGAATCTCTTTGGTTATCCTACAGATTGTCCGCAACGTGAAAAGAACGGCTGGACCGGCGATGCACATATTGCCAGCGAAACAGGTATGTTTAACTACGATGTGATCACTATTTATGAAAAATGGATGGCCGATCACCGCGATGAGCAGCAGCCAAATGGCGTTTTGCCTTCTATCATCCCTACCGGCGGTTGGGGTTATGAGTGGGGCAATGGTCCCGACTGGACGAGTACCCTGGCCATCATACCCTGGAATGTATACCTGTTTTACGGCGATACCAGTTTACTGGCTTCCTGTTACGAATCGTTGCGCCGTTATGTGGATCAGGTTACTGAGCGAAGTCCGGAGGGTATTTGCAGCTGGGGGTTGGGCGACTGGGTGCCGGTGAAATCGCAAACACCGGTGCCGCTTACATCTACTGTCTATTATTATACAGATGTGCGCATACTGGCTGCAAGTGCCGGATTGCTGGGAAATAACGCAGATGCAGAAAAATACGAACGGCTGGCCAGGAAAATAAAAGACGCATTCAATGCCCGGTATTTCAATAAAGCTACCATGCAGTATGGCGATGGTACGCAGACAGCCATGAGTATGGCTCTGTACTGGGGCCTGGTAGAGGATGAACATAAAGAACAGGTAGCAAAAAATCTGGCAGTAAGAGTTATGGCCGATAGTAGTCACCTCGATGTAGGCCTGCTGGGCACCAAAGCAATCCTGAATGCTCTCAGCGAAAATGGTTATGCAGATCTGGCCTACCAGGTAGCCACGCAACAGACCTACCCTTCCTGGGGATGGTGGATCGTAAATGGAGCCACTACGTTATATGAGAACTGGCCGATAGATGCACAGTCAGACATTTCCCGTAATCATATCATGTTTGGTGAAATTGGCGCCTGGTTTTATAAAGCACTGGGAGGTATACAGCCAGATACAGCACAACCGGGCTTCCGGCATTTTTATCTTCGTCCTCATATGGCAGATGGATTAAAAAGTTTTTCTGCCACGCACAGGTCTCCGTATGGCGTAATCACGTCTGCCTGGACCAAAGAAAAAAAGCGCGGTAAATACACCGTTGTTATCCCGCCGGGTACTTCTGCCACCGTACAAATTGCAGTGGCACCGTCTATGCGTATGAAGATGAATGGGGAGGCGATATTCAATATTTCAAACGATAGCAAGGTGTATTTTCAGTCACTAAATCCCCCTTTTCCTGTTAATATAAAAAACGCCCGTTTTCTTGAATTTCCCCTTGAAGCAGGAACTTATGTATTTTCCTGGGAGATCGGGAGAAAGTAATAACAGGAGGATAACGTTAGGAACCCGATCGGACCGCGAAGTGGTCTGATCAATTGAACTAAAGGAGTCGATTATGTAAAGGAGAGAAGGGTTTCTGCTTCGATTCAGGCATGTTACTTCATCTTTTTACCCCGGCCCGCCATGCATGGCGGGCCTACAATTCTACCTTTTGCCTTCCACCCTTTACCTTTTCAGGTACTTCTCCAGCAATGCTTTTGTGCGTCGTATACCAGACGGCTCATCCTGGGTGAACCCTTCAAACTCCACGCCTATATAGCCGGTAAATCCTGAGCTCAGGACGATTTCAGTAAGGCGTTCATAATCGATCAGTGGTTGCAGGCCGTTTTCATCGAAGTCGTATGATTTGGCAC
>JAGODE010000219.1 GCA_017998385.1 Chitinophagaceae bacterium | reverse complement strand
ATATACACCCGCTCCTATGCCGGGTCCAAGAGCAGCTCCGAAACTTCCATCTCCGTCAAAAAACTCCACACTCACCTGGTTGATATCTGCAAATGCCTGGGCAAAGAGAGAACTCAGAAACAGGTTGGCGCGTGAGGCACGTACTACCTGAGCCTGCACCCCATTTTCCTTCATGATATCCACTCCATAGCGGAAAGCACAGGCAATACCTTCCTGCACAGCCCTGGCCATATGCGGTCGTCCATGTTTATTCAGTTCTATATTATGAAAATGCGCACCGGTGATCCTGTTCTGGAGCATACGCTCCGCTCCATTGCCAAAGGGGATGGCCAGTAAGCCGTCTGATCCTGATGGTGCAGCGGCAGCCAGCTCATTAAGCTGCTGATAGCTGAGCTCCCGGCCTGCTATTTCTTTTATCCATTTCTGAAAAATACCGGTAGCATTTATACAAAGTAACAGACCGATGCGCGGATCGGCTGTTGTGTGATTTACATGCGCAAAACTATTGATGCGGGAAAGGCTGTCGCCGGCCAGTTCGCCGGTTACCGCATACACTACGCCTGACGTACCCGCGGTGGCCGCCAGCTCGCCCGGAGCGAGCACATTAAGGGCAAGTGCATTATTGGGCTGATCGCCGGCTTTGTAGGTGACCGGTATGCCTGCCCGCAGCTGCAGCGCTTCTGCTACCTGAGGTAATAACCGTCCGTGTTCCGAAAAAAGCGGGGTCACAGGAGCGATTAGGGATTCGTTCAGCTCCCAGTATTTCAACAGTTCTTCGGAGAGTGTCCCCTTCGCAAAATCCCAGTACATACCTTCTGAAAGACCCGATACGGTACTGGTACATTCGCCGGTGAGGCGCATGGCCAGAAAATCGCCGGGCAGCATCATTTTATCGGCAGCTGCATAGACTGCCGGCTCATTCTTCTTAACCCAGGCCAGCTTACCGGCTGTAAAGTTACCCGGAGAGTTGAGCAGATGTGTACGGCAATAGGACGCACCCAGTGCATCAAAGGCCTCGTCGCCCAGCGCCACCGCCCGGCTATCGCACCAGATGATGGAAGGTCTTAATACACGTTGCTGTTTGTCTGTAAGCACCAGTCCATGCATCTGATAGGCTATGCCGATAGCGCCTATATCTGCCGTTTTATAAGTGCCGGATGCATGACAACGCAGGATGGCTTTACCCGCATACTCCCACCACAGATCGGGATCCTGCTCAGCCCAGCCGGCCTGAGGCACTGCAATAGCAGCCTCCGTATCGGGATAACTGGCCGATGCCACACAGTGCTGTGTAGCTGCATCTACTACTGATACTTTTACCGAAGAAGTTCCGAGATCAATACCCAATAACAACATAATATGGCAACAAGACAAATGGATGGGATTAGTGTGCCATCCGGGCCCGGCCATAAACTTATAATATATTGAGGAAAATGATGCACATTTTTACTCATTCACCGGACAGGATTATGGGGATAATGAGGAAAAGCCGGCAAACCCGCGACTGTATGCTGAGCAGACTGTTAATAAAAAAAAAGCAGGCCGGTTTGAAAACCACCTGCGTAGGTCTTGTTGACCGTTCACATGAGAAAACTATTTTGAACCCGTTATCCGGTTATAATCTGTTTGTTACTGTAAAAGTACAAGATGCGTGCCGGCCTGACCGTGACAGGCTCACCCGGGCATGAATAAAGCCGACTGTAGCAGGCAAATACCCATACCGGCATTTAATAACAAATGATCGTACATATCAACTAACAGTCAATCCGCCAGATTCTGTAACCGGCCGGGTGGTACCAATATAAAAAGAGGGTGGCTGTTTTAAGCCACCCTCCTATTGTTGTCAAAGACAATTATCGGTATTAACGTGCCATCACATAGTCCATTCCATTCTCATAGTAATATAATGACCCGCCGATTAAGACCAGTACGTCCAGCTTAAAGGTGATCCGCTCATTACAAACAGAAAACTTATTTGCCTGGCCGGGTTTCGTCCTTACATAAAAAGGCTGCCCCGCTGCATACTCCTTATTGGTAATCTGCAGTGGAATCTCTGCTTTGGTATTGGCAGGGTCGGTCCAGTCAAAGTTGATGGTAACAGGACCAAAATAATCAAACAGGTTATTCATCATAGCCGTAGCTGTAGTGCTGCCTGCTACATGCGTCATATTAGCGATACTGGTTGTATAAGGTCCGCTGCCCCCTTCAAATGTTTGGGTATAATTACCCAGCATGATATTGATATCAGAAACGGCCCCATCAAAACATGGACCGCGGAGTATGAGATTCAGCGTATCATTAAAAGATGCAGGCTTCACAGACGGCGACTTCAATACTATCTGTAATGTATCAACACGACCGGCTGTATACTGGCTGTAAACACCCTGTATGCTAAATTCAACAACCGCAGAGCCGGCCGGAACAGTGATGCTGTTGGATGTAAGACCGTTCACGGTATATTGTGTGCCGGCCGCTGCTCCGGTTGGTGAAGTAATTTCAACAGTAGCTGTCCGGTCTTCTTTAGATACTGTTGTTACCCCCAGTTTTACCGTAAATGCAGGCGCCGGGTTTGTTTCAATAACGTACCGCTGTGTTTTATCACCGAGAAAATGCACTTCCTCGGGCGGTATGAACAGGTTGGATGCAGTCCTGGTACAACTCACGACCATTGCCAGTGAACTGATCAGCAGCAATGCAGGTATGACAGAAAAACGATTCATATATAAATAGATTGGGTTGGTAATAAAAATTGTTACCGCGCTTTATTAATTATAGCCCGGATTGGGAACCATATTGGGATTAGCCAGTATTTCGTCCTGTGGTATGGGCAACGTAAACCGGAAACTGTTGGCCGGTATGGTCTGCCAGTTGGGGCTGTCTACATCGCTTGAGTTACGTTGCATGGCAACGCCCTGCCGCTTGAGATCGAACAACCGGAATCCTTCGAGAAAAAGCTCTTTGAAGCGCTCCTGCATCACGGCATCTATCAGTGCCTGCGCACTTCCAAAGCTTTCATCGGTATAACCGGTGATCCTTTTTGCGCGCAAGGCATTAAGGTCGGCTGTGCCGGCCGCAATATTCGGTGCAGACAGGCGGGCATAAGCCTCAGCGCGTATCAGGTACATCTCAGCGGTACGAATAGCCTTGGCATCCACGATACGGCCACCGCGTGAAGATGTGTAGAATTTATTGACATAGCGTTTACCGGAAGCATTACCGATATAGGCTGCTTTACGGATATCGGCATCATCGTAGCTGTTGTTGATTTTGTCTGAAGGTGAAAAGATCACGTTGCCACTGGTAGCAGTCCATAATGTACCCAGTGTAGCCGTATTCTCATACCGCAGGCGAAACAGGGTTTCGTTGGTATTTACATCTGTCCAGATACCTTTAAAATCATCGCCGGTTACCAGGGGTTTGATACCGCTGCCAATAACGGCAGTAGCCAGATCAATGGCTTTTTGCCATTCACCTTTATACAATGCCACGCGTGCTTCAAAAGCAGCAATACTGATTTTATTCAATGCCAGGTCGGTAAATGTGCCGGCAGTAACATCGGGCAGCAGACTTTTGGCCGTCTGAATATCTGCATCGATCTGAGCCAGGACTTCTGCTACTGTATTACGGGCCGGGCGGCCAAGCAATTCGCTTTTGAGCATTACAGGTACACCCAGCGGATCGGTCGCATCATATTTTTTACTGTACCAGTTGAGCAGATCAAAGTGGCCGATAGCCCGCAGCGCCAGCAACTGTGCTTTTATAACCGGGCGCTTGGCATCATCGCCGGGATTTACAGCAGCTACAGTTTCAATATTGGGCAATACACGGTTTACCTGATCTATCAGGGTGTAGAAGGAAGCAAAACCAGCCAGCACTTCACCACCGGTTGTATTGTCTGTGCCATACTGAAGCCGGTAGGTAAACTGACCGGAACCGCCATTGTCGGGACCAAATTTCACTTCATCGGAAGCCAGTGCAGATACATACATGGATACGGGACGCGAATACCTCGCATAGGCCGCATTCAGTCCTTTCTGCAGATCATCAACCGTTTCAAAAGCCTTTGTTTCATCCACGCTGTCTGTTGGCTGCAATGCCAGATCTTTTTTGCAGGCAGTCAGCAGGAGTACCGAAACAGCCAGCAAGAGGTATATATTTTTATTACGCATAGTTTATTCTTGTTTCATTTAGAGTAATCAGAAGCTGATATCAATACCGGCAGTAATAGCGCGCGGATTGGGATATTCGCTTAGTGAAATATTATTATCATCTTCCGGATCAAGTCCCTTCCATTTCGTCCAGGTCAGCAGGTTCTGTCCGAGTACATACACACGGATAGAAGAGAAATGCTTCAGCTTTTCCAGTACACTCTGCGGCATAGTATACGAGAGTGTAACGTTGCGCAGGCGCAGGAAAGAAGCATCCTGAATCAGTTTGGAGGTAAACTGGTTTTGATAAAGCGGGCTTTGCGTGGCAGCTACATCTCCCGGTTTTTTCCAGAAGTTGAGCGAACGAGCCTGATTGATTCCCTGTGCCAGGAAGTTGGGGCTTTCTACAAAAAATTCGAGGTTGTTGACACGATAACCTTTGGCTGCATAAGAGAAGAATGCAGAAAAATCGAATCCTTTATAGCGCAGAGTAGTACCAAAGCCGCCTGTATAAGGAGGAATCCACGTGCCATAATCCTGTACCCGGTTGGCAGCAGAATATACGGGAGTAACCTTGCCGTTCAGATCATAATACAGCGGAGCTCCGGTTGAAGCATCCACACCGGCCCATTTCACTTCATAATGTGATCCGATCGGAAGTCCCACTGTTATAAGACTGGTGCCTGCTTCAAAAGAAGACACACTGCCCAGACTGGTCACACGGTTCTTATTATAGGCTCCATTCACAGAAACGGTCCAGGTGAGATCGCGGTTTCTGATTACATCATAATTCAGACTGTATTCGATACCGCGGTTATACATACTGCCGGCATTCACATCAATACTACCGAAGGGGCCTCCTGTAGCACTCAGCGAAAGCTGGGCAAACAGGTTGTTGGTGGCTTTATTATATAACTGGACATCGCCATAAAACCGGTTTTTAAACATGCCGAATTCAACACCGAAGTTGGTCGTATTGGTATACTCCCATTCAGCCAGCGGATTGCCCGGCGCATCTGCATTGGGAATGATGCCAATATTGCCGGAGATAAGATTAGACTGCGTGTTATAGAGCGGCAGATAACCAAAATCGCCATAAGGGAAATTATCTGCATTGGCTGACTGACCATAACTCAGTTTTACACGAAGCTGATTAACCACACCGCTTCCGCTGAGGAATGATTCACGGCTGGCATCCCAGATACCACCGATGCTCCAGAATCCTTTCAGCCTGTTCTGTTCGGGCAGTTTGGATGTACCGTCGTAACGATAAGTACCGGTGATCGTGTATTTATGCTTAAATGTGTAACGTGCATTACCCATTACAGACTCCAGTATATTCTGACTTTTGCCTCCTCCGATGGTTTGAAACAGCTGATTGGTGGCATTGCCAGCTGTGATAGCTGCTATGGTATTCGGCCGACGCGGATCTATACCAAAGCCCGTTGCCGTCAGTAATTTATTATAAGAACGCAGGTATTCGCCATATACAGTCACATCAATATCATGATCGCTGGCAAACGTATTTTTATACCCGGCATACGCACGTGCATTGAGTAGCAGTAACCGGTTATACCCTTCTGTCATGGCGCCTGTTTTTGTCCGCACATTGGCATTGCTATAGGTATCAAACACACGGGGATCATTGTAGGTAGTGTTCTGCGTGTGACGAAAATCGACGCCTGTCAGGAACCCTGCATAGATATTGCGGGTAAAATTGTAATTGACACTCATTGACAGAACAGCTTTGATCTGGTCGTTGTAAACCCGGTCGTACTGTGTTTTGTCGAGCTGAGTGGGCGCACTGTACACAATACCCGTACCTACATTATACTTACCATCGGCCCTGTAAGCTCCGATGTATTCTGGCGTGACCATCGGTACAAAGAAGGGGTTTACAAATGCCGCAAATGAATTGAGTGCATTTGACTGGAAATTGCGGCGTGTATAACCAATATTGGAAGAAAGCGAGAAGGTGAGTTTCTCATCTGAATAATCCATATTGGAACGAAGCGTTACACGTTTCATATCGCTGGGCTTATTGATGCCCTGCTCATTGTAAACGCCGAGATTGGAATACAGGCGTGTTTTGCCGGTACCACCCGAAAAACTGATCTCATTGTTGCTAAACGTGCCGTTGCGGTAGAAATAGTCGTACCAGTTGGTATTCACTCCCCGGATGCTATCAAGCTGGCGGTCTCCGAACTCGAAGTCAGCCTGCGTTTTGGGTACCAGGGTACCACTTACCAGCTTATTGGGATTGTTGCGTGAATACTGCCATCCCGGCAATGTAGGGAAATTGCCCCAGGCTGTAAGTGTGCTGTTGGGCAATTGCTGCCCCAGGTCTTCCTGTGCTTTCAGCAGCTCTCCGGTAGTCATCATATCATACTTAAAATCGGGCTTACCCTTGATGCCGAACTGAGAGCTGATGCCCAGTTTCATTTTACCGGAAGCCCCCCGTTTGGTCGTCACCACAATTACCCCGGCAGCTCCGCGGCTGCCATACATGGCTGCAGCCGTGGCATCTTTCAGCACATCGATCGTAGCAATATCGTTGGGGTTGATGCCCTGAAAAGCATCACCTTCAATTGGCATACCATCTATAATATAAAGAGGTGTGCTGCCACCGGTAATGGAGGTAGGACCGCGCAGAATGGTGGTGGCAGTGCTCCCGGGCTGACCATTACCTGACAATACAGTAAGGCCGGGTGCACGCCCCTGCAGCATCTGATCAAAAGAACCAACCGGCACATTGCGTAATTCCTTTTCGGTGACTTTGCTGGCTGCACCGGCATATTCTGACCGGCGAGTACGGCCGATACCCGTTACCACCACCTCTTCGAGGTTGGATGTCACAGGCAACAACGAGACTGAATAGACAGATACACCTTCCCGCAAATCGACCACCTGTGGTGTAAGACCTACATTACTAAACTCAAGCTGACTGGCTCCGGCGGGCAAAGCCAGGGTATAACGGCCATCGGGTCCGGTAACCGTTCCTACAGAACTACCACGCACCTGCACCGAAGCAGAGGGCACAGGCTCTCCTTTTTCATTTAAAACCCGGCCGGAAATGGTGCGTTGCGCAAATAGCATTAGCACACTGCACATACATGCAATCAACAGGACTACTTTCTTCATAAGCAATTTCTTGTTTTGGTTCCCAAATAAGGCAGCAATTTCCGCCGGTCTGTTTCTTACTTTGATCACTTTACTACCGAAGCATGAATCCAGCCACTTCAAACCCTATTATATTGGTCTTGTTTTTAATGCCGGCAAATGAAAACTGCTGTCTGAATCCGGTAAAAAAAATCGTAGAAGGAATTTTGAGGAATAAAGCAGCGTTTTTGATCGCTGAAAACTCTTTATCTTTACCACGTATTATTTCCCCACTAAGAACCCGGCAACATTCCTAAGCCGGGACATTATTGCCACTTGTACTGGAATATGTCCACATAGAGAATTTTTGTACTTGCTTAACAGTTTGTACTGATAGTTTTATGCCCGGATATCGTTATACCCACACACATGAGAAAGCGCCGGACAAAAACAGGTTTTGTTAACCTTAACCACTGCCATGATCAAAGACCTGGTGCTGAAAGCTTTTTTTATTCCATTATTGGGTATTGGCCTTCCGTTGATGGCCGGCCTCATAACGTATGATCGTTATACATTACCCGAGCTGATTGCTGCAAATCTTCTATTCATGATTACCTCACTGGTTATCTGGATAGGTTGTAATAC
>JAGODE010000218.1 GCA_017998385.1 Chitinophagaceae bacterium | reverse complement strand
GCATAGCCACCTGATTGATTAAGCCAGAAACCTGCTGCGGATTTCCCCTTTTGTATTCGACAATAAAAGAATCAGTAACAGCACCATTACCGCCGATGCCCAGCGGCGTATAAATGCCCCCCGTTCCCACGGGAAACAGGAATGCCTCTGCTCCTATTTTACAAACGGGTCCTTCTGCAAAAGAATGTGCTCCTGCATTGAGTACCTGGCATCCGGGCTGCAACACGAGTAATGCATCTGATGCGGAGAATAATTTACCCTTTATAAATTCAATCGCATACTCCAGCCGGAATACCGTGCCCAGTCTTATTCCGGTAGCATTATTGACTGATAAAATAACCTGGCCACTGATTTGCCCATCCTGATAAATGACCTGCTCAGCAGTACCGGCTAACTGGAAGCGGCTTGCAGCACCTGTACCGGTACGGGTGATTATTCCATTATTATATAAATCGCCCTGTAGCCGGATAAGTGACGCATTGGCGCCATTCGCTATAATAAAAATGCCCCCGGATTCTATGTTACAGGCCCTGGCTATATTAATAGTGCTGACATTGGCGCCATAAGAAAACACAGCCCGGCTCCTGATCTGTAACTGACCTCTTATATTTACTACTCCTGTACCGGACCCCGTATAGGTTTTGTTTTGCCCGGCTGCTGCTGCTGAAAAGACCAGTGTGCCGTAAGTTCTGTTACTGATAGAAACGGTATAGGCTGTAGTTGATGGCACATCAAATTCGAATATGCCCTCTTCTGTGCCCGGGGCAGTTGAAAGACGGGAAACCAGGTTAGTGGTATGCCCCCGCTCCGTACGATGAATATAATGTCCTCCGTCATTGATCCGGAAAAAACCGTTCGGAGAGACACTTACAGGCGTGCCTGAAGAGGCCCCGGAAGCATTTATCATAACACCCCCTTTACTAATCACAATCGCATCTCCCACTGCGTTAGCCACAAAGGCAGTGGAAGACGTATTAGCACCTGGATTTATCCAGGTAATGATAATACCGGATGCTGGTTGTATGGTCAGCGAACGGACAGCAACTGATACGGCACCGGCAGGTAACACTACTGTATAATCTTCTTGTACAAAGGTATTATCCAGCAATACCTCATCTTCCGGACCAGGCACCTGGTCGCCTACCCAATTGATAGCGGTGGCCCATTGCTGATCCTGGCCTTCCCCATCCCAGCGGAGTTGAGCAGCCACACATTGCATCAGCAAACAATTCATTAACAGGCAACAGTATTTTATCATAACACACATTTTCATCACACAACCAATATCAGCTGCACTGTAAAACTAAGCCCGGTGCAAGCACCGGGCCATGGGAAAAAAACATTAAATAACGGGAATTTTCTCTTGGTCAGTTATCTGTAAAACCGTACAAGTATGGTATCCCTTATTTTTTACGGAAGAATATACGGATAGGAACACCGGTGAGATCAAACTGCTGGCGCAGCTGATTCTCCAGGTAATTCTTATACGGCGTTTTGATGTCGTCCGGAAAATTACAGAAGAACGCGAAAGATGGTACAGCAGTAGGCAGCTGTGTTACAAATTTGATCTTCACAGCATGTCCGCGTACAACAGGTGCATGATAAGCTTCTACTGCTTTCAGCATGGTATCATTGAGCGCAGATGTGGGAATCCTGCGGCGCCTGTTTTCATATACTTCGAGCGCTATCTCAATCGCTTTGAAAATCCTTGTTTTTTCTTTTGCAGAAATAAACAGGATGGGTACATCGGTAAAAGGAGCCAGTCGTTTCTTCAGCTCTGTTTCATATTCTTTGGCTGTATTGGTTTCCTTTTTAACCAGGTCCCATTTATTAACCAGCACCACCAGGCCCTTTCCTTTACGGGCTGCCAGGCTGAAGATATTCAGATCCTGTGCGGTAATGCCTTTTTCGGCATCCAGCACCAGCATACATACATCGGCCTCATCTACGGCCTTGATAGCCCTTATCACCGAATAAAATTCAAGGTCTTCGTGTACCTTGGTTTTACGACGTATACCGGCTGTATCGATAAGGATAAATTCTTTTTTAAAGAGATTGTAATGTGTATGAATAGTATCGCGTGTTGTGCCTGCTATATCACTCACAATGGTACGCTCCTGCCCTACCAGGGCATTCAGCAACGATGATTTGCCTACATTAGGCTGACCAATGATGGCGATACGGGGCAATGAATCGCCTTGTTCCGCTTCCTGCTCTTCCTGTTCTGCAGGTATCAGTTCTGTAACGGCATCGAGCAGTTCGCCCGATCCGCTGCCGCTCGCTGCGGCAATAAAAAATATCTGATCAAAACCCAGGCTGTAAAACTCTGCGGCTTCGAGCAGGCGGTCATTATTATCTACTTTGTTTACAGTAAGGAATACGGGTTTGGTACTGCGGCGCAATACGCTGGCCATGGCATCGTCCAGATCAGTTAGTCCGGTTTGTGCATCTACCATAAAGAGAATCACATCTGCTTCATCGAGCGCAATCAATACCTGCTTGGCGATTTCCCTTTCAAATACATCTTCGCTGCCGGCTACGAAGCCACCAGTATCGATTACGTTGAAGCTTTTACCATTCCAGTCGGCCACACCGTACTGACGGTCGCGCGTCACCCCACTCACATCATCCACAATAGCTTTGCGCTGCTCGAGCAACCGGTTGAAGAAGGTGCTTTTTCCCACATTGGGTCTTCCCACAATGGCAACAGTAAATGACATTTTTCCTGTTTTTAGATCTTGATAATATTTATTAATGGCTACCGGATCAATAGCCGTATTCCCTCAGCTGAAATTCATTTTCACGCCATTTAGGCTTCACTTTCACAAACAGCTCCAGGAATACCTTTTGCTGTAAAAAGGTTTCGATATCCTTTCGGGCAGCCATTCCCAGTTTTTTGATCATACTTCCTTTTTCTCCTATAATGATCACTTTCTGGGTTTCACGCTGCACAATGATATCGGCAACTATTTTCACAAGCGTTTGCTTCTCGCTAAACTCCCTGATCAGTACGGCGGTGTGATAAGGTATTTCGTCACCAAACAATTCATACACTTTTTCCCTTATAAGCTCACTCACAAAAAATTTAGTGGGCAGATCACTGATATCGTCTGTAGGATAAAAAGGCTCTCCTTCGGGCAGATACGCCAAAATGGGTTGCAGAAAATCTGCAGCATTTACTCCTTTTACAGCTGATATACGCAATACCTGTTTGCAATAGGGCTGGGCATTGAAAAAAGATGCCGCGGCTTCTGCCTGTGCAGCATTCACTTTATCAATCTTATTCAACACTACCAGTGCCGGCACCTTAAGCCGCAACGATAAAAATATCTGATGCGCTGCTTCGAGATCATCAGATACATCTACCAGCAGCAGGGCCAGATCCGCATCTTCAAGCGCCCCTTTTACCGCCAGCATCATTTTCTCGTGCAGTTTATAACGGGGATCAATAATACCAGGTGTATCAGACAATATTACCTGATAACCGGGATCGCTCAGTATGGCCTTAATGCGATGCCGGGTAGTCTGCACCTTAGGCGATACAATAGCCAGCTTCTCTCCCATAAGTGCATTGAGGAGGGTGCTTTTGCCCGCATTGGGCCGCCCGAAAATGTTCACAAATCCAACTTTCATAAAACCGGCCTGTTCCTTTTTATCCAGACAAGCCAAACCACCCCGGGCAAGAGAGAGAAAGAAGGTAGTCAGTCCTTTTCAGCCAGAAATGATCAGCTGTCCGGAAAATTAAAAATCCGCCTCGCGGCGGACTTTTGTTGCGAGGGGGAGGATCGAACTCCCGACCTTCGGGTTATGAGCCCGACGAGCTACCGCTGCTCTACCTCGCGATATGGGCTGCAAAGGTAGGCTTATTATACTTACCAACCAAACAAAAAAAGAGAATTGCTAATAAAAAATGAAAATCCCTGGTATGTCTCAGAAATCCCTGGTATATCTCAGACATACCAGGGATACGTATTATTTTTAATGACACTAAACCTCAAAACACCAGCCATGAAAAAACTGATGTTCTTGCTGTCTGTCGCCCTCCTGACCGGTGCAGGCTGCAGCAAAAAAGACAAAACAGAAAGCTGCCCTGTCACCAAAGAATCGGTAGCAGGCAGTTACAGACTTGTCGCTTTTAAAATGAATGGAGTAGATGCGCTCGACCTTACCTTCCAAACCTGTACGAAAGATGATATCGTAACTCTAAAAGCAGATGGAACTTACGATTATACGGATGCAGGCGTCTCCTGCGATCCGTCTGCCAACTCTACAGGCAACTGGACATTATCGGGTAACACCTTCACGATCGACTATTTCCCCTTTCCACTCACAATCCAAAGTTTTGATTGCAGCAACCTGAGTGGAACGGCAGTTTATAGCGGCGTAAATATCGAAGCTACTTTCCGGAGGCAATAAAAAATCCCCCTGGTCTGTCTGAGACAGACCAGGGGGGAATATTGAGACAGACCAGGGGATGGATGAAATGGTTAATTATGAATTACGCCGTTTTACGCTGCTTGAGCCACTTGTCTTAATATCACGGATATGACCTTCACCTTTATAATCTACATCGCTGGCGCCACTGGCCTGTACTGACAGTTCTTTATTGACATGGATACGGATATCGCTGGCA
This sequence comes from Chitinophagaceae bacterium, assembly GCA_017998385.1. Classification (GTDB taxonomy): domain Bacteria; phylum Bacteroidota; class Bacteroidia; order Chitinophagales; family Chitinophagaceae; genus CAYMZZ01. The sequence goes on along the minus strand of JAGODE010000218.1, from coordinate 3,285 downwards.
CCGGATGCGCGGGCATCGCAGTAATCGGCCGCCAGGTCAAAACCTTTGAAGTTACTGGCACCGCTTGCTTCAATATCCAACTGGCCCACTGTGCCGGTTACCTGCATATCCGAAGCACCACTGATGTCCACAGAGAGCTTTTGCATGGTCAGCTGACCTTTCAGGTCGCTGGCGCCCGACAATTCAACACGTGCACCTTCCGTTTTCCAGCCGCCAACAATATTTACATCGCAGGCTCCGCTTACTTTCAGCTTATCCAGTTGCTTAAACGAAATATAGGCTTTGAGCTTACGGTTACCACTGGTCCATCGGCCATTTTTGGGATGATAGCTGATCTCCAGCACCCCATTCTTTACTTCCACAAAAATCTCTTCAAGGTATTTGGCAGTGGCAGCACTCACCGCTACAGACTCCTCATTTCCCTGGCTCAGATAAACATCAAACGCATTGGATATCCTTATGACCGTAAAATCCTTTGCCGGCCTCACTTCAGCATTCTCATCTTTTATAGTGAATTGCGAAAAGCCGGGAACAGCTATGGCAAACAGCGCTATTATTAACAAAATTCTTTTCATAAACGAATGGTTTAGAGTTATACGCAGCTGGATCTGGAAAAGTTACAGCTATTTCAGCTTTTTTGTCCTTACTTTTGCTATCAGTTCTTGCTAAGTGAAAGCTTTGTAAGTTTTCAGTGTTTCCCGGGGTGTTTCCTGACTGGCGCTGGCCAGGCCTTTCAGGAATCTGAGATTATACCCGTAAAACCTGATCAGGGTAATGCCTGCGCAGGGAAGGAGGTCATGCTATGCCCTTTCTCCAACAGCATTTCCCTCTCATTTTTTAACCGTTTAAAACAAAAAAAATGAAGAGGATTGCAATGATTGGCTCTATTATTTTATCAGCCAGTTCCTCATTTGCTCAAAATCGAGCATCAACAGACAGTTTTTATTCCCTTTCGCCGGTAGAGGTACGCGCGATCAGGGCAGCCGCACAGGCCCCTTTTGCCAAGACCAATCTTTCCAAAAAAGACATCAGCCGGCTCAACCAGGGTCAGGATCTGCCATTTATTCTTAACCAGACGCCTTCGGTAGTAGCCAATTCAGATGCCGGTACCGGCGTGGGTTATACCGGTTTACGAATCCGAGGCACAGATGCCACGCGTATCAACATCACCCTCAATGGCATTCCTTTCAACGATGCCGAAAGCCAGGGTAGTTTTTTTGTGAATTTGCCCGATTTCACCTCCTCTGTGCAATCAATCCAGGTACAACGAGGTGTGGGTACCTCCTCCAACGGTACAGGTGCATTCGGTGCTACAGTGAGTCTCTCTACGAATGAGGTAAATAAGGAGTCTTATGCCGAGATTACCAATGGCTTTGGATCTTTCAATACCTGGCGGCATACGGTAAAAGCAGGCACCGGCCTCCTCAACGACCGGTTTACAGTAGATGCTCGCTTAAGCCAGATCAGCAGCGATGGATACATTGACCGCGCCAGCAGCAAACTGCAGGCCTTCTATCTGTCAGGAGCCTGGCTGGGTGACAACTCCGCACTTCGTCTCAACATTTTTTCGGGAAAAGAAAAAACTTACCAGGCATGGAATGGTGTGCCCGAATCGGATTTGAAAACAAACCGTACTTACAATTCCAGCGGTACCGACCGCCCTGGTGCTCCTTACGACAACGAAACAGACAACTACCGCCAAACCCATTATCAGCTTTTCTTTGACCAAAAAGCAGGTAATCGCTGGCACTTCAACACCGGCCTCTTCCTTACCCGCGGCCTTGGTTATTATGAAAACTACAAAGGAGAAGAAGCCTTTGCCGACTACGGCCTGCCCGATCTGACTATCAACGGTCAGCTGGTAAAAGAAACAGACCTGGTAAGGCAGAAATGGCTCGACAATTACTTCTATGGCCAGATCCTGTCTGCCCAATATGTCTACGGGAAACACCAGGTTACGCTGGGCGGCGGATGGACTGTTTATGACGGCAACCACCACGGAGATATAATATGGGCCAAATATGGTTTCGACAACGGCTTTCGCTACTATGATGTGGATGCCCTCAAATCGGATATCAACGTATATGGCAAATGGCAATACCAGCTCAGCAATCATCTATACGGATTTGCCGACCTTCAATATCGCCGGGTGCAGCATAAAATGGATGGCTTTGCCAACAACCCTTCGCTCCATATAGACCGTCGCTTCAACTTTATAAATCCCAAAGCCGGTTTCACCTACCAGCAAAATGGCTGGCAGGCATTCCTGAGCTATGCACTGGCCAATAAGGAGCCCAATCGCGACGATTTTGAAGCATCGCTCAGCAACCAGCCACGTCAGGAAACACTTCATGATTTTGAAGCCGGTATAGAGAAAAAAGGAAACCGTTACCAGGCGTCTGCCACACTTTATTACATGCGCTACAAAGATCAGCTGGTGCTTACCGGTATGATCAACGATGTAGGTGCCTATACCCGTATCAATGTGCCCAAAAGCTACCGGGCAGGTATCGAATTGCAGGGTGGTTATCAGTTCAGCAAAAAATTACAGGCCACAGGTAATATCACTTTCAGCCGTAATAAGATTAAAAACTTCACCGAGTTTCTTGATATGTACGACATAAATGGCTACTGGATCGGACAACAAACCGTTGCTCACCAAAATACAGACATTGCCTTTGCCCCTCCTGTAGTGGCCAGCTTCGGCTTACATCTGCAGCCCACAGCACAGTTAAATGTGAGTCTGCTGGGTAAATATGTGGGTGAGCAATACCTCGACAATACCCAGTCTGCACATCGCCGGCTTGATGCATTTTATACGCAGGACCTGCGGGTGGTACTGGAAATGAAGAATAAATTGTTTAAGGAATGGAATATCACCGGTCAGCTCAATAATATCTTCAATACCCGGTATGAGCCCAATGGTTATACCTACAGTTATGTGTATGATGGTGTGATTGCGGCAGACAATTATTATTTCCCCATGGCAGGAACGAATTTCATGATCAGCCTCACAGTGAAGCTTTGACTGAATACTTCATCAAATAAAAAAGCGACCTCAAAAGGGTCGCTTTTTTATTTGATCATTTCAGCAGATTACTGGGCTACTTTTTCTTTCCAGGCCAGCATACCGCCGGTAACATTAATGGTATTCTTAAAACCCAGCGTATCCAGAATGAGGCAGGCCTGTCCGCTGCGGTTGCCGCTGCGGCAATACACGAAAAGCTCCTGGTCTTTAAAAGGCTCCAGTTCATCAATATCCATCGTCTGCACACGTCCCAGGGG
>JAGODE010000217.1 GCA_017998385.1 Chitinophagaceae bacterium | reverse complement strand
CGGCCTTAACTGAAACCACCCGCAGCTTAAAAGTGCGTGCATTGATTCAATCGCGTGAAGGGGGGCATTTGTTGCCCGGTGCATTTGCGAAAGTGCAGTTACACTTTGATCCCAATCCCAATGCACTGCTGGTTCCCACCCAGGCTGTACTACCCCAGGCCCGCGGCAAAAAGATTATCCGTTACGAAGGAGGTGTAGCCAATTTTATTGATGTCACTACTGGTGTACGCGACTCTGCAAGAGTACAGATACTGGAGGGGCTGAAAGCCGGAGACACCGTCGTTGTGACCGGTTTGCTGAGTACAAAACCCAACAGTAAGATCGCAATCAATAACGTGATAAACAGCCAGCCGAAATAACTGCGTCTTATTTACAGAAACGTATTGAGCAACATTAAACTCATTGCATGAATATCTCAGAGCTCAGTCTGCGCCGCCCCGTACTTGCCATAGTGATGAATATCATCATTGTGGTATTTGGTGTTATCGGGTTCAAATTCCTGGGTATCCGCGACTACCCGGCTATTGATCCGCCTAACATCAGCGTACGCACTTCGTATGCAGGTGCCAATGCCGATATTATCGAAACCCAGATCACTGAGCCTCTCGAAAAAGCTGTAAACGGCATCGCCGGTATCAAGAACATTACCTCTTCCAGCAGTAACGGTACCAGCAATATCAATGTGGAGTTTGAACTGGGCATAGATCTCGAAGCTGCAGCCAATGATGTGCGCGATAAAGTATCGCAGGCACAGCGCTCACTCCCCCCCGATCTCGAAGCTCCGCCGGTGGTATCGAAAGCAGACGCATCCTCTGATGCCATCCTGTCAATGACCGTACAGAGTAATACCCGCAATCAGCTGCAGGTAACAGAATATGCCAACAACGTATTGGTAGAACGGCTGCAAACCATTCCGGGTGTAAGTGGTATCCAGATATGGGGCGAAAAGAGATATGCCATGCGTATCTGGATCGATCCTGCACGGCTTTCGGCCTATGGCCTCACGCCCGGTGATGTGCAGACCGCCCTTCAAAGAGAAAATGTAGAGCTGCCTTCGGGAAAAATTTCCGGTAACTCTACCGAACTCACCGTACGTACTTTTGGCCGCCTCAATACCGAAGAAGAATTCAGCAACATTATTATCCGCAATGTAAATGGCGCCGACATCAGGGTACGTGATATCGGTGAAGTAATATTGGGACCCGAAAATGAGGAGACCATGCTCAAAGAAAGCGGTATTCCCATGATCGCACTCGCCCTGGTTCCTCAACCCGGCTCCAACTATGTGGCTATTGCCGATGAATTTTACAAACGTCTTGAGCAAATCAAAAAAGATGTTCCCGACGACATTAGCATCAATATCGCCCTTGACCAGACGAAATTTATCAAACGGTCAATTTCCGAAGTAGAAGAAACGCTGATCGTTGCCATTGTACTGGTTGTCATTATCATTTATCTGTTTTTCCGCGACTGGCTTATTGCCATACGTCCGCTGATCGATATTCCGGTGTCGCTGATAGGAGCATTCTTTATCATGTACCTGATGGGATATACCATCAATGTACTTTCACTCCTTGCCATTGTGCTGGCTACCGGCCTGGTGGTTGATGATGGCATTGTGGTCACGGAAAATATCTATAAAAAGATGGAGAAAGGCATGGGTAAATGGCAGGCAGCCAAGGAGGGTTCGAAAGAAATCTACTTTGCCGTTATTGCCACATCCATCACCCTGGCCGTGGTATTTCTTCCAATCATATTCCTGCAGGGATTTGTAGGCAGCCTGTTTCGGGAGTTTGGCATCGTGGTAGCTGGTGCCGTACTGATCTCAGCGTTTGTATCGCTGACGCTGACCCCTGTACTTAACGTAAAGTTGAGTAAAAAGAATGTACACAAACATTCCTGGTTTTACCTGAAGACCGAACCTTTTTTCCGTGGTATGGAAAACGGGTATCATCGGGCTCTCACTGCTTTCATGCGGGTAAAATGGATAGCTATTGTTCTTATATTCGGTTGTATCGCTATTATCATTGGCATTGGCCGTAACCTTCAGTCTGAACTGGCTCCCATGGAAGACCGCAGCCAGTTTCGCTTACAGCTCACAGCACCCGAAGGCACTTCTTTTGATGCGATGGATAAATTCGTTGACCGTGTAAGTCAGCTGATTGTTGACAGCGTACCTGAAAAAGAAATTGTGCTTAGTGTAACCTCGCCTGGTTTTTCGGGAAGTGGTAATGCCAATACCGGTTTTGTGCGCGTGACCCTGGTTGATCCCAAAGACAGGAAACGCTCGCAGGAGGAAATTGTAAATATGGTGAACCGAAATATCCCGAAATTCAATGAAGGCCGTGCCTTCGCCATTCAGGAACAAACCATTTCGGTAAACCGCCGGGGTGGCCAACCGGTAGCCTTTGTTATCCAAAACAACAACTTCCAAAAACTCACAGAAATACTGCCCAAATTCCTGGAGGAAGCAGGCAAAAGCAAGGTTCTTTTACAGGTAGATGCAGATCTCAAGTTCAACAAGCCTGAGCTGCGTGTATCTATCGATCGCTTAAAAGCCAGTGAACTGGGAGTTAGCGTCAACGACATTTCAGAAACACTGCAACTGGCCTACAGCAACCGCCGCCTGGGATATTTTACCAAAGATGGCAAACAATACCAGGTAATGGGTCAGGTAGCCCGAATCGACCGCGATGACCCCAATGATCTGAAAACACTTTTTGTACGCAACAGCCGTGGTGAAATGATCAGCATGGACAACCTGGTAAATGTGGAAGAAGCCAACACCCCTCCCACCATCTATCACTTCAACCGGTATAAATCCGCTACTATTTCTGCCGGTCTGCAACCCGGATATACGATTGGTGACGGTATTAAGGAAATGGACCGGATCGCTAAAGAACTGCTGGATGAAACTTTCGCCACTTCGCTGTCAGGCTCATCGAGAGACTTTGCAGAAAGTACCAGCAATACCAGCTTTGCCTTTCTGCTGGCCCTTGGCCTGATCTTCCTGATTCTTGCAGCCCAGTTTGAAAGCTTTATTGATCCTATCATCATCATGATCACTGTACCACTGGCTATTGCCGGTGCGGTACTCAGTCTGTGGTTATTTGGCCATACACTTAATATCTTTTCGCAGATTGGTATGATCATGCTTATAGGGCTGGTGACCAAAAATGGAATCCTGATTGTGGAGTTTGCCAATCAGAACCGGATGAAAGGAATGCCTAAACTGGAGGCAGCGATCTATTCTGCCACACAGCGTTTACGTCCCATCCTGATGACCAGCCTGGCAATGGCTCTGGGTGCGTTACCCCTGGCTCTTTCACTCGGTGCAGCTGCCACCAGCCGTATACCACTGGGTGTTGTAATCGTAGGCGGTATCATGTTTTCGCTGGTGCTTACCTTATTTGTATTACCTGTTATATATTACCTGCTTTCCGGTAAAAAGAAGATCAGCGAAATGGAACGCCTTTACCCGGAACATACTACTGACCCCTCACCCTCATCGGTGCCGCCTGCATCTGCAGAGGCCTAATAAAACCGGCATACATGAAACGCATACTTGTTATACTATCTTTTTTCATTTTTACCGGGAGCCAACTGGTCGCGCAACGCATGCTCACTCTCGAAGAAGCAATAGCCACTGCCTTGCAAAACAACTATGACATACGCCTTTCGCGCAACGACTCGATGGTAGCAGCACTTGACTACTCTTACCGCAATGCAGCATTTCTCCCCTCCCTCAATGGCTCACTGGGCACTACCTGGAACAATAACGATCAGCGTCAGACGCTGGCCGATGGTTCCAAACGGGAACAAAACAATATCCGCTCACACAATACCGCTGCCTCACTGGCTTTGAACTGGACGCTCTTCGACGGATTGAAAATGTTTGCCACCCGCGATAAAGCCGGACAACTGGTAGAACTGGGATCGCTGGCTGTAAAAAACCAGGTTGTTAATACTGTAGCTGCTGTTGTCAATACCTATTACAATATCGTTCGTCAGAAACAACAGCTGAAGGCTGTAGAAGAGCAAATATCCCTGAATGAAGAAAGGGTAAAACTTTCACAATACAAACTGGATATCGGCACAGGCGCCAAACCCGATCTGCTTCAAAGCAAGGTTGATCTGAACGCGCAAAAAGCCCTTAAACTGGAGCAGCTTACCCTCATTGATCAGTTGAAAGAGCAGCTCAATCAGACTATGAACATTACTTATGGAACTTTTTTTGAAGTCAGCGATTCCATTCCCCTCAATATGGGAATTGTGCTTGGCGATATCCAGATTGACCTTGAGAAGACAAATCCAGCCCTCCTGCTGGCTCAGAAGGGTATTGATATCGCGAAACTCACACTAAAGGAACGTAAAGCTGAACTTTTACCTACTGTTTCCTTCAATTCGGCTTATAATTACAGCAGAACAGACAACAAGACTGTTATCAACCCCTTCTCTCCGCTCTTTAATAAATCATACGGTCTTAACTATGGTTTGTCGGCATCTATTCCCATTTTTAACCGGTTTAACCAGAAAAGACTGGTAAGACAGGCCAAACTCGACATAGCCTACCAGCAGCTTATTTTCGACAATCAGCGTTCGCTGATCAACCTGTCTGTCATCAATGCCTTCAAGAACTACGAACAGCAGAAAAAGGCATTGCAGCTTGAAGAAGAAAATATATTGCTGGCCCGCGAAAATGTAGATATCGTTTTCCAGACCTATAAATTGGGAGCGGCGACCCTGGTACAACTGCGTGAGGCGCAAAACAGCCTGGAAGCTGCCAATAACCGCCTTATAGCCGCCCGTTATGCTACCAAACTGGCAGAGACCGAACTCCTGCGTATCAAAGGCGACCTTGTACGATAAGCTCCGGATAATTATTCAGGCATCTGGAAAATTATTTTAGCCGGCTCCGATTATTTGAAGAACTTTGCCCGTCAGCAAAAGCGAAACAGTATGGCAAACAACAAGGCCCTTGTGGGCATAATAATGGGCAGCGATAGCGATCTTCCGGTAATGCAGGCAGCAGCCGATATGCTCAGTCAATTTTCCATTCCTTTCGAACTGACCGTTGTTTCTGCTCACCGTACCCCTCTTCGCATGGTCTCCTATGCACAGGAAGCCGCGGGTCGCGGATTAAAAGTAATTATTGCAGGGGCTGGTGGAGCCGCACATTTACCGGGTATGGTGGCTTCCATCACTCCGTTGCCTGTAATCGGTGTACCCATCAAATCCTCCAACTCCATCGATGGCTGGGACTCCGTACTCTCCATTCTTCAAATGCCCAATGGCGTACCCGTAGCCACCGTGGCGCTCAATGCAGCCAAAAATGCCGGCATCCTGGCTGCGCAGATAATTGGCGCAGACAATAAAGATGTGCAGGAAAAGGTAGCTTCCTATAAAGCACAACTCGAAAACGAAGTCCTCGAAAAAGTAAGCAAACTGCAAAAAGAAGGCTGGAGTAACGGTTACGATAGATAGTTGACTGTCGTTTAAAGGGTGTTTCCTTTTACCTAAAACTTATTACCTAGAACTTACTACTAAAAGACATTTCAACTATTTGAACTCTACTATTACAAATTCCTGCTCCACACTGAGCGAATGCTGATACAGGGTCTCAATAAATGACTGTCCCCATTTGGCATAATACTGCATGAAACTTTCTGTGCGCTCCTGCAATCCGCCTCCGGGAAAAAGTTCACGGCGAAGGGCTTGTAGTTGATATTGCTGACTGGCAAACTTTCTTTTTTCCGCACGCAGCATTTTCTTTTCCAGCTCTTGCAGCCGATATACAGTCTTTGTTTCCAGGGCTTCCACGTGGGCTACAAGTGTGGCATCAATTGCTCCGGCCTGTTTTTTTAATCGCTCATATAAAAGACGGGTTTCTTCGAGACTGCCATTCAGTTTGAGCTGATGCTCCGTTTCCCTGCTTACAAGCATATTGAGCAACACATCTGCTGGTTTAAAAAAATCAACAGGCGAAAACCCCAGCCGGGCAATCTTCTCCTTCCATTTCTCCTCGAGCAACATGAAAGAATTGCGAAGGATCAAAACAGGATAAGGCGTTTGATAATGTGTAAACAGCGAACGCAACTGCAACCAGTAGGCAGTTTCTCCTCCTCCGCCTACAAAGACAATATTAGGCAGAATAGTCTCCTGGAAAAGACCGCGCAATATTACATTGGGGCTAAACCGTTCCGGATGCTGTTTCAATTCCAGTAGCATTGCCTCCTTGGTAAAGCGGATGCCGGTTCCGGCAACAGTATATGTTTCGCCTGTCTGTTCGATCCGGTTACGGATTCCTTCTTCGAGGTAAAACAGGTTGATATCGCGGGGGTGGGCCTGGACTTTGTATCCTGCAGCCGCCAGGGCTTCTGCTGTATTTTCGACCAGGCCAATGGAGGGCTGTTGCAGCAATTCATCTGCAAATACTTCCTGCATCTGTGCTTTGAGCGCAGCGTTGTCAGGTATCAGAACCACCACACCCCATTGCCTTGTCAGCGCATTTACCAGGCCAAATGTAGCCTGCTGAATAGTTGCACCAAGGGTAAAATGGGTCTTGAGTAACGTTACCAGCTGCTCTCCGTAAGGCTGCACGGATAATTGTCCCCCGATGGTTGTTATGAGCGACAGGAATTCCTTATCAACCTTCATCCGTCCCACCGCACCGGTTTGACGGGTATTCCATACATGCTTATCGCCGGTCAGATAGAAATGTCCCAGTTCATCGAGGTCAGCATCTTCACTGCCCATGTAATAAACAGGCACAAAATGGTAAGCAGGAAACTGCTGTGCGCAGGCTTCTGCCAGGCTTACTGTATGCAGGATTTTATAGATAAAATAAAGCGGACCGGTAAACAGGTTGGGCTGATGGGCTGTAGTGATGGTAAATGTTGTATCCTTCAGCAGATGGCGGATATTTTCCCGCGTGCGGTCGCCTGCATCTACTCCTTCGTATTGTTTTTCGAGTTGATCTACCAGTACCTTTCTGTTTGTTTTAAAGCGGCTGCGTGCTTCTATGGCAGCTTTTATTCCGGTCCAGTCATTGCTATGCTCAAAAAAGGGGCGCAAAGGGGCCGCCTGATCCACATAATCGAGCGTGATCTTAGAAAAAACGCCTGTTGCCCTGTAAGGAATGCGGGTAGATGTACAATCCATAGAAATATAAAAGTAGCAACTCTATCGGGATGCCACCGGCCTATCAACAAATTTTTAACTAAATCGTTCAGGAGAAAAAGCCTCCAGTGGCAGGGAGCTCTTTTTCCCTCCCAGCATTTGGGTAATCAGTAACCCTGTGCCCGTTGCCGCACTTACGCCCAGCATGGCATGCCCTCCTGCAAAATATAGATTCGAATAGCGGCTATGAGCGCCAATATAGGGCAATCCATCAGGTGTCACCGGGCGGTACCCATACCAGGCGCGGGAAGGATCCAATGCCGGCAGGTTCATACCTGGATAATACCGGGCAAATGCACGGGCAATAGCGGCTACACGCCGGGGTAATACTTTTTCGCTATGCCCGCTCAGCTCCATCGTACCACCAATACGCAACCAGGAACCTACCGGAGTCGTAGCCACCCGGTCATCGACCAGGATGGACGGGCGTTGAAGATTCTTAGTCAGATCAGTAAACTCCATACTATATCCTTTGCCCGGCTGCATGGCAAGTTTCAACCCCAGTTTTTTCGCAAACAATCCCATCCAGGAGCCATTGGCAACAACCAGCTGCTCACAGGGCAATTCTCCCTTACTGGTGATCAGCCTGGTAATAGTGCCCTGCTGTGTTTCCACACCCAGCACATCTGTATTGAGCCAGAATTTGACGCCCTGTTGTAAAAGTTGTTTATACAAAGCCTGCATCAGTTGGCCGGGCTGCACATGACAATCATCTTCATACAGCACACCACCCAGTACATC
>JAGODE010000019.1 GCA_017998385.1 Chitinophagaceae bacterium | reverse complement strand
ATATAATGCCCTCCACCTTCTACCCTTTACCTTTTACCATCTCAATTGAGGTTGAAACGGAAAATATCTTTCAGCTCTTTAGTACAATCCAGCGAAGATTCCTGTAAGATATAATGCCCTCAACCTTCTACCCTTTACCTTTTACCATCTCAATTGAGGTTGAAACGGAAAATATCTTTCAGTTCTTTAGTACAATCCAGCGAAGATTCCTGTAAGATATAATGCCCTCCACCTTCTACCCTTTACCTTTTACCATCTCAATTGAGGTTGAAACGGAAAATATCTTTCAGTTCTTCGCTGCAGTCAACACAGGCTTCTGCACAGAGTTGAAAATCTTCTTCTCTTAAGTAAGGGAAACAGGCTTCTGCGCATTGGCGGCAGCTAAGCCAGCAATCGAATGCCATGGGGCCGGTATTGTCATCGGCCGCCTGCTCACTCACCAGTTGTGATACCAGTGAAAAACATACACGGGCACATTCGGTACAGGCTTCTACAAGACCCTGGCGGGGACGTCTGCGTTTCATTTCATTGTGAATAGCTGACTCGCAGAGAAGCCAGGTTTTCATACATACGCGGATGTAAGGTTCAGTTCTTTGTTGAATCACTGTGTACGGCTTTTTTGTTAATAGATGCTACTTCTTCAACAAACCGGTTCACAACGGGATCGGCATAAGGGCCATAGGCGTCAATCAACGTACCTTTTATGTTGTCGGCAGTTTCAATAACATATATAATGGAATTGTCTGCCGGGTCACTGGCGCCTTCAAAGCGGTAAAAATTTACAATATTGACTTCTGAAGGCTGATAAATCTTTTCCTGCTGTTGCGACAGCAGACCCATTTCAGATACTTTGAAGTCTTCTGTATAGCCATCCCTGACAAGTTTATTTAAACAGGATGCCAGTGTTCGCATATCTTCTGTAGTTGCACTCTTTATCATAATCTTCATTTTTCCTGATTCTTTTGGGCAAAGCGCTTGCCAGAATTACTCACACAGACGAATAAATATCAACAGGTAATCGCATAGTTATAGCGCGTTATTTAAATAGCGGTGTCATTAGGCTGTAAACAGTTATTTTTCACTTTGTTTACTAAAAAAACAAGGTTACAGGTAAGGTATTAAAAACGCGATAACTCCCAGTTGCAGGAGGATATTTTTATCAGAGGAAAAAGGTAAGCAATATGGGCTGATTTGCAGCCCCCTTCAAAAAGCATGAATCCAAAAGTGGATTTATGGGTAAAAAATAAGTGTTTACGGAAGATTTTTCAGACGCCGGATGCGGGGATGTATGCTGTCTGTCCCTTTTTTTGAAAGGTATCGGTCAAAAGCGGCTTTGTTTTATTCAAACTGGGGAATTTGTTGCTCATTTGTTGGTAATTGAAGTCGTATCAGGAAAGAAATCCGATGGCTGGCATTATTTTTTCATCATATCAAAAAAAATACTGCATGAGGCTCTTTCTGTTTATTCTGGCAATACTACTGTTAATAGCATGGGCATTCGGTACTTTTTATTATTCCTGGGGAGCACCCAGGCATTTGTTGCTGATGCTGGCTGCTGTGGCTGGCATGCAGGGATTTATGATTTGCCCCAGGTCTGCTATTGCCGGACGGCAGACGGGTTCCTGATTCATCTTTTTTCAATTAGTGCTGCGTTGTTGCTGTCGCAGATTTAATAGACCTGTGCTGCAGGATAAGACGATCATTTTGTAATTTTCTATCAACTACTTCCTGATGCCGTTATCAAGAGTCAAAATCCGCTGGGGTTATCTTATTGCTTTAATACTGATGCTGGTATCTTATATCATGATCTTTATGATCATTCGCCGGCTTGTAAGAGAAACCGGCTGGGTCACTCATTCCTATATGATCATTAATAAACTGGAATCGCTTAAGTCCGAAATAACTGATGCTGAAACAGGAGTGCGGGGATATATAATTACCAACGATTATGTTTTTCTGAAGCCATACAATAGCGGTATCCGCAATACACTGCCCTTGTATGAACAGCTGCTGTCACTTTCAAAAGATAATCCACGCTATAAAAGCAGGCTCGATACACTGGGTATACTGATCAAACGCAGACTGGCTTCGCTTTCCTCCATAGTACGGCAATACCAGCAGCAGGGATTTAAGCTAAATGCAGAGATACTGGCTAATAGAGACGAGAACAGGCTGATTATGGACAGTGTGCGTCTGCTGATCACCCAGTTGCAGGATGAGGAAAGTACCCTGGTGATGCATCGCGACAAGAATCTTTCCGGCATTTTCCGAAATACGGCAAACAGTACAATTGTATCGCTGTTTATTGCACTCATCACAATTTCCTACTCCGTAATTATCTATAACAGGGAGAATAAAGCCAAGGAAAAAGCCATTTCAAATGCACGCAATTACAGTTTGCAACTGGAAGAGCGGGTGGTGGAGCTCGACAGGGTCAACAATGAGCTGCAGGAGCTGAAAAGTATTGAGAAGTTTGCCGCTACCGGGCGTATTGCCCGTACAATGGCACATGAGGTGCGTAACCCGCTTACCAATATTTCACTGGCCTCGGAACAGCTCAAAGAAATTACCGGCCAGCAGGAAGAAGCAGATATGCTGCTGGATATGATAGGAAGAAACGTAAACCGGATCAATCAGCTGGTGTCTGACCTGCTCAATTCCACGCGCTTTGCCCAACTGGAGTATACGCATGAAAGTATCAACGACCTGCTGGATGAAACGCTTGAGCTGGCAAAAGACCGGATAGACCTTAATCATATCCAGGTATCCAAGTCTTACGCACAGGATCTTTGTACGGTATATGTAGATAAGGAAAAAATCAAACTGGCTTTTCTTAATATTATTGTAAATGCCATTGAGGCCATGGAGCGTACTTCCGGTCAGCTGGAAATACGTACGCGTAAAGTGGGCCCCAAGTGCCAGGTGGAGATACATGACAATGGTATAGGCATGGACGAAGAGACCATTCAGCGTCTTTTTGAACCTTATTTCACCGGTAAGCTTAGTGGTAACGGGCTGGGACTTACCAATACTCAAAACATTATCCTCAACCACAAAGGCAATATTCAGGTAAAAAGCAAGGTAGGGCAGGGCTCAGTATTTATTGTTACACTGGCTTTGCATGATGAAACACCTTCTCGCCGGGAATTGTAGACTTTTTTCCACACAAGTTTCTACATAGAGATCTTGTCGATCGTGCGAAGTATCATTTCGCGACTGAATGGCTTGCCGATAAAGAAATCAACGCCTTCACTAAAGGCTCTTTCGCGGTCGTATGCGGTATCATGTGCGGTAATCATGATGACCTTGGTAAGCGGATGATTTTCTTTAAGGCGGCGTACATAATCAATGCCGAGACCATCTGAAAGGTGATTGTCGAGAAAGATAACAGGAGGATCAGTTTCCTTTAAAAAAGTATCTGCAGCTGCCAAACTCGTTACATGATCTGCCTGGATATTGCGTTGACGAAGAATCCCCTTTAGCAGATAACAAATATCTACTTCATCATCAATGATGAGCGCTTGTGGGCCAAGATCGGTGTCTTTCGCCATTTCCAGAGAAGGGTAGTTGTATGTCTCACGGTAACTGTTCACACTCCTTTGAAAACAATTTTATTGCCAAAAACTAATGTTTTCCCTTACTTACCGTTGGAATTTGACGATTTCGGCATGATTTGAGCGTATAGAGAAATGTTCCTGTTAAAAGATTTAATTTTAATCAAGATTTCAAAGCGGCTTTATGAGTAAAAAAATCCTCATTATTGACGATGACATGGATTTATGTGCACTACTCAGTAGGTTTTTGTCGCGTAACGATTATGAAGTGGATGCAGCCTACACGGGTAATAAAGGTATTGCCAGATTCAATGAAGGCCGGTATGATCTTGTGATCTGCGATTATCGTCTGGGAGATATGGAGGGCATGGATGTACTGACAGCCCTGCGCAAGCAGGATCCCCTGGTGCGTGTGCTCATGATTACGGGGTATTCGGATATTAAAACGGCAGTGGAAGTGATTAAAATGGGCGCTTTCGATTATATCGTTAAGCCCCTCATCCCCGATGAGGTATTGAGTGTGTTGAACAAAGCCCTTATGGAGCCGCCTGCGGCCAGCCCGCGGCCTGTCGAAAACTCCGGCCGCCGTACAGTCGCCTCTACGGTGAGCAACGAATATATGGTTGGCAAATCCAGCTCAACCAAAGCATTGTACGACCAGATTAATGTAGTGGCGGCCACCAATTACAGCATCATTCTGTATGGAGAAAGTGGCACCGGTAAGGAAGTGATAGCTAGTACGATTCATAATATGAGCATGCGCAAGGATAAACCCTTTGTGGCGATGGACTGTGGCACACTTTCGAAAGAACTGGCGGGGAGCGAATTGTTTGGTCATGTAAAAGGTGCATTTACAGGCGCACTGCAGGATAAGGAAGGTCATTTTGAACTGGCAGATGGTGGTACGTTGTTTCTGGACGAAGTGGCAAACCTGTCGCTTGATGTGCAGGCCACCTTATTGCGTGTCATCCAGGAGCGTAAGTTCAAACGGGTGGGCGGAAATAAAGAGATGAATGTGGATGTACGCATCATTGTGGCCTCTAATGAAAACCTGCAGGATGCCTATCGAAAAGGTCGTTTCCGCGAAGATCTGTATCACCGCTTCAATGAGTTTTCTGTCAATCTCCCTCCATTACGACAACGAAAAGAGGATATCCGCCCCTTTGCGGAGTTTTTCCTTGATAAAACAAATCAGGAGCTGGGAAAAAATGTAATTGGTTTTGATGACGACGTGCTGCATACTTTCCATCACTATAGCTGGCCGGGCAATCTCCGCGAATTCCGGAATGTTGTTCGCCGTGCTGTATTGCTGACACCTGCCGGCGAAAAGATCAAGGCCAGTTCTTTGCCCTGGGAAATGAATCAATCACTGGCGCCTGCAGATCTTGCCGTATCTGTACAACAACCTTCGCAGGCGGCTCCGCGTAAAGAGCTCGATTTGAAGGATGCTGCTATCCGTGCAGAATATGAAACAATCATGTCTGTATTGCAGCAGGTTAATTTTAATAAGAAAAAAGCGGCCGAGTTGCTCAACATCGACCGCAAAACGCTGTATAATAAAATCAAAACATTTCAGGAGCAAGCGAAGTAGGGCAAAAGGCAGAAGCTAAAAGGTGAAGGGTTGAGTTGTAAGTGTTAAGTTATAAGTTTTAAGTGTTGGATATCCTGCTTTTCATTAGCACACCAGCACATTAGCAAATTACTCCTCATTCTACCACCAGCTTTTGACTAATTACATTTTTCCCCGTTGCGTTCAGCACTTTAACAAGGTATACTCCCGGTTTTGTTTGGGCAGGCAGCTGAACGGTGCTGGCTTGGCCGGCATGGTCGAGCTGAATGACTGACTGTACACATTGTTTGCCTGCAATATCGAGTATCTGCAACGTATAGCGACCCTGGTCGAGATAGAGTCTTGTAGTAAGACTTTTTTGGGTGACCGGATTGGGATAAATCTGGATGCGGCTATCGGGAGCGTCTTCTTTCAGGAAACTCAGCGGTGCGGGATTGGCTGTTGGTTTTACGGCAAGCAGATTGCTGTTGCCAAGATCCGATGTACGCCAGGGACCAGCCTGGACCGCTTTGGCAACCCATCCGTCACTGTTTACCACATACAGATTAGAATTATCTACGGCGCTGCTCACCAGTATCTCTTTTGTTCCCGTTACAGCCGCGCCGTTAATAGAGAAGTTGGCAGGTAAGCCGTTAATAACACCCAGGTGAGTTGCCAGTTTGGTACCGGGGTCAGCTTTGAATACATGATTGCGGGCCGTGAAAATATAAAGCTGGCCATCGTCGCCGGCAATCATATCTCCGCCAAAGCTGGTGCAGGAGTTATGAATCGAAACGTCTTTATTAGCCGGGTCATCTGCCAGCGCTCCCAGGTCAGTGATGCTAATGTTTTTACCTGTGCTGAACCGAAGCAGGCGGTTGCCATCGTTGGTAAGGGCATAGCCATACCCGTCTGCGGCAATGGTCATACGGGTGATGATATTGCTTTGGTCAGAGGCTTTCTGCACCGGGCCGGTCAGCTCCTGATTATTGACGAAGTAAACCTTATTGGTTTTCAGATCTACATAGCGTAGCTGATCAATGAACATGGGTGTATAGAATAACCGCTGATGTTTTTTATCGTATGCAATGGCGGCTACACCCGTAGCAAAGGGAGCCTGGGCAATGCGTCCATACCGGGCATCTGTTGGCTGCTCAGTAAGTTGCTTCCGTGTGGCTGCATCAAAAGCCGGGGTTTCCATATTGTTACCCTGAAGCAATACATCGCTGTATGTACCCGTTTGCAAATCGATTCTGCGCAGGCAGCTCCAGCTTATTCCATCCCTGGTAAGGTCGGTAATGGCATAGGCAAAACGGTCATTCTGTGCAGCGCTGAAAAGGGGGAGTAAAAGAGAAAGGATAAGTAGATGTTTTTTCATGACGCAGTTTTAGGGTGAATTGGTCCTGTTAAGGTACAATTAATCTGATTTCAGGCGGAGAGGCAAATTGCCAACAAAATAAAAAACCCCTCGGCCAAAAGGCACAAGGGGTCAAGGTATAAACCCTGAGCATGAAAGTGATGTGGCTTATTTAACCACAGAGAATTTAACTACAGACAGTTCACCTTCGTTGATTACCTGTAAGACATAAGTTCCAGGTTGCAGTCGCTCTAAATTGTTAATAGTGATACTGTTGTTTCCAGGGTACACCTTATTTTGTTGTTGCGCTACTACTTTACCGGAGATGTCAACCACCCGTACGTCTGCGGTACTGGCCGAATTGGCACTGAAGCGAACGGTGTTGTTGCCGCCGTGTACCGGATTGGGGCTGATCATCAATGCTGTTACCTGTTTAGACTCTTTTTTAACGAGTAGCACAGAGCTGTATTTAAAAGTGCCGTCTTTATCAAGCATTTTAAGGCGGTAGTAATAAGTGGTGCCGTTTTGTGCGCTCAGGTCATCTACAAAGCTGTAGCTGGTGCGTGTCACACTACCTGCGCCTGCACGCTCGCCAACTGCCTCATAAACGTTGTTGCCTGTGCTTCTTTCCACGATAAATTTCTCAAAGTTAGACTCGCC
This sequence comes from Chitinophagaceae bacterium, assembly GCA_017998385.1. Taxonomy (GTDB): domain Bacteria; phylum Bacteroidota; class Bacteroidia; order Chitinophagales; family Chitinophagaceae; genus CAYMZZ01. The sequence continues at coordinate 26,954 of JAGODE010000019.1, read as the reverse complement.
TTCAGCAGTCCAGGCCAGTGTAGTGCTTTGGTTGCGGTAGCTGGCGTGGAAATCAAGCAGGCGTACAGGCAGCGTACTTTGAGAGGGGAAGTTGAAACATCCCAGGCGTGAACCATACTGGCGTGTAGGGCGACCCTGGTTGTTGCCGGCATTATAATCGTAACCCATGCGGATAGTAATGCTGTTGAAAGCACCATTATAAGAAAAAGAAGAGGCTACCTGGGCACAGCGAGATACACCATCGCGCTCGCAGGTGGTACCGGCAAAGCCAGTCCAGTCTGAACCACCCTGGTTGTAAGTATAAGCGCTCAGGTCTGTAACTCCATTGGCAAGAACGATGGGGTTGTTGGCAGCTACTTTTTGAGCTACACCGGTTTCACGGAACCAGCTGCCTGCGGAACCACGCGTTACGTTTCCGGCATCATTGCCGTCAATGTCGTAGTGCACGTAATTGATATTGCTGAGGCTGACAGCCTGGTTGAAGTCTGCGTTGCTATTGTTGTTTACACCATTAGGGTTTCTGAAAAATGTCATGGTAAACTGCACATAACCCTGACGATCGGTACCATTCAGGTTCTGGTCGGGACGGATACGGGGGGCAAAGAAGCTGGCAATAGAGACGTTGGCCTGATCTACGGCGCCGTCATCATCCAATGTCACCAACTCAGCCTGATAAAGCTGATCGATCTTGATTTCACCATTGATGGTTACACCACCTACAGTGGCAATGTTGCGGAAGCGCCAAACGGCATTTGCTCCCAGGTTATTACCACCATTGCCACGATTGTATACGCCATTGCGGTGATCTGTCACTACCGTATTACTGCCTGGAGGGCATACGTCAATATTCGCATTGGTAAAGCAACTGTTGGCGTTGCAGGATACAGGCGAAGGCGCCTGAGGGATTTGGGCCATTGCTGGCAGAGAAGCTGATGCACAGGCGATCAGCAAAGTGTAGAACTTGTTCATGCTCGTAGGGTTTAGATATGATAATTCAAAAGTGTTCGGACACGGGGGGTTTCCGGCACGGGATTTCTACGGCATTGACAGGATTTGAGATCAAGGTTTTGCGCGGGATAATAAAACGGATAGTATTGGAGTTCTTCTGAGAGGGTATTGAGATAGGACGATCAACAGATCAGCACAAACGTACTATGGCTTGCGGGAATATGCAAGTAATTTCACAAAAAAATTATCGTAAAAGACCTTATTTCTGCTTCCAAGGTTTGTACGAAGCCGGCTTCGTGTTTTTACGGGATAGCGCCTTTTGAATTGGTTCACAAGATTTTAGGGTGTTAATGCATTCCAGGGGAAGGGCCTGGTAGAGGCGGGTGCCCTGTGTTTTCCACGACATCATTTCATCGCTGACTTTTCGGATCAGACGCGCCGGACTGCCTACAATAAGACTGCGTTTGGCATATTTCTCCCCTTCTTTCACGAAACTTAATGCGCCTACAATACACTCGTCGCCCAGTATCACATTATCCATAATTACGGCATTCATTCCAATCAGGCAATTGCGGCCAATAGTAGCGCCATGTATGATTGCTCCATGACCAATATGGGCACCTTTTTTGAGTCGTACAGTTACGCCCGGAAACATATGTATGGTACAGTTTTCCTGCACATTGCAGCCGTCTTCGAGTATAATCTGTCCCCAGTCGCCCCGCAGGGCGGCGCTAGGACCGATATAACAGTCTTTGCCAATAATAACCTGGCCTGTAACAGCAGCCTGCGGGTGTACAAATGAACTGGCATGTACTACCGGACGAAAACCATTGAATTCGTAAAACATGTAGTAAAAGTAGTAAGTTGTAAGGATAGTGGCCGGTGGTCAGTAATAAGTGGTTCGTGAAAGGATAAATATTAATCCTGTTTGTTGCGCGATTAAATATCTGGAAAATGAAACCTCTTTGTGTCATGTACTTTTGAATCTGACCACCGACCACCGTCCACTACTACCAGAAGACATTTCAATCATTATGAAAATCATCATTGCTCCGGATAAATTTAAAGGCAGCCTGACAAGTTTTGAGGTGGCAAAGGCGGTGACAGATGGTCTGCTGGCTGTAAATGGCCATTTGGATGTACATAGTTTTCCCATGGCTGATGGTGGTGATGGCTTTGCCGCAGTAATGAGCTATTATACAGGTGCCCAGCTTCGCCATTCAAATGCAACAGACGCTTTAGGTAAACCGATTGAAGCCGCCTGGCAGTGGCAACCTGATACAGCTACTGCTATTATTGAAGTGGCAGCTGCCAGCGGACTGGTATTGTTGCCGGAAACATTGCGTAATCCATTACATACATCTACTTATGGAACCGGTCTGCAGGCAAAAACAGCACTGGAAACAGGCGCACGGACCATCATACTGGGACTGGGAGGTAGTGCTACCAACGATGGCGGCGCAGGCATACTGTCGGCGCTGGGCTTTCAATTGCAGGATGCAGCGGGGCAATTGCTGCCGCCCACCGGGCAGTCCTTGCTGTGTGTAAGAAAGATAGTGCCTCCGGAAAAGCTGCCTGCAGTAAGTTGGGTACTGGCCTGCGATGTAGACAACCCGCTCACAGGCCCGGATGGAGCGGCGGTTATATATGCTCCGCAAAAAGGTGCTACAAATGAGCAGGTCATACAACTGGATGCGGGCCTTAAAAACTGGGCGGCGGTGCTGAAGCAACAAACCGGCATAGACTTAGAAGGCCAACCCTCGCTCGGTGCAGCGGGGGGTATAGCGGCAGGTTTAAAGGCTTTTTTCCCGGTGACAATTCTCCCGGGTATAGAAATGGTGGTAAAAGCAAGTGGTCTGCAAGAGGTGATAACAGGGGCAGATTTGCTAATTACGGGAGAAGGTAAACTCGATAATCAGACGGCTTCGGGCAAGGTAGTTGGCTATATTGCCCGGCTGGCAAAGGATCGGGGCATTGCCTGTCATGCTCTATGCGGCCAGACGGAACTGGATGAGGCCAGTCTTGCAGCCATGGGAGTACAGAAAACCGTATCACTTGTTGGCGGCGACATTAATAGCCGTCAGGCTATGGAGCAGGCGGCTGCGTTGATAAAGTCGAAAGCCAGCCAGCTACTTTGATTCGGTTTTCCCCATAAGCGCTTTATTGGTTCTGAAGCAGGTGCCTTTGAAAAGAGCTACCGTATGGTCGTTTTGATTGCGGATGGTAATATGATAAAGTCCTGTGGAGCGGCCATTGTGCAGTTCGCTGGCCTCGGCGGTAAGGCGGTCACCTACATGCACTGGTTTGGTAAAATTGATAGACGTATCCAGCGCTACCGATAATACATTCCTGTTGTTGCAGGCAAAGGCAAACGCACTGTCTGCCAGCGAAAAGGCGATACCGCCGTGTACAATACCAAAACCATTAATCATTTCCGGCCGCACATCCATTTCGATACGGCTGTAGCCCTCTTTTACTTCCAGCACACGAATACCCAGCCACTGACTGAAAAGATCGTGCTGCATCATGTGATCGACTACCTGGGCAGGAGTAAACATAGATTTGAAGATTTGAAGATGAGAGAGGAAATGTGCTAATGGGTTAATGTGCTGATGTGCTAATTTGCCAGTGTGCTAATATATCCTTTACCTTTCGCCTTACACCGTCTCCCTTACTTAATACTTAAAACTTAGAACTTAATACCCACAACGTATCACTTGCCGCCAAAAACCGGTTTTCTTTTTTCGAGGAAAGCGGCCACGCCTTCTTTAAAATCGTCTGTTTGGGCGGCGCGTTGCTGCAGCTTATCCTCGTTTTGTAATTGTTCGTACATGGTATGAGTAAAGGCCCATTGCAGCGCTCTTTTGGTAAAAGCCAGTCCCATGGTGGGCATGCCGGCAAGTGTTTGTGCAATCTGCCAGGCTTCTGTCAGGTATTGTTCGTCGGGAATAGACCGGTAGATCATACCCCATTGTTCTGCCTTCTGAGCGGTTACTTTGTCGCCCAGCATCATGATAGCCGAGGCGCGTTGCCATCCAATGAGTTTGGGAAGAAAAAAGGTGCCGCCACTGTCGGGTATGAGGCCGATTTTGGAAAATGCCTGTATAAATGAAGCCGATTGGGTGGCCAGTACAATGTCGCAACAGAGAGCGATGTTGGCGCCGGCACCGGCTGCTACTCCGTTAACAGCAGCTACAACCGGCTTTTCCAATTCCCTGATGCGAATAATAACCGGATTATAATGCTCCGCCAGTATCCGCTGCATACCCGGTCCGTTTGGATCCACTACTTCTGCCAGATCCTGACCCGCAGAAAACGCCTTACCGGCCCCGGTAATATATACACAACGGATGGCATCGTCTTTACAGGCATCGAGTTTTTCCTGAAGAAGCAAGGCCATTTCACGGTTAAAAGAGTTCAGCTTATCGGGCCGGTTGAGTGTGATAAGAGCAATTCCGTCTTTTACCTCAAACAGTATAGATGACATAAGTAAATATTGAATGGAGGATTAGTGTCAATGACATTTAAAGTAATCAAAAGGCTCCTGGCAATCCAGGCATTGATAAAGAGCCTTGCAGGCAGTGGAACCAAATTCGCTGACGCGACGGGTGTGGTAGGAATGGCAATGCGGGCAACGTATCGCTTCTTCCAGCGCAAACCGCTGCGGATGACACACATTCTGCCGGGGCAGTGGAGCGGCTATGCCATACGCTTCCAGTCGCTGTTTGCCCCGTTCACTCATCCAGTCGGTGGTCCATGCCGGAGAAAGCACCTGTTCTATATGTACATGGGCAAAACCAGCTTCCAGTAATGCAGCACGTATCAGCATGTTGATCACTTCAGTGGCCGGGCATCCTGTATAGGTAGGTGTTACCGTTACAAAAACCGTATCGTTTTCAACGCGAACCTGGCGTACAATACCCAGGTCTGTCACAGATACAACCGGTACTTCGGGGTCCATGACTTCGTCCAGCACTTTCCATGCCTTTTGGGTTTCTATGGTAGTGTCGGTTACCATTGTGCTTGCGGATAAGCACGCTGCAGAAACTGCATTTCTGCCAGCAAAAATCCTAAATGTTCTGTGTGTATACCTTCTTTTCCTCCCTGCTGGCTCCAGCCCGTGGGCGGCATCCCGAGAGTTGCTTCCTGCAATACTTCTGCTGTAGCTTGCAGCCAGGCTGCGCGTAATTCTTCCAGTACAAAACCTATGTTTTCCCGGTCTTCATAAGCGGCAGGAGTAAATAACTCGCCGGTATAAGGCCAGAGTTCGGTAAGTGCTTCGCTGATCTTTTCATGACTTTCTTCGGTGCCATCGCCCAGGCGTATTACCCATTCGCTGCTCCAGCGCAGGTGGTAGGCGACTTCCTTCGCTGCTTTTTCGGCAACCGCTGCAAGCGCTGCGGAAGAAGATTGCTGCAGCTGCTTGTAAAGCAAGGATTGATAATTGCTGAAAAAGAACTGGCGCAATACCGTTACCGCCCAGTTGCCTTTTGGCAATTCTACGAGCAGGCAGTTACGAAACTCACGACCATCACGCAAAAAAGCGAGGCTGTCTTCCGTAGCTTCCGGTCCCGCCAGGGGGGCTGCCAGCTGGTACAGATTGCGTGCCTGGCCAATCAGGTCAAGTGAAATATTGGTGATAGCAATATCCTGTTCCAGCACCGGACCATGACCACACCATTCGCTATTGCGATGCCCCAATATGAGGGCATTGTCGGCCAGGTGTAACAGATAGGGAAGGCTTGCCATAAAAAGTTATAAGTATTAAGTTTTAAGTATTAAGTAGGGTAGAGGGAGTAAGGTGAAAGGAAAAGGGTTCATTAGCACATCAGCATATTAATCCATTAGCACATTTCCTCTCTCCATCTTCAAATTTTCAAATCATCAAATCCTCAAATTCATTAGCACATCAGCACATTAACCCATTAGCACATTTCCTCACCCATCTTCAAATTCATTAGCACATCAGCACATTAACCCATTAGCACATTCTTTACATATGCCCTACCTCATCAGGTAATTCATAGAATGTAGGATGTCTGTAAATCTTATCAAAAGCAGGTTCATACAGGCTTTCTGCCTCGCCCGGCTGACTTGCATGAATATAACGTGACTCTACCACCCAGATACTTACACCTTCCATACGGCGTGTATAGACATCGCGGGCATTTTCAATGGCCATTTGTGCATCGGCGGCATGGAGGCTGCCAACATGCTTATGATCGAGTCCCTGTTTGCTGCGGATAAAAACCTCCCAAAGAGGCCAGTCGCTGCGGGGTATGGCTGTATTTGATATGGCTGCGCCTGATTTATCCTCAGGGATATCGCCATAATAATATTTACGAATGAAATTCATATGTAATGTTTGCAGGTTAGAAAGAGGTCAGGCTGCTTTGGCCTGACGGTTTTGCCGTTTGGCGGCATGAGCCTGGGCCGCATCGCGTACCCATTTGCCTTCGTCCCATGCGTTGCGGCGTGCATCGAGGCGTTCCTTATTGCAGGGGCCGTTGCCTTTTACGACATTCCAGAATTCGGTCCAGTTTATTTCACCAAAATCATAATGGCCACGGTCTTCGTTCCAGCGTAGTTCGGGATCGGGCAGTTGCATGCCCAGTACTTTTACCTGTTGTACACACATATCCACAAACTCCTGCCGCAGTTCATCATTGCTTTTGCGTTTGATTTTCCATTTGGTACTCTGATCACTATTGGTGCTTTCGGAGTCGCGCGGGCCAAACATCATGAGGCTGGGCCACCACCAGCGGTTTATTGCATCCTGGCACATAGCTTTCTGTTCAGGAGACCCTTTTGAAAGTGTGAGCAGGATATCAAAACCCTGGCGCTGGTGAAAACTTTCTTCTTTACATATGCGGACCATAGCCCGTGCGTAGGGTCCATAAGAGGTACGGCAAAGCATGACCTGGTTAAGGATGGCAGCGCCATCGACCAGCCATCCGATGGCGCCAATATCGGCCCAGGTAATGGTAGGATAGTTGAAAATGCTGGAATATTTCGCCTTACCGCTATGCAGATCATTGATCATTTCCTCGCGGGAGGAGCCCAGTGTTTCGGCCGCAGAATAAAGATAAAGGCCATGTCCTGCCTCATCCTGCACCTTAGCCAGCAAAATAGCCTTACGCTTAAGACTGGGAGCGCGGGTTATCCAGTTGCCCTCCGGCAACATACCCACAATTTCGCTATGCGCATGCTGACTGATCTGGCGGATCAGCGTTTTGCGGTAGGCATCCGGCATCCAGTCGCGTGGTTCAATTTTGATTTCAGCGTCTATTTGTGCCTGAAAGTGTAATTCCTGATCGGTTGCTGGCATGGGCAAACAGTTTTTAAGGGGCAGAGCCCTTTGCAAATGTAAGTATCCTAACGACTGTAAGTGTAAGATTCTGATCAAAATGGCCTCGCTGGTCAGCCCCTTTTTAATAGCATAATTGTAGTTTTTAGCAGTCTAAAACTGTTCTTGCGAAATAAAACTTGGCTGATTTATAAGAGTTTCTCTAATTTAGTATTGCTGAAACTTGCTTGAATGCTTAATTGTTGATTGCCGATTGCCTGCAAATGACCCTCATACTATTCAGTTAAGGGAACTGCAAATAAGGATTGCCAATGACGATGAAACTGCCTTTACGCAGCTTTATCTCCACTTCGGTAAAAAACTGACGCAGTTCGCTCTATCGCTGGTTCGCTCAAAAGAAGTAGCTGAAGAACTAGTGGAAGACGTGTTTGTTAAACTCTGGTCCAACCGCCACCAGGCTGCCTCCATCGAAAATATCCGGGTTTATTTATATGTAGCTGTTAAAAACCGCTCTCTCAATGCATTATCTCAGAAAGCCCATGAGCTCATTTCGGCTCCTTTCGATTTTCTGGATACTGCCGTACACGAGTTTGCCGCTGACCCCTACGAGCTCATGATTACCGCGGAAATGATGCAGCGGATGCACCAGGCAGTAGATGCCCTTCCTCCACGTTGTAAGATGATTTTCAAACTAATACGTGAGGATGGTCTGCGGTATAAGGAGGTGGCTGAGATCCTGAATATTTCTGTTAACACCATTGATGCCCAGATGGCAATTGCCGTCCGCAAGATTTGCACCGTATTGCATATCGACAAGCCCGAAAAATCCTTCGGTCAGCAGGTTGGTACTCCCCCGCAAAAAAATCTGAAAAAAAATTAACTACTTTTTAGTAGATCATTCTGATTGTCCTGTCCTTATAAGGACAACGACGATTGCTGCATGACCACAACCGACCGCATCTGGCACCTTATAGCAAGGGCTCTTCATCATGAAGCCTCTCCCCGGGAGCTCGAAGAGCTGTCAGCTGCTTTAAGCGAAGACCCGTCACTCCTGCAGCAATTTGAGCTTCTCACCCGTGTCTGGAACGAAAAAGACAGCACCGAGGAAGATGAAGAAAATGCCCGTCAGACCATTCTCCGCATTATCAACAAGGCCGAAACAGAAGAAGTATTTGCGACTATTGATAGCAATCGTCACCGCATTCGTCGTCGCAACTGGCTGGTAGCCGCTTCTGTGGTTGTTTTACTGGGTCTTGGCGGCTGGCTTACCTATCATTTTTCTTTCCGCAGTTCCGAAAACGATTCCGTAAAACCAGAATCGCTGGTAACAGCCAAGGGGAGCCGAACCCGCTCATTGTTGCCCGATGGTACCACCGTATGGCTTAATGCCGGCTCCAAACTTTATTTTGAAAGTGATTTCAGCGGCAATACCCGCGAGGTACGGCTGGATGGCGAAGCCTTTTTTGACGTCGTAAAAAAGCCGAATCAGCCGTTTATTGTGCATACCAGCGGTATTGATATTAAAGTACTGGGTACGGCATTCAATGTAAAGGCTTATCCTGAAGATAAAAACGTGGAAACCACGCTTTACCGGGGTGTCGTGAAAGTATTCAGACAGGCAGAAACAGAGAATGAGGCCATTAGCATGCGGCCCAACCAGAAGCTGATTCTTCCAAAAGAAGCAGCCCCGCTGGCTAAAAAATTGTCTGATGATTTGAAGCCAGCCAGAGATTTATCTGCTGCCAACTATCTCTTAACAGTCATCGACAGCACCAAGGAGGAAAAAGAACGATTTGAAACAGCCTGGTTATACAGCCGGCTTGAGTTTCGTGGAGATAATTTTGAAGAACTGGCCTACAAACTGGAGCGCTGGTACAATGTTCGGATCGATTTTACAGATGAGAAAGTCAAAAATCTGACTTTCAACGGTTCTTTTGAAAGGGAGTCTATCGAAGACGCATTTGCGGCGCTTCGGGTAGCTGTGCCCTTATTTGATTATAAAATAAATAACCATGTTATATCTGTTGGGTCATCTAAATAGACTGCATCCCAAGTGATTATATAAGGCAAAAACGGAGAATGTTGCAGCATTCTCCGTATAGAAGGCCAAACGCAGAAAAATTGGAATGAACCAACTATTCAGGAAAAGTCGGATTGTTTAACCCCTAATATGCTAAAAGTATGAAATGTTCTAAAACGGTTGGTAAAAAACCGTTGCAATCAAAAGCGCTGCTACTTATGAGGCTAACCGCTTTATTGACGCTTTTTTTCACACTGAATGCATCGGCTCATGGCTTTGGTCAGGAGAAGATAAGCCTGCGTGCAAAAAAGACAGAGATTGGTGGCCTGCTTCGTTCTATTGAAAAGCAGACCCAGTACCGTTTTCTCTATAACAACAACCTCCAGGACATCCGGGAAAAAATTTCCATCGATGTAAAAGATGCCGAGCTCAAGGAAGTACTTGACCTCATGCTTAACAAGACCCGCCTCCTGTATCAGCTCATGGGCAACAACCTGATCGTGATAAAGGAAGGTAACGGTACAGATGCCCCCCGTGTTGATGTGGTGGTGCGTGGTAAAGTGACCGGCGAAGGTGGCGCTCCTGTAGCAGGCGCTTCTATCGTGGTAAAAGGTACTGCCATAGGTACGACTACCAACTCGGATGGTACCTTCTCCTTCAGTGTTCCCAATGCCAATGTTACGCTTGTCATCTCATCTATCGGATACGATGAGCAGGAAGTAGCACTGGGTGGTCGCACAGATGTGAATGTGGCGCTTGTTACCTCTACCAAAGTAATGGATCAGGTAGTGGTGATTGGTTATGGTACCGCTTCAAAGCGCGATCTGACCGGTTCTATCGTGAAAATTAAAGGCGATGAAATCGCCTCTCAACCCAACTCAAACCCGCTGTCTTCACTTCAGTCAAAAGTAGCGGGTCTGAATATCATCAATACAGCGATCCCCGGTTCCGCTCCCGATGTAAGAATCAGGGGTACTATCAGTGTGGGCTCTATCCGCCCCGTGTATATCATTGATGGTATCTTCAGCGACAACATGGATTTTGTAAACCCCAGTGAAATTGAGAGTATGGAGATCCTGAAAGATCCCTCTTCACTGGCGGTATTCGGTATCAAAGGGGCGGCAGGTGCTATCCTGGTTACGACCAAAAAGGCAAAAGCCGGCCAGACCAATATCAACTTCAACACTTCTTATGGTGTAAAAAATCTGGTTGATAAGATTCAACTGGCCAATGCTGATGAGTTCAGAGCTCTTGCAACCTTTGAAGCCAATAACCGTGTATTTGATGATCCCAGTGCACTTTCGCTTCTCAGCTTCGTGAATAACGTAGGCGGTCCGGGTATGGGAGCATTTACAGGTAATACAGACTGGATCGATGCAGTAACACGTACGGCAAAATTCAGCACAACCAATCTTAGTGTTGATGCAAGCACAGAAAAAAACAGGTTCCACATGGGCCTGGGTTATAACTACGATGAAGGGTTGGTAAAAAAAGTGCGTTATGATCGTCTCACCATCAACCTGGCCGATGAGTTTAAAATAAATAAGACCTGGAAACTTGGGTTTAATATAATCGGTTCAAAAGAAAGGCTGCCCTATAACAGTGGTGCACTCGAGCAGGCCCGCCGTATCGTACCCATCGTATCAGACGGTACCACTAAGTACTATACCAAAAATCCTTATGGTATAGATTCAGCCAATTTTGATCTCTACTCTACAGTTCCTATCATTCAGAACTCTGAAACCAATCCGCTGGCCAACCTGATGTATAATGGCGACAAGAAGATTGATGACAAATACCGGATGGTAGGTAATATGTATGTTGATATCAACATTACAAAAGACCTGAACTTCCGCAGCACCTGGTACGCAGATATGAGCTGGAGAAATAACCGCGAATACACTCCGCTGTATGACCTGTATGATCCCACCTTTACCGGCGATCAGGTAATCGGCAAAAACACACTGACTGCCGTAAGACAGGATCTCATCAACACCAAGGCGTTTCAGCAGGACTATATCGCTACTTATAAAAAGAAATTCGGCGATCATAACCTGACACTGACCGGTGGTTTCACTACTTATTATTATAAGTATGAGCAGGGTTCGGCTACTGTATCTCAGTCAAGAGAAGGCAGAAGCATTATACCCAACAACAAAAGATTCTGGTATATCAATACAGGATTCGGCGATGTGAAAAGCGTAATCCCTTCCGACCAGTCGGAATATGCTACAGTATCAGGCCTGGCCCGTTTGCTGTACAACTATCAGGGTAAATACTATGTGAATGCAAGTTTCCGCCGCGATGGTTCAAGCCAGATCAGCCGCGACTATAAGAACAAATTCCAGAACTTCTGGGCTGTGGGTGCTGCATGGGAACTTACCAAGGAAGATTTCATGGCTAACCAGGATGTTGTCAACTTCCTGAAACTGAAAGCCTCTACCGGTGTGCTGGGTAACTTTACCGCTCAGGGTAAAAACTATCCTGCCTATCCCACTATCTCTGCCAGCTCATCTGCCGTATTTGGTGAAAACCTCGTACCGGTATATGAGCCCGATTATCTGTATGACCCCAACCTGCGCTGGGAAACAGTTAAATCAACCGAGATTGGTGTAGAAGCAGAGTTCATGAAAGGAAAACTGCACTTCGAGGCAGACTATTATTATAAGAAAACTGAGAACCTGATCGTATTGCTTGAGCCTTCCGGCGTATTGCGCACGCTCACCAACAACGGTTCTATCCGCAACAACGGTTTTGAATTCAGCGCTGCCTATACACACAACTTCAGCAAAGACCTCACGCTGAATGTATCAGGTAACCTGACCACGTATGAGAATAAGGTACTGCACCTGGAGTATCCCAGCAGACCCAACATTTCATCGAGCGAGCAAACTCCTAACCAGGCACAAACCGGATATCCGATCGGTTACTTCTACGGTTTAGTAGTTGAAGGCATCTATCAGTCTTACAGAGATATTCTTGGTTCGCCGGTTAGTACTATCAATGGCGGTGGTGCCAAACCCGGTGATCTGAAATATAAAGATCTGAATGGCGATGGTATCGTCAATGACAATGACCGTCAGATGATCGGTAACCCCACGCCTGATTTTACCTATGGCTTCACAACACAACTGAAATATAAATCCTTTGACCTGGGTATTGATTTCGGTGGAAGCTATGGCGGTGAGATTTACCGTGTATGGGGTACTTCTGAGCAGAAAAACTCTCTGTATAACTATCCTAAGTATTACACAGAGGCCTGGACTGCTGCAGGTACTTCCAACACAGTGCCTATCGTAAACCAGTTGCACCTGATTAACCGGGCTCCTTCTACATACGGTATTGAAGACGGTAGCTACTTCCGTATAAGAAACCTGAACCTGGGTTACACATTTGCCAAACTGCCAAGAAGTACGGGTATCAAGAATCTGCGTCTTTCATTCAATGTACAAAACCTGAAAACCTGGAAGAAAAACATGGGTTACTCTCCTGAGTTTGCTGGCGACGCGCTGAGCTTTGGAATTGACTACGGCAATGCCGGAAGTGCATTACCCCGTATTATCACTTTTGGTCTGAATGCTAATTTCTAATAACCGGTAACTAGTTAAAATAAAAGCAATGAAAACTATAATAAAACTGATCGCAGGTGCTTTGATCGCTTTGCCGGCGATTACTTCACTATCAGGGTGTAAAAAGTTCCTCGACAGGGAGCCTTTGCAGGCCACACAGGATGACCTGAATGTGGGCGCCCTCGAGGGAAAAACGCTGGGTCTTTACGGCGCTATCCGCAACTCAAAAGCAGAGCCCTATTGCGGGGATGGGTTTCAGAATATTGCCTGGGTAGCCATGAATGGTTTCCGCTCCGATGATGCGGAAATCGTATCCGATCCCGGTGCAACAGCCTGGCACCAGACTTACGACAACTTCCAGTATACCAAAGATGATTGGGGGGCCGGTCTTTACTGGGATAAACACTATGTTTTTATCGGTCTTTGTAATAATGTACTGGATGATGCAGAGCAGAACAATTACACCGATCCTGCATCAATCATAAACATTGCAGAAGCCAAATTTTTCCGGGCCTACTCTTACTTTGATCTGGTAAGAACGTTTGGAGAAGTACCGAAGATTGATTTCAAAATCAATACTCCTTCTGATGGTTATAAAGCAAAATCAACAGTAGCAGAGATATACCAGCTTATTGAAGATGATCCGACAGACGCCGAGCAAAACCTGCCCGTGGCATGGTTGGATTATCCCGGAAGGCTGACAAAATCTGCTGCCCGCACTTTCCTGGCTAAAGTGAAACTTTATCAGCAGAAATGGGGAGAAGCCCTCACTTTGTGTAAAGAAGTAATGGCTACAAGGGCTGGTGGTGCTGATGCGCCATTGTATGCTCCTTACTGGCGAATCTTCAAAACAGAAGGCGAGCTTTCTGAAGAATCTATTTTCGAGATCCAGGCATATAAGAAAGCTGGAGATGGCGATACCTACTGGAGCCGTCTCGGTCAGTGCCAGGGCGTACGTGGTTCCGGCACATGGGATCTGGGCTGGGGCTGGAATACACCCACTGCAGCACTGGAAGGTTCTTATGAGGTGGGTGACGAAAGAAAAGCCGCAACTATTCTGTACTCCGGTCAGTCAGACGGCGGTTCTAATACCGGCGGTTACGGAGAAACTGTTCCCAACCTCAGCAATGCCCTGTACTGGAATAAAAAAGTGTATAACAAATATTCCGACTACCAGGCAGCAGGTCTCGGCACACCCAACAACGAAGCACAAAACACCTGGGTTAACCAACGTGTTTTCCGCATGGCCGATGTATACCTGATGGCTGCTGAAGCCGCCAATGAAGTAGGTGGCGCACAAAATCAGACCGATGCTGTTACCTGGGTAAATATGGTACGTACGAGAGCAGGTCTTGGTGGCATTTCCTTTGTAAGCCAGGCACAAATGCGTACGTTAATCAAAAGAGAGAGAAGAGCTGAGTTTGCCATGGAGTTTGAACGCTTCTTTGATCTGGTAAGATGGGGCGATGCCGTAACAGTACTTGCCGGTAATGGTTATCAGAACAAACACAGGTATTATCCCATTCCGAATTCAGCACTGAATTCTAACCCTAACCTTGTTCAAAACCCCGAATGGCCATAACATATAATCAATAGTTAAAAAAAATGACTATGAAACATATAGCTAAAATCTTCCTGTCGGCTTCCCTGATGGTAATCGCCATGACAAGCTGCCAGAAAATGAAAGAACCCAAACTGGGCGACTATCCGGTTGACAGCAACCCTCCTGACGGTCCATTGAAATTCTATGCTGCATTTGATGGTACCACCACAAATCCGCTGATGAATGCAGTAGACAGCATCAGAGCCCTGTTTCCCAACGACAACCCTTTTACCACTACAGATGGTATAAACGGTAAGGCTTTGTCAGGGGTAAACAAAACCTTTATTAAGTATCCATCTTTTAATACCTGGGCTGGTAGTAGCAGTGTAACCATCTCCGTATGGTTTAAAAAAGACGGACAGACAAAGAATAATAATGGAACTAACGGACCTGAATACATTTTCTCGCTGAAAGCCAAGAAGAAATCTGATAATTCAGATTACCACTGGAGCAATGCCGTAGGATTCTTATTCCTGGAGGGAAACAATACGGCCTGTGCTGTAAAAAGCATGTTCGTAAGCCCTTCCAATGCATCTGATCCGAACAGTGCTCCGGCTGACTCCTGGTTTACCTGGGAAGGTGGTGAATCCATCGCCGGCCTTTGCAACAATCAATGGCACCATATGGCCCTCGTGTATGACGAAACAAACAGCACGGCGAAACTGTATATAGATGGCATACAAAACCCCAACGTAAAAACCTGGACGGGTCATGGAGCTTTACGCTTATCTACCACATTTATCGAAGAGTATCGGGTTGGAGCAGGTCCTTCTACCAACTATGCTTCTGATGACTGGCTGGCAGCTTCTATGAAAGGCGATATCGACCAGTTCAGATTATACGGCGTAGCATTATCTGCCACAGAAATTCAGGCCCTGTATAATGCCAAGCAGTAAACGTTTATATTAAATAGCGGATATAAGCAAGTAAAAGGGCTGAACATTTAATTGTTTCAGCCCTTTTAAATCTATAAATCTTTCTAACCTTCTGTTATGTTTGTAAAAAAGCAATCGCTTTTTTTATCTGTTATCGTTTCGGCGGGTACGGCATTAGTATTAAGCTCCTGCGAAAGCAAAAAAGAGGACAAAGACAGCCTCTTCGAAAGCCTGCCAGCCTCGCAGACCAATATCAGTTTCACCAATACACTCACAAAGAAGCCCCTGCTGAATATCCTTTACTACCTGTATTATTACAACGGTGCAGGTGTAGCTACCGGCGATGTCAATAATGACGGACTGACGGATATTTATTTCACCGCCAACCATAAAAGCGGCAATAAACTCTACCTCAATAAAGGCAATTTTCAGTTTGAAGATATTACGGCAAAAGCCGGAGTGGCCGGAACGGCCGATTGGTGTACAGGGGTAACCATGACAGATATCAATGGCGATGGCCTTTTAGACATTTATACTTCGGCAGTAAGCGGCAAGTATGGACTTACAGGCCGCAATGAGCTTTTTATAAATAATGGTAATGGTACTTTTACAGAGAGTGCCGCAAAATATGGTCTTGACTTTTCAGGACTTTCCACGCAATCTGCTTTTTTTGATTACGACCATGATGGAGACCTTGATGTTTATATCCTCAATCAATCTCACCACCCGCATGCCAATATTATAGACACGGCCAATCGCCGGCGTTTTGACCCGGCATCGGGCGACCGGCTATTCCGCAATGATATAGCAACAAGCGGAAAGTTTACCGATGTGTCGGCGCAGGCCGGCATTTACCAAAGTAATCTGGGCTACGGGCTGGGCATTGCCATCGCAGATATGAATAACGACGGATGGGATGATATTTACATCGGCAACGATTTTCACGAAAACGACTACTACTACATCAACAACGGCAATGGCACATTTACCGAAAGCGGCGCCGCCCACTTCCGGCATTACAGCCGCTTTAGTATGGGCAATGATGTAGCCGATTATAATAATGATGGCCAGCCAGATGTGGTAACAGTAGACATGCTTCCTTACGACGAAGCCGTATTGAAAACCTATGGCAGCGATGAGAATCCGGACATTTATAAAATGAAACTGGATATGCATGGCTATCAGAAGCAATATTCAAGAAACAGCCTGCAACGCAATAACGGCAGCGGGAGCAGCTTTAGCGATGTGGCACTGATTGCCGGCATTTCGGCTACCGATTGGAGCTGGGCACCACTGTTCGCCGACTTTGATAATGACGGAAACAAGGACCTGTTTATTACCAGCGGCATTGTAAAACGCCCGGTAGACATGGACTATATACGCTTTGTATCTGATCTGGATATGAAAAAGGGAAGGCAGCAAACCGATGCATATGACGATGAAGCAATCAAGAGTATGCCCGATGGAAGCTCACATCCTTTTTTCTACAAAGGCGATGGCAGTCTCAGGTTTAAAGACGTAAGCGCAGAGTGGGGCACAGAAAAAATGAAAGGATATTATACAGGAGCATCCTATGCCGATCTCGATAATGACGGCAATCTGGATGTAATTATAAACTGTATTGATGAGCCTGCAGTAATTCTGAAGAACAAAACACCTTTAAAGATGATGATGAATATCACTTTTAAAGGCGATAGCATGAACCGCTTTGGCATAGGCGCCAAAGTATGGTTATTTGCAAAAGGCAAAATTCAATACCAGCAACTGTCACTAACCAGGGGCTTTCAGTCATCGGTAGAGCCTAAACTGCACTTTGGAACAGACAGCATTCGAAATATAGACAGCATACTGGTTGTATGGCCCGATCAGAAATATCAGTGGATGAAAAACGTTCCTGCAGTTGAAAATATTCAGGCCGTGCATGCCCAGGCAGGAGGCGTATTTGATTATCAGAAATTTTTTCCGGCACCTGCACCATTGTTTAAAGACATTAGCGCCCAGGTATCCGTAAACTGGTCACATAGGGAAAACGACTTTTTTGATTATAATAAACAATACCTGATACCACATCAGCTGTCTACCCGCGGTCCAAAAATGGCCGTAGCCGATGTAAACAAAGATGGCCGCGATGACTTCTTTGTATGCGGTGCAGCTGGCCAACCCGGACAGCTCATGATACAAATAGCAGGAGGCAGGTTTATAAGCGCAGATACAGCCCTGTTTAACCGGGCCGCAGCAAGCGAAGATGTAGATGCTGTTTTCTTTGATGCCAACAACGATGGCTATCCCGACCTGTATGTGGTATCGGGCGGTAATCAGTATGACAATAATAACCCCGTACTGGCCGATCATTTCTACCTGAACGATGGTAAGGGACATTTCACGGCTTCTCCGGCATCCATTCCCTCATTACTGCGCAATAAATCATGTGTTGCCGCAGCCGACATTGATAAAGACGGAGACATCGATCTGTTTGTAGGCGGCCTGGCCGATGCCCGGCAGTATGGTATTGCACAGTCTTCTTATCTGTTGCTCAACGATGGCGCAGCGAGCTTCAAACCAGCGCCTGCTGCTGCCATTGCACTCGATTCTGTTGGCATGGTTACTGCAGCCTCCTTTGTTGATCTCGACCAGGATGGCTGGCAGGACCTGGTGGTCACCGGCGAATGGATGCCCGTAAAAATATTTATGAATAAACAGGGGCGGTTTACTGCCACAGACCTGCCTGCATCAACCGGACTCTGGCAATCGGTACAAATAGCAGATATAAACAATGATGGCAAGCCTGATATCCTGGCCGGCAACTGGGGATTGAACAGTAAGCTGTATGCAGGAAAAGACGGCCCTCTGAAACTATATGTAAAGGATTTTGACGGCAATGGTTCCGTAGAGCAGATCATGGCCTATACCATTAAAGGAAAAGAATATCCTTTCCTGGCGAAAGATGAACTGGAGCGTCCGTTACCGGTTCTTAAAAAATCGTATCTCTACTATAAGGACATAGCCGGTAAGACAGTTGATTATATTTTATATAATCTGTTTGAAGGATATAAAGAGCTGAAAGCAGAAACGCTCGGCTCAACCTGTTTTATCAACGATGGCAAGGGAGGCTTCACCGCACAGGTATTGCCCGACGAACTGCAATTGGCTCCTTTGTTTTCTTTTGCAGCTTTGCCATCTTATGGCTCTTATCTTGCAGGAGGTAATTTTTACGGGGTCATTCCTTACGAAGGCCGGTATGATGCACAGTTGCCCACCGTTTTTTCCTATAATAAGCAAAACGGGCATATTCAAAACACCGCATTTATACCTATGCCGGCAGGAGAGATCAGGGATATTAAATGGTTAACAATTGCCGGCTCGCCGGTAATGGCCGTTACCCGCAATGATGACCGGATGCTTTTTTATAAAGCAAATCCTGCAACGGCCACCAGTACCAGATAATTCAACTGCTGCTACCTGTTAAGGCGCATAAAAGGCAGCAGCAGTTTATTTATAAATCAGGATGCGCCTCCCATGAAAGCAAGACATGAAACGTATGAATCTTCGATCTTTTTTTTATCCGGCTAAAGCCACATTGGCGGTGGCCGGCCTGTCTGTTGCTGTGCTTGGCATATCATGTTCAAAGGGCGGCGGCAAAGAAACGCCGGCTCCACCCGATAACTACAGCCTGGTATCCTGGTCGGTTAACGGAGTGCTTTCTAAAACAGAATATATAGGCACGGGTCTTAATTTTCAACTAAGGCTTCAGTTCAACAATGCCATTGACCGTGCCAGCACGGCCGCAAATATTACCCTGCGCCAGGCATCGGGTACGCAGGTAAGTACCGCTTTTTCTTATGAAAAAGGTGACAGCCTCGTCGTACTCAGTTCCTCAGCACCACTTACAGCTCTCAGCAGGTATAAAGTAGCAGTTGCCGGTTCGCTCCGTTCCAAAGCAGGAGGAGCACTTACCAACCCCAAAGAGATAACGTTGATGACAGGGATCGATTCTTCCCGCAAGTTTCCCGCTATATCCGATGCTGCACTGCTTGACAAAGTGCAACAGCAAACATTCAAATATTTCTGGGACTATGGTCATCCTGCCAGCGGCCTGGCTCGTGAGCGCAGCAATGGCAATGATAATGTCGTTACATCCGGTGGGTCAGGTTTTGGTATCATGGCGATACTGGTGGGTATTGAGCGTGGATTCATTACCCGTACAGAGGGCCTGGCTCGTTTACAAACCATTACTGCATTTTTAAAAAATACAGCACAAACAGTAAAAGGGGCATACGCTCACTGGCTCGATGGTGGTACCGGACAGATTGTACCCTTCAGCACCAAAGACAACGGTGCAGACCTGGTAGAGACCTCCTACCTGATACAGGGCCTGCTTTGCGCGCGCCAGTATTTTAATCAGGCTGCTCCGGCAGAAGCAACCCTGCGCGATGATATCAATACTATCTGGCAGCGGGTGGAATGGGATTGGTTCAGACGCGGCGGACAAAATGTACTTTACTGGCATTACAGCAACAATTATGAATGGGATATGAACCTGCCCATCCGCGGATGGAATGAATGCCTGATCACCTATGTGCTGGCGGCCTCTTCACCCACTCATAGTATTCCCAAAATCGTATATACCAACGGCTGGGCCAACAATGGCAGCAGTCCGTTTACAAACGGTACCATTTACTATGGCTATCGCTTACCACTCGGAAGCATGGGGCATCCTCTTTTCTTTTCTCACTATTCATTCCTCGGTATAAACCCCAATGGTCTTTCAGACACCTATGCCAACTATGAAGAGCAAACCCGCAATCATACACTCATCAATTATAGTTATTGCAAAGCCAATCCCGGCGGCCAGTTAGGCTACAGCGATTCTGTGTGGGGGCTTACTGCCAGCGACATTCCAAATGGATATTCGGCCAGCTCGCCCACCAATGATCTGGGAGTGATTGCTCCCACAGCCGCATTGTCTTCATTTCCCTACACACCTGCAGAGTCAATGGCTGCCTTGAAATTCTTTTATTATGTGCTGGGCGATAAATTATGGAAAGAATATGGCTTCATTGATGCCTTTTCACTCAAAGATGCGTGGTTTGCCGGATCTTTCCTGGCAATTGATCAGGGGCCGATTATTGTGATGATCGAAAACTACCGCTCCGGATTACTATGGAATTTATTTACCAGCTGCCCTGAAGTAAAAGCAGGCATGCAAACGCTGGGATTCACCGCTCCTTACTTATAAGTTTACAACATGACAACGTTACGATCTATATCTCTTTCCGTTATTTTTATACTGAGTGTATGCTGTGCGGATGCGCAAAAGAAGAAAACAATACCGATCGCCTTTGATCCCAAAGCCCGTCCCGCGGCATTGAGCGACTCTGCCCTGCTTGACCTCGTACAGCGTCAGACCTTTCGTTACTTCTGGGATTTTGCACATCCCGTATCGGGCCTGGCCCGGGAGCGAAGCAATGAGTCTTTTGGTTACGGTAATGAAGTGGTAACTACAGGTGGCAGTGGCTTTGGCATTATGGCCGTCATTGTAGCTACCGAACGTAAATGGATCGCAAGAGATACTGCCGCCCGTTTTTTGCTGAAAATGGTAAAGTTTCTGCATAAGGCAGATGCCTATCATGGTGTATTTGCGCACTGGCTCAATGGGTCTACCGGCAAGACCATTCCTTTTAGCCGAAAAGATGATGGGGCCGATCTGGTAGAATCGGCATACCTGTTTCAGGGTCTTTTGTGTGCCCGTCAGTATTTCAATGGCGCCGACGACACCGAAAGGGAACTGCGCAATCGTATTGGCTGGCTCTGGAATGATGTTGAATGGAACTGGTTTACTCGCGATGGTCAGGAAGTATTGTACTGGCACTGGAGTCCCAATAATGGCTGGAGCATGAATTTTCCGCTGCGGGGATTTAATGAATGCCTGATCACCTACGTGCTGGCAGCATCCGGCACCCAATATCCCGTGTCACCGGCCGTATACCACCGCGGATGGGCAGAAAGCAATTTCTTCAAAAATGGTAAAGAGTTCTATGGATACAAACTACCTCTTGGATTTGATTACGGAGGACCACTCTTCTTCTCACAATATTCTTTTCTGGGGCTTGATCCACGGGGTTTAAAAGACCGATATGCCGACTATTGGGAACAAAATACCCATCATACGCTGATCAATAGGGCATATTGCATCGACAATCCGCTAAAGTATAAAGGGTATGGAGATTCCTGCTGGGGACTCACTGCCAGCGATACCTATAACGGTTATGCTGCTCATTCGCCCACAGAAGACCTGGGTACCATTACGCCTACGGCAGCATTGAGTGCATTTCCCTATACACCCGCAGAGTCGATGAAGGCACTGCGTTATTTCTATGAAAAAAAAGGCGATCGCATCTGGAGTGAGTATGGCTTTACCGATGCATTTAATGAAACAAAAGAGTGGTATGCAAAAAGTCATCTGGCTATTGATCAGGGGCCCATTATTGTAATGATCGAAAATTATCGCAGTGGCTTGTTGTGGAAACTGTTTATGAGCTGTCCCGAAATAAAAACCGGCCTGCGTCGTCTGGGTTTTGAAAGCCCCTGGCTTGCAGCAGGGCAAACCGTTAAATAGGCTCTCCTTCAACTGGAGAATATAACAGCCACTCTTACAGAGTTTCCTGCTGTATTACGGAACCAGATAAAGACAGGATAAAAAAACGGCTTCCATTTATCATTAATAAAAAACTATTGCTATGGATACTATCTCCCGTCAGGATTTTTTGCAACGCACGGCAATGGCCGGTGCAGCCTTATTGCTTTCTTCGCTCGAAGGATTTGCTCAGCAAAAAAGTGAGAAAAAAATCCGGCTGGCTGTTATTGGATGCGGAAGCGTATCGGGGGTATACCTCCCGCATCTATCCAAATCGCCTTACGTAGAGCTTGTGAGCGCCTGCGATATCGTATATGAAAGAGCCAAAAGCAGGGCAGCTGAGTTTAAAATTCCGAATCATTATCCGCATATCGATCAGCAATTAGCCGGCGCTCCGTTTGATCTGCTCGTTAATCTTACTGATATGCAGGAGCATGGCCGGCTTAATAAAATGGCCCTTACCGCCGGCAAACATGTGTGGAGTGAAAAGCCAATGGCGAATACATATAAAGAAGGAAAAGCCCTTCTCGATTTTGCCAAAAGCAAAAACCTGCGCATTTGGGGAGCACCGGCAGTGGTAAACAGTCCGCAGTTTGCTTTTATGTCAAAGGCCTTGCAGGAAGGAAAGCTGGGCCGTGTAGCCTGCGCTCACGCACATTACGGACATACAGGACCCGGCT
The DNA here is from genome assembly GCA_017998385.1 of Chitinophagaceae bacterium. Classification (GTDB taxonomy): domain Bacteria; phylum Bacteroidota; class Bacteroidia; order Chitinophagales; family Chitinophagaceae; genus CAYMZZ01. Next base: position 4,318 of record JAGODE010000019.1, on the reverse strand, counting down.
GGTCGGCATTCTTTTATGAAAAAGGAGGTGGCAGTTTGCCAGATCTGGGTGTGTATAATATCGCTACACTCACCGGGCTGCTGGGACCCGCTGCTTCCGTTGTAGCAATGACGAGTATAGTAACACCAGAGCGTACTGTGGATAATAAAGGGAAAATCAAAGTAGAAGCTGAAGATAATGCCATGTTGATAATGGATCACGGCAATGGCGTATTATCACATGTACAATGTGGCTTTAATTATTTTGATCCGTATGGACATGAGGGAAAAGGGCAGGAGCGGCCTACTATCCAGATATGGGGTTCGCATGGAAATATGGCAATGGCCGGTTATGACTGGGCGCCACATGGTGTGGATATGGCTACACATGATCATGAAAAAACAGAACGGTTTATTGCCGATCCGGGCAGTTATGTATGGCAGGAAGGCGCTTCCGTGATATCAAAAGCATTGGTGACGGGCGAAGAACCGCTGATCAATGCTGAACATGCATTGCATGTACTGGAAGTAATAGAAGCGGCAAGAGAATCAGGGCGTAGCGGCAAACGGATTAACCTGGAGTCTGTTTTCAAATGGCCTGTTATATAAATGCAAAAAGCAAGGGTGAAAAACGGGGCTTTCAAAGTCCGTGGGTAAAATAAAGTTTAAAAGGGTTAAAGAGTTTAAAACGTTTAAAGGGTTGATTTAACTCTTTAAACCTTTCTACCCTTTAAACTCTTTATACTTTAGCAGTAAGAACCGTAAATTTGTCTGCAGCACATTCTCCTTCTCCTAATGATTGTACTATGCACACATTTTTCTCCTCAAAACCCATTTGGCCATCTGCAGGCCTGGCGTTCGTCCGGATACTGACAGGAGGTTTTCTGGCTTATCATGGCGGAGAACTATTTGATGCAGCTACCATGAAAGGATATTTTGACTGGGAGGCCTTCAAAGGCTTTTCTTCACCTGCTACCATGGTATACGCAGGTAAGGCGATGGAACTGGTAATGGGCGTACTGCTTATGCTGGGGCTGCTTACCCGTATAGCTGCTCTCGGCATAGTGATCACTATGGGTTATATCACTTTTTTTATAGGTCATGGGCAGGTGTGGTACTCCGATCAGCATCCTTTCCTGTTTGTATTACTGGCTATACTGTTTTTTTGCTGCGGACCAGGAGCGCTTAGTCTGGATGCCCTTTTATTTTCAAAAACAAAATCCCGGAACTGAGGAAAGCATGAAAAGGACTATTGTATCAGCTGTGGTATTGTTGGGACTCATTTTTTTGGCTGTTGATAGCCATGCGCAACAACGTACCTACTGTAACCCGATCAATATTGATTACGGATATACACCCATTCCCAATTTCAGCGAATGGGGGCGCCATCGTGCCACAGCCGACCCGGTAATTGTAACGTATAAGGGTACTTATTTTCTGTTTAGCACCAATCAATGGGGGTACTGGTGGAGCGAAGACATGCTCAACTGGAACTTCGTATCGCGCCGTTTTCTGCGTCCCTGGAATAAAGTGTATGATGAGCTTTGTGCACCAGCTGTAGGCATTATCGGCGATACCATGCTGGTATTTGGTTCTACCTATTCATCCAATTTTACCATCTGGATGAGCACGAATCCCAAAGCAGATGACTGGAAGCCGCTCGTTGATTCATTTGCCATTGGAGGCTGGGATCCCTCATTCTTTACAGATGATGATGGCCGGCTGTATATGTACAATGGCAGCAGCAATCGCTACCCCATGTACGGCGTGGAGCTTAACCGCAACACAATGCAGCCACTGGGTGCCCGTAAAGAAATGTATTTTCTCGAAGACTGGCGGTATGGATGGCAGCGCTTTGGTGAGTATATGGACAATACTTTTCTCGATCCTTTTATCGAAGGATCGCACATGACGAAATACAAAAACAAATATTACCTGCAATATGGTGCTCCGGGTACCGAATTCAGCGGCTATGCCGATGGTTTGCTGGTAGGTGATGGACCGCTGGGGCCTTTTACGCCGCAATCAGATCCCCTTAGCTTCAAACCCGGCGGTTTTGCCCGTGGCGCAGGCCACGGTGCCACATTCCAGGATAAGTTCAACAACTACTGGCATGTCTCCACAATCGTACTGTCTGTAAAAAACAATTTCGAAAGAAGACTGGGTATCTGGCCTACCGGCTTCGATGCCAACGATGTGATGTATTGCAATACTTCTTTCGGCGACTATCCGCATTACCTGCCCCATGTAGTAAAAGATCTGCCTGCTGCACCTTACGGCACACAGGCCTTTACCGGCTGGATGCTGCTTAACTATAAAAAACCGGTGACCGTATCGTCTACTCTTGGCAGTTACTTTGCCAACAATGCAGTAGATGAAAATATTAAAACCTACTGGAGCGCAGCTTCGGCCAATAAGGGAGAATGGATACAGACAGACCTGGGACAACTGTCTGCAGTTAATGCCGTGCAGATCAATTATGCCGATCAGGATGTGGCAGATGACCGGTTGGGTAAACGACTCGATCAGTATCATCAATATCGCCTGCTGGCCTCTGTTGATGGACGTAAATGGACTGTGATAGCCGATAAGAGTGCCAATAAAACGGATGTGCCACACGATTACGTAGAACTGTCACAGCCCATACAGGCCCGTTATATCAAACTCGAAAACATTCATATGCCTACAGGCAAATTTGCCATCAGTGGCCTGCGTGTATTTGGAAATGGTAATGGAGAAAAACCGGCAGCTGTAAAACAGTTTATGGTATTGCGAACCGAAAAAGATAAGCGTAGCGCCTATATCAAATGGAGCCCTGCAGATAATGCCTATGCTTACAATATTTACTATGGCACTTCACCCGACCGCCTGTACAACTGCGTGATGGTACATGATCTCAACGAATACTGGTTTAAGGCGATGGACCGTGAAAAAACCTATTATTTTACGATAGAAGCGATTAATGAAAATGGGGTATCGGCCCGTTACAAAACGCTTGAAGTACATTAATAAATAAAAGAACGGGTATGATGAGCAGTAAAAACCACCGGCTGATACTATGGATGTTTTTTGTAGCTGTATTTACACAGGTACAAGCACAGCCGGGCACAGCTTTCTGGAACGATATAGTTGCTTTTCGAAAAGCAGATAGTCTGCATGCACCTGCTGCCCGGCAAATACTTTTCGTAGGCAGCTCTTCTTTTACCATGTGGAAAGATGTACAATCCTATTTTCCCTCGCACCCCATTATCAACCGCGGATTTGGCGGATCTTCATTGCCCGATGTAATCCGTTATGCCGAAGATGTAATATTTAAGTATAACCCCCGGCAGATCGTGATTTATTGCGGAGAAAATGACCTGGGGGCTTCGGATACTGTATCAGCAGCTACCGTAACAGAGCGGTTTAAAACACTTTTTTCCATGATCCGCAACCGGCTTCCGCGCGTACCCATTGTATTTGTATCGTTGAAGCCAAGCCCCAGCCGGCAGCACCTCATGCCCAAAATGCTTGAGGCCAACATAGCTATCCGCCAGTTCTTAAAGAAGAAAAAGAAAACAACCTTTATAGACGTATATCACCCCATGCTGACAGACAATGGCCAGCCCCGCCCCGATATTTTCCTTGGCGATAAACTGCATATGAATGCACAGGGATATGCCATCTGGCAAAAACTCATCGAACCTCATTTATTGAAATAATAAAACAATCAACAATGACAAGGTTACACAGATTTGGAATGCTGACCCTGGCCCTGCTTGCAGGCACGATGGCTATGGGGCAGAGTGCAAATGACGCGAAGATGAAAGCGTTTATTGATGCACTGATGACGAAGATGACATTGCAGGAAAAAATTGGCCAGCTCAACCTGCCCGGTGCGGGAGATATTGTGACAGGACAGGCTTCCAATTCAGATATCGCCAAAAAAATCGAGCAGGGCCAGGTAGGTGGATTGTTCAATATAAAATCAGTAGCCAAGATAAAGGAAGTACAAAGACTGGCTGTTGAGAAAAGCCGGCTCAAAATCCCATTATTATTTGGTATGGATGTGATACATGGCTACGAGACTGTATTTCCCATTCCGCTCGGTCTTAGCTGCAACTGGGATATGGCAGCCGTAGAGCGCAGTGCCCGTATTGCCGCTATAGAGGCCAGTGCAGATGGTATCAACTGGACTTTTTCGCCTATGGTAGATATTTCGCGCGATCCCCGTTGGGGCCGTATTTCGGAAGGAAATGGTGAAGATGCTTACCTCGGTTCAGAAATTGCTAAAGCCATGGTACGTGGTTATCAGGGTACTGATCTTTCGCGCAACAACACCATCATGGCCTGTGTAAAAC
>JAGODE010000216.1 GCA_017998385.1 Chitinophagaceae bacterium | reverse complement strand
TCCCAATTCCTGGGTCAGTCTGTATGCCTTTGTAAAGAGAAGCAGGGCAAGCCATTTTTTAACCCCGCGAATAAAAGCACTTTATGAGAAATTGGGTAAGGAACTTAGAGAATCTGAGATTGGAATGGCTTTCGGAGAACGCCTCAGCAAAAAAATGCTTCTCCAGCCCGGGTCACCTGCTCCTGGCTTTAGCCTGCCCAATGTGAATGGAAACACTGTGAACCTGAGTGATTATCTTGGTAAATATGTGCTACTTGAGTTTTGGAGCACTAGCTGCGGCGCATGCAGGGCTGAGGCTCCAAACTTAAAAGAAGCCTGGACTAAATATAAAAATGTGCAGTTCGATATATTCAGTGTGTCATTAGATAATCTCCGCTACGTCAAACGTGAAAGATGGCTGGATGCAATTAAACTGGATGACACGGGATTATGGCAACAAGTGTGTGACTTTAAAGGATGGGATTCTCCCGTTGCCACAACGTATGACATCAAATCTATACCCCAGAATTATTTGATTGGCCCAGACGGCAGGATTATATCCGAAAACCTAAAGGGTGCAGACCTGCATGATAAATTGAAAGAAATTTTTGGGTTTTAAGCGCTGGTGCGGATGCTATAAATCAGCAGGGAAATTTACACGACTACAATCTATAAAATCATACTTGCCTGTGGTGGCTATTGAAAGTAAACTTACAGATTAACGCCACTCTGCGCTACCTAACCGGAAACCAATGTAATCTATATCGAAATGGGATTCCCTGAATTATTGAATCAGTTAGATCGGAGCGGCTTCCATTTTTGCAGATCAACCGAAGCTGTTAATCCGAAGCCAGCCGGAAAAAAAGGAAAATAGCCTTTTGTCCCCCTTGTTTGCTTCGTTGAAGTCGTTCCGAATCTGGAGGCCCTGAGACCTTCCGGGTTCGGAACGACCGTATTATTTTCGAATATAATCGTATCATTTCGTATCAATTTTATTTGAAAATGCCGGATCAGTATCACCGAACCTGGCGTGGCAACAGAAGAAGCCATGCGTAACCTGGTGGAATGGTACAAAACCGACACGGAAGCATACCCATTGGTGAGAGCCGCAACCTTTGTCTATGACTTTTTAAGCATACACCCCTTCCAGGATGGCAATGGCCGGTTGAGCCGCTTGCTGGCAACACTGCTATTACTCAGGCAGGGTTATTCGTGGATTGAGTATGTCAGCTTTGAACATGAGATTGAAAGCCGGAAATCGGAATATTACCGTGTATTGATGAATTGCCAGCGGCAGAGGCCTGGAGAAGATATTCATGATTGGGTACTGTTCTTTTTGGATTGTCTTGCCAATATCCAGGGACAGTTGATGCAAAAGCTAGAGACAAAAAAATTTGCATCCAGTATGTCAGTGAGAGAAAAGAAGATTTATCAATTCATAGAAAATCATCCCGGAGCTAAATCTGGCGAGATTGCGGAAAAGCTGGATATACCGTTACCAACAATAAAAAGAATATTATCAGATATGGCAAACACAAACCTTTTACAAAAACATGGAACGGGTGCAGGAACCCATTATTCTATTAAGCCCGTAATCGCCGTAAAAAAAATCTGCTAATGCGTTTCACTGATACTGAACGAAGTAAGGAATTTTTATTGGAGTATGATGGCTCATTCATTGAAATAAAAAAGATCATACTGACACCCAAATTTGATTGGGTTGGGCCAGATGAATGGGCTGCAAGGCTCATCCGTGAAGGATTGTATATGCGGATAACTTCAACGAATAGTAAAGGTGCGTCAGTAAAGCAACCTTATGTTCTTTCTTCATTCAACAATCCATATTTATTTCAACCTGTGTTCACATTATCACAGCCAATCAATATCCCGAATGATCTTTGGACAAATGGACTTTACCTGAACGAATATCCTCTGCAGGTAAAAGTGGAGTTGCTTGGTTCGGTTGAGCAATTTAGCTTTGATGTGCTGGTTGTGTATGATGAAGGGTAATGGATATGTATTTACTTGCAGCAATTAAATCTCACTGGAGTAAACAGAAACTTATACATATCGCCAAATGATAAGCCACTTGATTTCAGAAACGTGCCCTTCAAAATCAAGCTGCTAAGTTTGGGTAGCCCCAGGAAGCCTAGATTCGAACCAAACTTTGTTGGATTTGAGGGAATTGGCGACATTACCTGGTCCAGCATGACAGGTTTAATTCGAGGTGTTCCGGTTTGGTTCTTTTAATTACGATAAACTTCGTCTGTCACCTCATTTAACCAGATGGTTTCACCTTTTTCCCGGCCTGTAATGGCTACCTGAACAAAAGAAGTATCCATGCTTGCGCCATGCCAGTGCGGAACATCAGGGGGACATTTAATCGTTTCTCCCTTTCGTAATATTTTTTTGGGTTGTCCCTCCTCCTGGTAGTAACCGACACCATCGATTACTAATAATATTTGGCCTGCAGGGTGAGAATGCCATTTACTCCTGGCCCCTGGCTCAAATGTAACGTTACCAACTGATATGGAGTTAAGGCTATCGGCATCCATCAGCATTTGCAAATAGACGGTACCTGTAAAATTTTCATTTACTACCTTTTTCCCCTTCGGAAAAACAAGCTCACTTTGAGTTTTTTGTCTTTGCGGGTTTTCATTGTTGCAAGCTGCAAGCCATATTGTGGCAAAAAGCAGGCCGTATGTAAAGATTTTTACCATTGTTGCTTATTAAAGGTTGGTTTGATAAAAGGTCACTAATTTATTCACCGCCTGTGCTACATATTCCGGCTTCCAGTAGGTTTGTATATGTGTAGCTCCATCGATCAGGAATAACTCCCTACTCCGGGCATTAGTGACTTTTACAAAGGCTTCATCCGTCATATATTTTGTATCGGCTTTACTACCTGCTATCATTAATAAAGGCTGGTCTATCAAATCCATATTTGTATTGGCGTCAAAAGTCATCAGGTCCAGTAAACTGCTCATTGTATACTTAAAAGTAGAATTGGGGTGTGCATGGGTTCTGTAATAATATACATACCCTTCCCGGTACAGATCAGTAGGGATCTTAGCGATCTCCTCATCAGTAGGGGTAGCCATGCCTGCATAGATCACTTCTCCTCCCGCAGCCTCTTGTGCACGGGCATCTGTAGCCTGTTTTAAGCGTTCCTGTATAGTAGAAACCTGGGAGTTCCGGAACCCATTCCGTCTTACTTCTCCGGAGTTAAACATACTCAATGTCGCAACTGCTTTAAACCGTTTATCCGATTGGGCTGCTTTTAACGTGTAACCGCCGCCGCCACAAATACCAAGCACACCAAGTCTTTCGGTGTCAACACCCTTATACCCTGAAATAAAATCAGCCATTCCGCGAATATCATCAATGCGGTTTGCCGGCTTGTCAACATTGCGGGGCTGACCGCCACTCGCTCCCTGATAGGCAGCATCGGCTGCTATGGTGATATAGCCGTTTTCGGCCAGGCGTTGTGCGTATAATCCTGCTACCTGTTCTTTTACCCCGCCATTGGGATGAGCCACAACTACTGCAGGATATTTTTTAGATGGATCATAACCGGCAGGCACATAAACATTAGCAGCTATCTCTATTCCATTCAGTTTGTAGCTTACAGGATAAATATTCACCTTCCCCTTTTCATTCCCCGTAATTGCCCCCTCATATACCAGCGTATAAGGGTTTTGCTGGCGGCCTTTTTGAGCTGATTGGGCAGCTACTGTATCTGCTGTAGCTACAGCTAATGCCAATGCGAGTATGGAAGTTATTTTTTTCATTTCATTGTCTTTTATTCCTCAGCACTTCTACCAGGTTTTTTTGGGCGGATCTTGCTTTTTTCTTCCCAACTGTTGACTTAATAATTCTCACAAACTGGTGCAACTGGCTTTCCGTTAAACCTACATTCAGGCAAATATTCAGATGAGAACGAAGCATCGGTTCAGCATTACCTATAGTGCTGATCACAGCAATCGTTACCAGTTCTCTTTCAGCATAGGTCAGTATATTACGCTCAAAAATATCCGCAAACAGGTGTTCTTTTAAAAACGTATCGATTACCGGAGCAAATGCGGAGTACCCTGTAAGTGTTTCGGGTTGGGCCGTTTTGGTTAGTTCTCCTAATATGATTTTACCACGTTTGTATTTGTTATCTTTTTCATTAATAGGCGAGGCTTCATTTCCAGGTATGTCGTTAATCCCTCTTGCCTTGCGCTCCTCGAGAACTTTCATAAAAGTTTGCAGCCCACTGATGCTTCTGGGGAAACCGCAATAGGCGTACAGATGGACAAGTAACTCCTTTATTTCATTTACTGTTAGACCTGCCTCAAGCCCTCTATTCAGCTTTATCTTTAGTTTGGGGAGGTCGCCGCCTGCAGCGAGTGCAGCAATAGACACAATGCTTTGTTCCTTTTCGCTTAATATTTTTTCTACACCAGTCCGTTGTGCCTGAGCTGTAACAGCTATACACACAAAACTCATCCATATTCCTATAGCTATCTTATACATAATACTACTTACTGACCAGGGGTTGTTAATTTGGTGAAAGACAGTGAACCGAGCTTCCAGCCATCCGCTTCTTTTACATAAACTTCTGTTACCATGAAAGGGTTGGTGACTTCGTTGCCCCCTACTATTGCCAAAAGCGTAATCCTGTTTAAAAGAATAGCCGTATTGCCGATAATGTTGACAGATACATCATGAATATCAGCTTTCTTATACCAGATACCGCCACTTTTGATGACATTGATTTCACGTTCTTTCCCCCAGGAACCTCCCATGTGTACGAATACTGATTTGTCGTGAAAAAGATGAGCAAGGGTATCCGTTTTTTTATCTGCCATCCATTGCCATTTTTGTTTGGAGAGATGAATAATTTCCTGCTCGCCGGTAGTCCCGCCCACCGGCTTAATACCATCTTGTGCTAATGTGAGCTGGATATTAACACAGCATATAAGTAAGGCGAAAATCAAGGTCTTCATACTATTTATTTTAGATGTTAATGGTTGCCTGAATTATTTATCCAATTTCTTTTCTTTTAACCATTTTGTCAATACTTCAGCTATGTCCGTATTATTTAAGTCCGACATGGGAAAGTGAGTATTGCCTTTAATGCCAATTTCAGGCAAATGGACGATGGTGACATCGCCACCGTGTGCGTTTACCAGCTTTGCCCACTGATGTGCCGTGGCAAGTACATTGCGCCAGAAATTGAGTGAAGCGGCATTGGTTTCTTCCTTTGGAATAAAGTCGCCATAATAAACTACGATCGGAATTTTTGTGAGCTTCATAAAATCGCTCATTGGAATGCCCCGGCCACCCCGGTTACCTTCCGGTGTTTCTCCTTCCGGGAAGGCAAAACCACCCGGTTCGTAGGCAACAATTGCTTTTACCCGCTCATTCTTTATAGCCGTTTTCCAACCAGGTGATCCGCCGGCGGAATGGGTAAAGAGTATACCATCTCCTGCCTTTTCAAACACTGCCGACATAGCGCTGACTATTGTTGCTTCATCAACATTGCCGGTATTGGGAGTCATCATTCGAAAAAAATTGTCCAATGATGTACTGTCTTTAGGAAACTGTACCCCTTCATTGAAGTTGGGGTATAAGCCTATTCGAAATTGCGTAAACCAGGTTTGGTCATCCGGTGTTGCGGTTATTTGCCCGGGCTTTGAGGTTTGTCCTGCATCGCCACGCCCGGGCTGGTCTACAAGATAAACGCCATACCCTTTGCGTAAAAAGATATCCGCAAAACCCTGCCTGCCATCGGCAGTAGTTTGCCAACTGCGGCGGGATTGCCCGTAACCATGCAGGAAAACCATTGCAAGTTCTTTTGAATTTACCGGAACCTGATAAAACACATCGGCATGGTCGCCATGACGGGTTTGTCCGCCTTGCGTTACATTCCATGGTTTAAGTGGGTCAAATGAGCCTTCACTTTTAATAACTGTTCCGCCCGCCGAAAATGCGCCCTGCCGTTTTATAATCAAAAGACCGCTTTGATTATTTCTCGAAGAGCTGCAAGAAACAATGCTGAAGGCTATTAATCCAACTAAACAAAAGTTTATAACCTGCACCAGTCCGACGGTTTGAGGGGTAACTTTCCGTTCCATATTCCGGTATTTATTAATTAGTTTATTTTCCTGTCAGATTTTGCAAATGAGCCGGGTAACGCTCTCCTGAAATTTCAATTTCTTCCAACGCAGTATTTATCTGACTCAATTCATCGTGCGTCAATGAAACAGTTGTTGCACCGACATTCTCCTGCAGCCTGTGCAGTTTAGTTGTACCGGGAATGGGTACGATCCAGGGCTTTTGAGCCAGTAACCATGCTAAAGCAATTTGTGCCGAAGTAGCATTTTTTTGTTGAGCGATTACTGTTATCAGATCAAGTAATGCCTGGTTAGACTTCCTGTTTTCTTTACTAAAACGAGGTACTACATTTCTGAAATCGGTTTTATCAAACTCTGTATCGGCAGTAATCGTTCCGGTTAAAAAACCTTTTCCCAAAGGACTGAATGGAACAAAGCCTATTCCCAATTCTTCCAATACAGGAATAATCTCCTTTTCAGGTTCCCGCCAAAACATAGAGTATTCACTTTGCAGTGCAGTTACGGGTTGAACAGCATGGGCTTTCCGGATACTTTGCACACCCGCTTCACTCATCCCAAAGTGCTTTACCTTACCTTCTTTAATCAGATCTTTTACTGTACCTGCTACTTCCTCAATGGGAACCTTAGGGTCAACCCTGTGCTGGTAAAACAGGTCAATTACGTCCGTATTCAGTTGTTTTAAGGAGGCTTCTGCAACAGTCCGGATCCTTTCCGGCCGGCTGTCCACTCCTTTAGTAGAATCTCCTTCCTTAAACCCGAATTTTGTAGCGATCACTATTTTATCGCGAAATGATTTTACCGCCTTGCCAACCAATGCCTCATTGGCTCCCTGGCTATAGGCTTCTGCTGTATCAAAAAATGTAATACCCATATCATACGCTTTTTGGATAAGCGTAATAGCATCTGTTTCATTAGTGGCGGGGCCGTAACCAAACGTAAGACCCATGCACCCCAGGCCTAATTCGCTTACCTCCAGCCCGCTCCTTCCTAATACTCTTTTTTGCATAATTTTTGATTTACAGGGCAAAGGTCTTCAGAATAAACCACTCCAGGAGTATACCGATTACGGATTTGTGAACCACTATCACTGATTTTGCCATGGGCGTCCGTTAACTCAGCACCAAAACAGTAATTTTGAGATCGTTAATATCTACCGATATGGAAAATATGCGGCGATTTGAAACAGTAAGCGCCTATAACGCATTCAATAATAACGAAACTCTTCATCCGTTGGTGAGTGTGGTGGACCTGTCGAAAGCAAATCCCAGGCAAGGCTCCCGGATGTATTTTGGCTTCTACACTATATTCCTGAAAGATGTAAAATGCGGTGATCTTGTGTATGGACGGCATACTTATGATTACCAGGAGGGAACATTGGTTTTTCTGGCACCGGGCCAGGTGGCAGGTCTTAACAGCAATGGTGAAACCTATCAGCCGAAGGGATATGCGCTGGTTTTTCATGCTGATTTAATACACGGCACTTCACTCGGGCAGCATATGCAGGAATACAGCTTCTTTGGGTATCAGTCGAATGAGGCCTTACATGTTTCGGAACGCGAACGAAAGATTGTGCTGGACTGTTTTTCAAAGATTGCCTATGAACTGGAACATGCTATCGACAAGCACAGCAAAAAACTGATCGTTGACAATATTGAATTATTCCTGAACTATTGTGTTCGCTTTTATGACCGTCAATTTATCACCCGCGACAATGTACATAAAGGCGTTCTGGAACGGTTTGAACATTTGCTAAACGAGTATTTCCAAACAGATAAACCGCAAAGTATCGGCCTGCCTTCTGTTGCCTATTGTGCCGGGGAATTAAACTTATCTGCCAATTATTTCGGTGAC
>JAGODE010000215.1 GCA_017998385.1 Chitinophagaceae bacterium | reverse complement strand
TAGCACATCAGCACATTAACACATTAGCACATTGTCTTCATACCTGAAACACTCCCAGCTTCATCTCTTCGGTGTGTGGGTTGTGATTGGCTGCATTTATTCCCTCGGCAATACGCAGTCTGGTTTCGCGGGGATCAATAATGTCGTCGACCCAGAGTCGTGCTGCTGCATAGTAGGGTGAGGTTTGCTTTTCATATTTTCCTTTGATCTCGTTGAGTAAAGCTGCTTCTTCGGCTGCCGACACTTCGCGACCCTGGTTTTTCATGGCAGCCACCTGTATCTGCAGGAGCGTTTTAGCGGCCTGTTCGCCACCCATCACGGCGATGCGTGCCGTGGGCCAGGCATAAATGAAGCGGGGATCGTAAGCTTTACCACACATAGCATAATTGCCTGCGCCATATGAGTTACCAGTGATGATCGTGAATTTGGGTACGACTGAATTGGCTACAGCGTTTACCAGTTTGGCGCCATCCTTAATAATACCGGCATGTTCGCTGCGGCTGCCAACCATAAAACCCGTCACATCCTGCAGAAATACCAGGGGTATTTTTTTCTGGTTGCAATTGAGAATAAACCGGGCGGCTTTATCGGCGCTGTCATTATAGATTACACCGCCCATTTGCATTTCTCCTTTCTTGCTTTTTACAATGGTACGCTGGTTGGCAACGATACCAACAGCCCAGCCTTCAATGCGCGCGTATCCGCATACGATGGTTTTACCATAATCTTCTTTAAACTGTTCGAACGAGCTACCGTTGCCATCAGCGCGTGCATCTACAATACGTTCAATTATATTCACCACATCATAGGGTTTGCCATCCATAGGGAAAGTACCGCATAACTCTTCCGGATTGCGGAGGGGAGCGATGGCTGTTATCCGGTCAAACCCGGCTTTTCTGGGCTCGGTCAGCATAGACATCATGCGTTTGACATGATCAAGACATTCCTGTTCGGTTTTGAATTTATAATCGGCAATGCCGGATATTTCTGTATGCGTAATGGCGCCGCCCAGCGTTTCTGCATTCGTATCTTCACCTATGGCTGCTTTTACCAGGTAGGGGCCGGCCAGGAAGATGGAACCATTGTTTTCCACCATCAGTGTTTCATCGCTCATAATAGGCAGGTAGGCGCCACCAGCCACACAGGCCCCCATTACAGCTGCAATCTGGGTGATGCCCATGGCGCTCATGCGGGCGTTGTTGCGGAAGATTCTGCCAAAATGTTCTTTATCGGGAAAAATATCATCCTGCAGGGGCAGGAATACACCGGCACTATCTACCAGGTAAATGATGGGTAGATGATTATCCATGGCAATTTCCTGCAACCGCAGATTCTTTTTGCCTGTTATCGGAAACCAGGCACCGGCCTTTACCGTTTGGTCATTGGCAACGATCACACACTGGCGTCCGCTCACATAACCAATACCGGCTACGGTGCCTCCGGCGGGGCATCCTCCCTGCTCTTCATACATTTCAAAACCGGCAAAGGCGCCCAGTTCCAGAAAGGGCCGATCGCGGTCTACCAGGTATTCGATGCGTTCTCTGGGACTTAGTTTTTGTCGCTCATGTTGCCTGGCCAGTGCTTTTTTACCACCGCCTTCGGCTATTTTTTCGAACAGTTGCCGGCGATGACTGATAGCCAGCTTCATGGCATCCTCATTACGGTTGAATTCAATATTCATAGTGCAGATCGTTGTCTGGCAAAGATAGGCGAGTAAGCGGCAAGATGGGGTTTTAACAGAATTCTATAAGCCGGCTGTTATGGAATAAAAAGCCAGATTTATCAAGGCAAAAAAACCACGCCATGCACCGCTTCTTTTTTTTAGGCCTTCTGCTGGCCTCCTGTGAGTCAGGCACTCAGTCGCCGGCCCTGTTATCCCCAATCGGGGTTTCTCATCCCTACGCTACAGTGGCCGACATAGCGCTTCCCCAGGGGTACAAACGCAGTAGTGATACGGCCGGCAGTTTTGCGCAATGGCTGCGGAGTATCCGGCTCAAAGAAGATAATACGGTTTATCTCTATGATGGACGTCGTAAAGGGAATCAGCAGGCGCAGTTTGCGGTACTGGATATAACGGTGGGGGAAAAAGATCTGCAGCAGTGTGCCGATGCGATTATGCGCCTGCGGGCAGAGTATTTATTTGACCAGAAGAGATTTAATGAGATCAGCTTTCTGGCCACCAGCGGCCAGCTCTTGTCTTTTTCACGCTGGCAACAAGGCTATCGTTACCGGCTCAAAGGACAGCGGCTGGAGGAGTATAAGATTGATTCTGCCCCCGCGGCCGGCCGCCAGAGTCTGGAGCAATATCTGCAACTCGTTTTCACTTATTGCGGTACCAGCTCATTGCACAGGCAGCTGCGGAAATCAGAGGCAGGCAGAGGGATACAGGCAGGAGATGTGTTTCTGCAGCCGGGTTTTCCGGGTCATGCCATGCTGGTAATGGAGGTAGCGGAAAAAGGAGGGGAGCGTATGTTTCTGCTGGCACAGAGTTATATGCCGGCGCAGGATATACATGTGGTCAAAAATCCGATGGATTCCAATCTTTCACCATGGTTTAAGGAAGAAGGTAAAGAGCAGTTAATAACACCTGAATGGGTTTTTGAAGACTGGCCTTTGTACAGGTGGTGAAAACAGCGGGCATAAAAAAAGGTGTGCCGGAGCACACCTCTATATAAACACGAGCTAAAAATACTAGAAAATATAGCGGAGACCAAGTTGCATACCCCACGAAGTACTGGTAGATACGTTGTTGATAAACGACTTGGTAACAGGAGCATTCTGGAACGTAGACAGGCGGAATGAAGGAACGCCACCTGTAACAGAAACCAGTTGCAGCGGGTTGTTTACAGTAGTGATCTTGCGAACACCCCAGTCATTGTTGAGCAGGTTCAGCAGGTTGTAAACATCAGCAGTGAACTGCAGTGTGTGTTTTTGTTTGCCGATATTGGTAAAGATATCCTGAACCAGTTTGGCATCTACACGATGGTAGAAAGGCAGTTTGGCGCCATTTCTCTCAGCTACCTGTCCTTTGTGTTTGCTCAGATAAGGATCATTGTTAACATAGTTCATGAAGATTTGCTCCATATCTGCTTTGGTATAAGTAACACCATTGGGATAAGCAAAGCTGTTCACGAAAGTGATTTCAGAAGCATCGCGGGGTATGTACATGAGGTCGGAGCTGTTATTGCCATCATTGTTCAGGTCACCGTTGTATATGTATGTGTAAGTGCCACCATGTCTGCCTTCATAAAACAGTGAGATAGTAGTAGCCAGGTGTTTCAGATATTCGAAACGGTAAGATACTGTACCTACGATACGATGGGGGATTGCAAAGTTGGAATAAGCCAGTTCCAGGCTGTTTTGTGTACCCAGTGTCGGGTTAGCACCCCATACAGATGCAGCTTGTGAACCGGGGTTAGCCGTTACGTCAGTAGCATAAGTATAGTTGTAAGCCAGTGAAGCGTACCAGCCTTTAGAGAAGGCTTTAGCCAACTGGGCAGTCAGTGTGAAAGAGCTTCCTTTTGATGTATTGTCCAGTACGATGGCATTGTTGATCGCCGTGTTGATCCGTCTTACAGCAGAAGAGGAAGAAGAGAAACGGGGACGTGTTACAGAACCTGTAGTGATGGTAGCATCGGGCGCCTTTTGATTGGCATTGAACATATATACAGCATTGATGTCTTTTGTATACATGGCGTCAATTGACAGGGTCCAGTTTTTGCCCAGTTGTTTGTCGAAACCGATATTGGTTCTCCATACCTGGGGGAATTTGAAATCCTTGCTGGCAACTGCAAAAGCTGACTGAGCTGATGTACCCGCAGTAGTGGGGAACAGGTTAGCAGGCAATGAGTTGTTGCTGAAAGGATTGTATGCACGACCATCGGGGTTGAACAGGAAGTTGTTCAGGTTTGCACCAGGAGTGGTGGGAGTGATCAGGGTACCAAACTGGTACATTGAACTACCCGAAGGGATATTGGTCAGGTATACAAACGGAATGCGGCCGGTAAAGATACCGGTACCACCGCGGAGAATAAACTCCTTGTTGCCTTCCATATCCCAGCGGAAACCAACGCGGGGAGAGAAGAGCATTCTGCTTTTGGGCCATTCGCCGGTGGTATATTTAGTAGCGTTACCATTGATATCAACCAGTGTGCTCAGATTGCTGATATAAGGATTTTCCAGGGGCTTTTCGGGATAGATAGGCTGGTCAAAACGGATACCGGCTGTTACTTTCAGACGGTCGTTTACAGTTATCTCATCCTGCAGGTAAGCCGCCAGCTGACCGATTTTCAGGTTGGCTGAATAAACCGCGTCACTTCCGTCGAGCGCATAGGTGATTGAGAAAAGGGCAGGAGCCTGGTTTGTGATAAAGTCGTTTACGCTGCGGAATACATAATAACCCTGTGAGCCAGCCATAAACATGTTACCTACTTTTTGATATTCGTAGCTAACACCAGCTGTAAGGGTATGTTTACCGGCAAAATAAGTGAAGTTGTCAACTACAGAGTACACGTCATTGATAACACTGTTGTTGTTACCGTTGAAAGGTTCATTACCAACGCTGATGTAGTTATTGATGTCACCACCGCCTACCAGGATATCCACGAAGGGGAACTGGCCACCGGGGTGGATTTTGTCAGAGCTGATCTTGGTAACTGTAGCCAAGAACTGGTTGGCAAAACGGCCCTTGAAGTTGCTGTTCAGCTCAAATGAACCGGAACGAACGACATCTTCCTGCTGGTAAGTAACACCAGAGAAGCCCATTGCCCGGTTAGAGAATTTAGGACCATAGGTAACCAGACCCGAGCTGTTAGCACCATTGATACCACCGCTCTGGCTGGGCAGGAAGTCCTGAGTACCTTTAAAATCGCTATACTTCAATGTCAGTTTGTGTGCATTGCTGATATTCCAGTCGATCTTACCAATGATTTTGTGGTTCTCATTAGAGAAAGAAGGGAAGTTGTCATATACACCAGGATCATAGCCAAAGGTCTTAACGTAGTCTGATACTTTCTGAAGGTCAGAAGCCAGTACGGAAGAAACGTTACCGGCACCAGAACCACCTGTAGGAGTCCAGGAAATACCTGCACCAGGAGGTTTGGTTTCTTTTTCTGCGTTTACAAAGAAAAACAATTTGTTTTTGATGATGGGGCCGCCCACGCTACCGCCGTAAATGCGGGATTTGAAATCCACTTTGGGCGCTTTTTCGCCAGCCAGGTTATAACCGATCAGGTCCTGGTTTTGCCAGTACGTATAAGCTGTACCATGAAATGTGTTGGTACCGCTTTTGGTTGTAGCGGCAATATTACTACCGGTAAAGTTGCCCTGGCGTACATCGTAAGGAGCAATATTTACGGAAACCTCATCGATGGCATCGAGCGATACAGGGTTATTTCCCGCACCGGGCAGGGGGTCGGTGCTGAGACCGAAGTTATTATTGAGGTTGGCACCGTCTACAGTGATATTGTTGAAACGGGCATCACGACCGGCAAAGCTATTACCGCTGGCCTGGGGGGTCAGACGGGTAAAATCAGTGATACTCCGGCTGATGGTAGGCAGGGTTGTAATCTGACGGTTACTAACTACCGTACTTAAGCCCCTTTTTTCTGTGCCGGCACGTCGTCCTCTTCCGGTTACAACAACTCCAGCCAGTTCTTTTTCATCCACACCCATGATGGCATTGATGTTATGGGCTTCACCCAGTAACAGGAAAATGTTGTCAAAGGATTGAGTCTGAAGGCCTGTGAAGGCAATCTTTACAGTGTAAGGACCGCCAATACGAAGACCGGGCAGTGTAAATGCCCCATCTTTTGTGGCAATTGTAGCGTAATTCGTACCTGAGGGCAGGTGGGTGGCCGTCACCGAGGCACCAGCCAGTCCTTCTCCCTTGCTTGATTTCACTGTACCGGTAATGGTAGAGGTGGTTACCTGCGCAAACACCGATCCGGCCAAAAATGAAATAGCAATAAGGAATAAAATTCTCTTAAGCATATTAGTTTAGTTTACGTGATTGTGCTGCAAAGAAAGGGAATATTCTATAAATAAATATAGCCAAAATATTAACAAACTGTGACTGGAAAAGAGGCCTTTAGCCCGGAAAATAAGACCTGCGCGGCATCCAACTTTTGCGGACTTCCAATTGTTAGTACTTTTACAAAAAAACGGAAAAATGTTTCATAGCATCGAGGAGGCCATCCAGGACATCCGGGATGGCAAAATGGTAATCGTGGTAGACGATGAAGACCGTGAAAATGAGGGGGATTTTATCACTGCCGCCGCCAATATCACCCCAGAAGTGGTGAATTTTATGACTAAACATGGCCGTGGCCTCATCTGCGTTCCGCTGCCCGAAGACCGTTGCGATGAACTGGGCCTCGAACTGATGGTCAGCAATAATACGGCACTTCACGAAACGGCCTTTACCGTTTCGGTAGACCTGCTTGGGTTCGGTTGCACTACGGGCATTTCTGCCAGCGACCGTTCCAAAACCATCCAGGCCCTGAACGATCCGGCTACCAACCCGGCCGACCTGGGCCGGCCCGGTCATATTTTCCCGCTTCGTGCCAAAAAAGGCGGGGTGCTGCGCCGCGCCGGTCATACCGAAGCCGCTGTTGACCTGGCCCGCCTGGCAGGCTTTCCCGCACCCTATGGAGGGGTACTGGTTGAGATCATGAACGATGACGGGTCCATGGCCCGACTACCCGAATTGATGGAAGTAGCCCGCCACTTCGACTTCAAGATCATTTCTATTAAAGACCTGATCGAGTATCGCATTAAACGCGACTCCCTCATTGAAGAAATAGTCAGGGTAAATATGCCCACCAAATTCGGCGATTTTACCCTGGTAGCCTTTAAAGAAAAATTATCCTCCAACGAGCACCTCGCTCTCATCAAAGGCGAATGGGAAAAAGATGAACCCGTTCTCGTCCGCGTACACTCTTCCTGTTTTACCGGCGATATACTCGGATCACTCCGCTGCGACTGCGGTGACCAGCTGCATAAAGCCATGGAGATGGTTCAGGAAGAAGGCAAAGGCGCTATACTTTATATGAACCAGGAAGGAAGAGGTATCGGCCTGCTCAATAAATTAAAAGCCTACCGACTGCAGGAGGAGGGGATGGATACCGTGGAAGCCAACCTTCACCTGGGCTTTCAGATGGATCAGCGCGACTACGGCGTGGGAGCGCAGATTCTCCGCCACCTCGGCATTACCCGTCTGCGGCTTATGAGCAATAACCCCCGCAAAAGGGTTGGACTCATCGGTTATGGCCTCGAAATAGTTGAAAATATCCCTATCATTTGTCCATCTAACCCCCACAACGAAAAATACCTGCAAACCAAACGCAGCAAACTGGGACACGAAATTTGAGGAGAATGTGCTAATGGGAGAAATGTGCTAATGTGAGGAATGTGCTAATTTGCTAGTGCTTTTCTGACTGATTAGAAGAAAAGCACTGGGATTTCATTTTTAATTATCAATTAAAAATACCGGTACGTCAGGTAATAATAGTTAACAATTAATCATTAAAATTTCAGTCCCCCCGCTCATTAGCACGCTAGCACATTTCTCCCATTAGCACATTGACATATTATTCTTTCTTCTTCTTTTTCTTCCCCTTAAAAAACTCCTTCAGCGTATCAAACTCTTTACGATAGGCTATGCTGGCGCCGGAGCGTTTGGTGCGGGCTGCACCGGAGGTATTGCTGGTAAGATAATCCAGGTTCTGCCGGTAAAAGAAGCTGGCGCGGATGGTACCGCTCTGGTTGATCAGCCATTCCGCCGTCACATCGGGCAGGAACTGCACGTTTTGCTGAATGGTGGATTGTAACGGTACATCAAGGGTACTGCCCAGGGTAACCACAAAGCGGTCTTTAAACATCGAGATGGGTACATTCACATTGAAGTTACTTTGATTGATGCCAAAGCCTGTGGTACTGGCTGCATTCAGGAGGTTACGGTTATATAC
>JAGODE010000214.1 GCA_017998385.1 Chitinophagaceae bacterium | reverse complement strand
TCGGCAATGACGCCGTCCATATCCAACGCTATTCGTTGCATTTATATAGGGTATTTTAGATAAAACAACGGGTGCCTGTATGCAGGCACCCGTTTATCCATTAACGCCGGCTGTAGTTGGGCGCTTCTTTTGTAATTTCTATATCATGCGCATGGCTTTCGCGCATACCTGCATTGGTGATCTTTACAAACCTGGCTTTTTTCAACTCCTCCATGTTGGCAGCACCGCAGTATCCCATACCTGCACGAAGTCCGCCCACATACTGATAAACGATCTCCTTAAGCGATCCTTTATAGGCTACCCGGCCTTCAATACCTTCGGGTACAAATTTCTTCACATCGTCTTCCACGTCCTGAAAATAACGGTCACTGCTGCCGGTAGCCATGGCGCCCAGTGATCCCATGCCGCGGTATTCTTTAAACTTACGGCCTTCGTAGATAATAGTCTCGCCGGGACTTTCCTCGGTGCCGGCAAAAATACTACCCATCATCACGCAACTCGCACCGGCAGCCAGGGCCTTTACCATATCGCCTGTATAGCGGATACCACCATCGGCAATGATCGGAATATTACGTTTTTGTAATGCGCCGAAGGCTTCCATAACTGCAGTAAGTTGGGGTACACCGGCACCGGCAACAATACGTGTGGTACAAATAGAGCCCGGGCCAATACCGACCTTCACCGCATCGGCACCCGCATCGGCAAGTGCCAGGGCGCCTTCGGCAGTACCGACATTACCGGCTATTACATTCATATTTTTGAAATTCTTTTTTACCTGTTTCAAAGCAGTGATCACGCCTTTGCTATGTCCATGCGCACTATCCAGCGCTATCACATCCACACCTGTATTTTGCAAGGCGTATACACGGTCGAGGAGATCTTTGGTAATGCCTACTCCCGCACCTACCAGCAAACGGCCAAATTCATCTTTTACAGCATTGGGAAAACTCTGCAATTGCAGAATATCACGGTAAGTGATCAGCCCGATCAGTTTTCCGGATTTATTGACAACAGGTAGTTTTTCAATTTTATGTTTGCGGAGAATAGCTTCCGCTTTTTTGAGATCCGTGCCCTCGGGAGCAGTGATCAGGTTTTCGCGGGTCATCAGCTCACTTACCTTTCTTTTCTTATCGTCTTCAAAGCGCAGATCGCGGTTGGTGAGAATGCCTGCCAGTTTTCCGCTTTTGTCAACAATGGGAATGCCGCCTATTTTGTTTTCACGCATGAGGCGAAGTGCATCTCCGATAAGTGAATCTTCCTGCAGGGTGATGGGGTCGAGGATGAGCCCACTTTCACTTCTTTTTACTTTTCTTACCTGCTCGGCCTGCTGCTCAATAGTCATATTCTTGTGCAGGATACCCAGGCCTCCTTCGCGGGCCAGTGCCATAGCCAGGTTGGCCTCTGTAACCGTATCCATCGCGGCCGAAAGCAGCGGTACATTGAGGGTAATATTACGGGTGAGACGGGATCTGATATCTACATCGCGGGGTAATACCTGGCTAAAGCCGGGCACCAGCAGTACATCATCAAACGTTAGACCTTCACCGAAAAATTTGTCGCCATTGATCAGCGTATGGCGTTGTTGAGAGGGTTTGCTTTTTACAGCGGGGGAAATCTTTGTTGCCATGTGCAAAGATAGCACAGCTACTAAATTCCTTCCAAAAAGAATTTTAAGCAATACTACTTAGTGGTAAGTTTTATGCTGATAGCGTCCTCAGAATCACACGAAATGGCCATTTTCAGGCAATGGCGGCGCCCGTACTTTTGTTCCTCAATTAATCATTCCATTAAAACTTATGTATGAAAACACTTCGATTTCCTGCCATGCTTGCATTATGCCTGGCGTTGCTGATGGCCAGCTGCAAAAAAGGTGATACCGGTCCTGCCGGCCAGGATGGCAATGCCAATGTGCGTTTGTTTACGTATTCAAATATTACTTTTACCGGCGTTTATAATCTGCAATTGTCAGGTATTTCGCAGGGGCTGATGGATTCCAGCATGGTACTCATCTATTACAACCCATCTAATGAAGTAGCCAGCAGCTGGTATCCTGTACCCGGTCTTGGCTCAGGCAGTAATTACGATATGCGTTACCTGCTTTACCAGAGCAGTCCTTCTCCCAGTATCTATACAATCAGCCTGCGGGCAATGCTGCCAAATGGTTCCGGCTCCTATGGCTCGCAGCTCACGTTCACCAAAGTACGGGTTTTCCTGGTTCCCGCATCCAGTGTTACAGTTGGCGGACGTGGGGTGGCAGACAGTCAATCAATCCTGAATACGGAAGATTATTATTCTGTATGCCGTTACTTCAACGTACAACCCTGATAGTGTAAAATATTTACCGGATCAAAGTAGTGGTGCCTTTCTGGAACACCTTTTCGCCCGTATCCCTGTGCGTATAACTGAGGTACCAGACATAGACACCGCTGCTTTGCATGACTCCATTCACACGCCCATCCCATTTGCGGGTCCAGTCGCGCGTATGAAATACCTGCTGCCCCCAGCGGTTGTATACGCTGAATTCAAGATTGTCTGCCTTAAAAGCATCATTCGGGTACAGGTAATCATTGAGCCCATCGCCGTTAGGTGTGAAAGCTGTGGGCACGGCAATAAAACAATTGCTGAGTACGCGCACTTTTTTACGCATACTGTCACTGCAACCCAGTGTATTGTTGGTAGCAACAAGTTTTACATTGTAATAGGCCTCCCTGTTGATCTGGGGAAAACGGAAAGGAGCCGGATCACGAACAGTGCTGCTGCCGGTTGGCTCAAAGCTCCAGCGCCAGTTATCGATCAATCCCGTGCTGGTGTTGGTAATAGTCAGCGCATCTTCAGGACAAATGATATCGGGAATAGTAAAAGAGGCTATTACTTCATTGTCCATAACGATGCGGCGGGTTACCTGATCTGTGCATACACCATTGCTTACTGCGAGTGTTACGGTGCTGGTGCTGGATGCGCTTACCTGTGTGGTAAACTGACGTGTAGTGGAAATGGGTGAATTATTAAAGCTCCAGTTCCAGCTATTTACCTGGTGAGCACCATCATGACTAAAGACCAGTGTGTTTTTCCGGCAATCCAGTGCGGAGCTGTATGTAAAAGCGGCTGAAACGGTATCGGCAGTTGTGAAGGTGCGGCTGTGCACCGGCAGGTGCAACCCGCATTCATCCACGATCGTGCTTCCATCCACACCCGCTTTCAGTGTTAATGTATATAGGCCACCCACATAAATGGGACCAGAAAAGCGAACCGTCACCATATTGGTTTCCCCATTGGTGCAGTCAGCCTGTATGCCGGTGACTGTGACGGCAGAAGGCCCGGTTACCACAAAATCGCTTCCATCGGCAGCTACGGTTGAACAGATGATTTTTTTTGGAAAATATACTTTAACCTCTCTGGGTGCGCAGCCTGGTGTGCCCACACTGTCTGCAAAAATGGGCTGTGGTACTGTGTATTGAAAATCTATATGCTCACCCTGCGGAATGGCATTGCCGCAGTTGTCGAGCAGGGTATTGCCATCGCTTCCGTTGTTGATGACCAGTTGGTAGCTGCCCGGTGGAAGGGGATTTGATAACGTAATGGTCAGCTCCTGCAGATCAAATCCGGTATTACAGGCAGGTGCACTTACGCTGGTAACGGTGGCAGCAGCAGGCAACAGACTAAACTCACTTCCCGAAAGCGAATTGCAACGCATGTCTTTATTCAGCTTGATGGTAATGACAGTTCCGTCACAATCCGGGTCTGCTTCTTTGAGGTGGGGAGCGAGCGGATCGGTTATTACGGCAGTACCTCCGCCGAAAGAAAGTCCGTAACCGCTTTGACTATCGGTAAAATGACTTACGAGCAGGATATAATCATGCCCCGCAATGAGATTGGGCATTTGGGCAAAAGTGGGCGCATTCGCGGCAGGATTGGAGGCGCACTGAATGAAATTTACACCTGCTGTACTGGCTCCGGTTGGACCATAAGTACCTGCCCAGTTGGCCGTTACAATAATATTCCGGTTGGTAAATACCTGGTTGGGATCAAGCCCGGTTACATCGTAGAGTTGCCAGTCATAATCATCGTTGGGATTGGTGGGGTTGATCACAAAGCCCAGCGTGCCGGAAACATAACAGTGAAACTTATACCAGAAAGGATTCTTGTTGGCATACAGGGCTCCGTCATCGCAACCGGGTACAAAAAGGTCATTTGTACTGCAGATAGGAACATTGTTTTGTTGAAAGGTGGTCGTACCACATACAGGGAAAGCCGTGGTAGGCGTTTGCCCCAGTGTGGTACAGGATTGTGCAGCTACGGGTGACAGGCCGTAGCAGAATAAAGCGACAATAAGAGAAAATACAAGCCTGTGTCCCGGTCTCATTATTATACAGTGGGTGTGTAGCTGTAAGACAAAGATATTCGCTATATCGTTGCCTCTGCACAGAATATCAGGCTATTCTGAAAACACTGCCGGGGAGAGCCCTGATCTGGTTTTTTAATTCAAGCGAAAGCAGACCGGCAGCTACCTGGCTGTTGCTAAGCTGGCTATACCAGTTGAGCTCATCCATGCTCAGCTGACCTTTGTCGCGCAACAACTGCATTAGTTTCTTTTCATCTTCTGTAAGTTCTACAAACAGTTCGGCTTGCCTAACGGTCTGCGAAGGGGAGTCATTGTTCCAGTTCAAAAAGGCAACTAAATCGGATGCCTGTGTGATGAGGGCTGCTTTGTTATTGCGAATCAACTCATTACAGCCCTGGCTTCGAAAGTCGGTACTACGGCCGGGAAAAGCAAAGACATCCCGGTTATAACCATTAGCCAGTTCGGCGGTGATCAGGCTTCCGCCGGTAGGCCCCGTTTCCACTACCACCACAGCATCGCTCAGCCCGGCTACTATGCGGTTGCGTATCGGAAAATTATGACGGTCTGGTAGGGTGCCGCTGCCAAATTCTGTAAGCAGGCTGCCCCCATTCTCCAGCATGGTAGCTGCCAGGCTGCTATGACGCGGGGGATATAATGCATCGAGGCCATGTGCCAGCACACCTACGGTTGGCAGTCCATGCTGAAGGGCGGCTTTATGAGCCAGCGCATCAATGCCATAGGCAAGACCGCTGATCACCATTACCTGCAGGGGCGCCAGGTCTGCAATCAGTTTTTCGGTTAGTTGCCTGCCATAATCTGTATGATGGCGAGTGCCTACTACCGCAAT
Source organism: Chitinophagaceae bacterium (assembly GCA_017998385.1). Lineage (GTDB taxonomy): Bacteria > Bacteroidota > Bacteroidia > Chitinophagales > Chitinophagaceae > CAYMZZ01. Next base: position 2,788 of record JAGODE010000214.1, on the reverse strand, counting down.
TACATGTGATGCATTCAAAGGAGTTTCACCTTTCTGATAAAGCAGCAGGGGAGCATCGGCACAATTAAGAAGACGCTGGGGATAAGCCCTTGATCGGATAAACAACGGGGTAATATTGTTGGCTTCAATAAAGCGAAGCTCTTCTTCTGCGTCTATCCACGATTTGAAACGATGAATGGCCTGTGCCCTTACTTCACCTACGCCCTCCAGTTTGCATAATTGTGCAGTATTGGCTTTGAAAACGGAGTGGGCATCTCCAAAATGCTCCACCAGCAGCCTGCCGCATACAGTGCCTATCTGCGGTATATGCGTAAGTGCAATCTGATATAGTACATCCGGCTCCATCATTTCGTAATCACTGTACGAAATTAACGCATGTGCCGGCCTGATTGGGTTTAAAGCGAAACTACTTTCAACTCCGTTCGCCTGTTTTTTGCACGCCCATTTTCGGTGTTATTATCATTGATTGGCTGTTTTTCACCGTAGCCTTTGTAGGTAAGCCGGTTTGCAGCAATGCGGCTATTGATCAGGTAACTTACCACCGCTTTAGCCCGGTTGTTGCTTAATACCTGATTGTCTGCGGGTTTGCCGATATTATCGGTATGACCACTGATTTCAATCTTAAGTGTCGGATTTTCCTGCAGCAGTAAAACTACTTTGTCCAGTTCGGCTTTTGATTCCGGTTTGAGCTCAAACTTATTGAGGTCGAAGAAAATATTGTTGAGCACTACGCTGGCATTGGCTTCCAGCGGCTGCAGGGCAATATTCTTTTCGTAGGTAGAATCTGGTGCTTCCCGGCTAAGCATGAAGTTGTCTGAATAAAAGAGGTAGTTTTTTCGGGTTACATTAAATGCATAGTCTTTTCCAATGGGAAGAGTAGCGAGGTATTGACCTTTCTCATCTGTTTGCAGCGTGGAAACTGGTTTTCCGGATGAGAGGTCGATTAGTTCAATGCCCGATGGTAATCCTTTTCCGGTTTTCTTATCATACACACGACCTCTTACCCACAACGTACGCAGGGGCTTAACGGATTCGCGCAGTTCAAAATGATAAATGTCCCAGCCACCGCGACTGTCGGCACGGTCGCTGGCATACCATGCGGTATTGCCATCGGTAGTAACAAAGAGGGTTCCTTCCTTATTGATGGTATTAATAGGATAACCCAGATTTTCCGGAGTGCTCCAGTCGCCGCCGGGGCCTTTACGTACGTAAAACAGGTCATCATCTCCATAACCAGGCCAGCCATTGGAAGTAAAGTAGAGGGTCTGATTATCGGCATGAATGAAAGGGCACTGGTCATCGCCACTGGTATTGATCTGGGGGCCCAGGTTTTCGGGCGTACCCCATTTGCCATTAGGCTGCAGGTGACTCACGTAAATATCAGCACCACCATAACCGCCCGGCCGCCGGCTGGCAAAATAAAGGTCTTTTTTGTCGGGCGAAAGGCTGGGTTGAGATTCCCATTGCGGAGAATTAATGGTACCACCCAGGTTGCTTGCTTCCGACCAGCCCCTGTCATCGAGGTATGAGATATACAGGTCGCAACTGCCAAAACCATCAGGCCGGGTACAGGCGGTAAAGATGACCCACTGTCCATCCTGCGAAATGGTTTGAGCGCCTTCATTCATCACGGTATTGATGCCACCACTCAATGGGCGGGCTGTTTGCCATTTATCGTTCTGTTGCACACTGCTGTAAAAGTCTTCGTTCCGGTCGTTTATCACACGGGTAAAAATGAGTTCTTTACTGTCAATGGTCAAAGAGGGAAAATATTCGCTTTGAGCCGTATTGATTTCGGGGCCTGCATTTTGGGGAGCAAAAACATAGTTGTCGTTTGCATGTTTGCGGGCATATTCAACAGCAAATTCATAACTGCGTTTTCTGTATTGAGCCGCTTTTAACGAATTGGCATTACGGGGTGGCTTTTTATCGAGCAGCTCATTAATTGCGGCCAGTGCTTTTTCAAACTGTCCGTTGCCGGCGAGGTTAATGGAGTAGGGGAGCTTATAATCCATCGTATAAGCCGTATCAATAGCAAATGCTTTTTCATAATACTCTGTACTGGCACGGTAGTTTTTCATTTGACCATATACGCCGGCAAGCGAGAGGTATGCATCCACATATCGCGCATCCAGTTCAATACACTTGAGTAGTAATCCCGCTGCCTGTGGCAGGTGTCCGTCACCCGCACGTTCCAGTGCCTGTTCATAAAGGGGGATAGCTTTTTTATTGACTTTGGAAGGGTCGTATGGCTGGGCCATGCCTGCCACGCAGCTCAAACATATAATAACGGACAGCAATAGTTTTTTCATAGAAGGAATCAGTGTATAACAGTAAAGTTAATACATCTGGTGTATATCTGTAAGGAGGCCCTTGAGCAACTAAGGCACATGAATATACTTGTGGATCTGCAGGCTCAGCTCCCATTTGGGATGAGCTTTTATAAAGTCTACGATGAGTGGAGTCATGGCAGCAGCCTTTTCCCACTCCGGTTGCAGAAAAAGTTTGCAGGCGGGCGATACCTGTGCGGCATATTTTTCGGCCCAGTCAAAATCAGATTTGTTGAATACGACAACCTTCAACTCATTGGCAAAAGGAAGAATACCGGGGAGGGGAGCTTTGAATTTTTTGGGTGAAAGGCATATCCAGTCCCATTCTCCTCTAAGCGGATGTGAACCGGATGTTTCGATATTTGTCTGAAGACCGGCTTCTTTCAATGCAGCGGTAAGGGGAGCCAGGTTATGCATGAGGGGCTCACCGCCTGTGATCACGACCAGTTGAGCCGGTG
>JAGODE010000213.1 GCA_017998385.1 Chitinophagaceae bacterium | reverse complement strand
GATAAACAGTATGCATGTTGCAGTACACTTCGTCGTGTAACCGGCTATTGTACTGCAATACTTCAAATTAAGGAAATTTTAAGGTTGCTGTCAACATATTAAAGCGTATATATTGTTTTTGTCTGCACAGGGGTTGGGCTTCGCAAGTGGTGAACTGGGTGTCTTTTTTTTGGCAAATGTTGCACGCGCTGTTTTCCATAATAGTCTGTATTTTTCCCGCCAGATTTTCCGGTAGCAGAAGTATCGGCACAAATCCTGCCCGGTTTCTTTATAAATAGCATCCTTTACAAAGGGGGGCGAAAGTTCCTTAAAACATGGTTGAAAAAACGCGTATGCATATGTTTATTCCCAAAAATTTCGCAGGGATTTTATTTCTTTTAAGTATCGCCCTTGCCGGCAGGGCCCAGCAACAGGCGGAGCTGGCCGCTTTCTTTAAACGACTCGAAAAGACCCGCCAGTTTAGTGGCAATGTACTGGTGGCCAAAAACGGCCAGGTTATTTTCAAAGGAGCATATGGCTATGCAGATTTTGATACCCGCAAACCTAACCATATCAACACGTCGTTTCCCATAGCGTCTATTTCCAAAACCATGGCAGCTACGGCTATACTGCAATTGGCTGAGCAGGGTAAGCTGGCTGTAAACGATCCGGTATCCCGGCATCTTACCGGTTTTCCTTATCCGGATGTCACGATCCGGCATCTGTTGTCGCATACATCCGGACTGCCGCCCTACAATGCTTTTTTTAAACCGGCTTTGGAAAAAGACCCCGAGCGCGTATTTACAAATGCGGATTTTTTGCCCGCAGTCGCTGAGGTAAAACCGGCATTGATTTATCCACCCGGTAGTAATGGCAACTATGATAATGTCAACTACCTCATTCTTGCCCTGGTCATCGAAAAGCTATCCGGAAAACCTTTTCCTGAATATATTCAACAACACATCCTGGTGCCTGCCGGTATGAAACACACCCGGTTTATTCCTCTCAGCACTCAATTCAATACCGACACTCTGCGTAATTATGCATTTCCCTATTTGTACAGGGGTATGTTTGATGTGAAGCCCATAAAGACTAAATCGATTCCGTATGTCAGGGATTACTGGCGCACCTACGCGGTGACAGGCTTTGGGGAGTACGTAAGCACGGTAGATGATCTGCTACTGTACGACCAGGCGCTTTACGGTAACCGCCTGCTAAGTGCACAGACGCTTCAGCAATCTTTTGAACCGGTACGACTCAATGATGGCAAACTGCACCCGCAGTTGTTTGGACTGGGGTGGGAGGTAGAGGCGGATAGTACCCACGGAAAAGCTGTTTACCACAGCGGTGCAGCTACCGGTTTAAGTTCTGTAATGATTCACAATGTAGACAAGAACCTGACGGTGATTCTCTTCGATAATTGCCATTACAACGCTCATGAAACCGGCGATCTGGTCATGAAGTTGCTGAATGGTGAAAAAGTGGAGAACCCCAAATACAGTATTGCCCGCTCCTATGGTATTGCATTGATGGGGCAGGGAGGGGTAGCCGCTAAAAAACTGCTGCAAAAGCTGATGAAAGACACCGTAAACTACCGCCTGTCTGAAAGCGAAATAAACCAGCTGGGATATGATTTTCTGGGGACCGATAACCCGTATCGCCTTCCGGAGCGGCACCTGTATGCCCAGGCGCTGGAAACATTTAAACTGAATACAGAATTGTTTCCCCAAAGCTGGAATGCCTACGATAGCTATGGTGAGGCCTTACTGATGGCCGGTCACCTGGATCAGGCAGAAGCCATGTACCGGCGATCAGTCGAACTGAATCCCAATAGCACAGGCGGTAAGAAGGCGTTGGAAAAGATTCTGGAAAAGAAAAAGAATAAATAAAAGCCCTGACGAACACCGATTTCGTTTTAAGACTAACGTATAAAACCTGCGCTTAGTGCAGGTTTTCTTATATCTGCTAAAGATTTTCTATGACATCCCGGTACCCCCTGCCGATAGGGAGAGACAGGCCATTTATTTCTACTGATTCTGCTGTATACGACTCCAGTTTATTAACAGAAATGATATAGGAGCGGTGAATGCGTTTAAAAATATGGCCCGGTAAAATGTCTTCGATTTCATGTGTACTCATGCGGGAGATGAACTCCTTTTTATCTGTCACTACTTTTATATATTCCCGTTGACTTTCTATGTACAGAATTTCAGCGAACAGAATTTTTACTTTTTTCTTTTGTACGGTAAGAAACAAATAGTCTTTTGTCTCGCTTATATCAGTCCTGGGCTGAATACTGTCGTTATTGATTTTTATTTTGTTGACAGCAAGCAGGAAACGTTCAAATTCAATCGGTTTAAGGAGATAGTCTGTAACATCCAGGTTAAATCCCTCAACCGCATATTGATGATATGCGGTGGTGATGATAACGGAAGGCTTTTTGGTGAGGGTCTTTAGAAAGGCCATTCCCTTTAATTTGGGCAGGTGGATGTCCAGAAATATTAACTGTACCTCATTTGTATGGAGCCATTCTGTTGCCAGTATGGCATCCTTAAAGGTGGCTTCCAGTTTCAATAAAGGAACCTGCGAGATGTAATCCGATAGCACCCTCACGGCCAGCGGTTCGTCCTCTATTATGATGCATTTTATCTTAGACATTACTGGTTAGATTAATTCTTAAGGTGGAGATGAAAATAGCGCCCGATTGCCCTACTGACAAATCGTACTCTTTATACAGCAGTTCCAGCTGTCTGCGCAAATTAGAAAGCCCGATATTTTCTTTTATTTCTGCTGTGGCAGCCGTCTCTTCTGTTGAGTTTTTTACAATAAATAATAACTGTTGCTGTTTTACGGTAAGGTGAATGTCAACAAATGGTTCGTTTCTTGTTTCGGAAACGCCATGTTTGAAGGCGTTTTCGACCAATGGAATGAGCAGCAAAGGAGGCAGGGGTTGTCTGGGGTTTTCAATATCGGTATTCATGGTAACCCGCAGCGAGTCGTCATAACGGAGTTTTTCAAGTGCAATATAGTCGGTGATTGTTTTCAATTCATCTTCGATTTCGATGAAGTTGCCGCCGGTTTCATATAGCATGAAACGTAAAATTTTGGATAACCGCATAATTGATTCGGGAGCCAGGTCGTCTTTATCCCTTGCCAGCGAGTATATATTGTTTAGGGTATTAAAAAGGAAATGCGGATTTGTCTGGGATTTTAAATAGTTGAGTTCGGCTTCCTTTTTCTCAATTCTTAATTGATTGTTTTTTTCTCTAAGCCGGATGTTATTGTATATGTTCCGTACGATTGCAAAGAAAATGAGACATACAACCCCGAATTGAGAATGGGTAGCTACATCTTTCAAAAACGAGAGCCCTGGCGTATAGTTTGTATAAATACCTGCTTGTATCCATAACAGGCGCCAGCCATACAATCCGAATGTATAAAACAGGATGGCGATAAGCAGAAGTAGAAATGCACGGGAATTGTTCCTGCACGGCCACCTGAATAAGGGTAAAATTCTTTCAAATAAGATATAGTTAAGTACGGTAAGATAACTGACCAGGATAAGGCTGTTGATGTTTCTGCGGATAAAGGTATCGCGGTATGCAAAGAATTCGCCAAAGGAGTACAGCAATAAAAAGCCCAGGCCGGTGTATAAGTAAAACTTCATTAGTCTGTCGCCGGCGCCCTTTTTCATTATTCCGTTTTGCAGTAAAAATACCCAAAACCGGATTATTTACTTTAAAAGTCTATAAACGGGGCATTGGCGTCAACGAACTGCATAACCGTGTAAACCGGCTTTTTTTGAAATCAACGCCACCCGTGTTGTTCTCAGCTTATTGATTCAATGCTGCTTTCTGTTTAAGCGAAACCGTTATTCATTGATGCCGCCCTTTTCGGATAGCCGATTTGTTGAAACTTGCACCAGCATTGCTATTATTTCATGCAGTTATTTACAATCCATACAGGCAAACAGAAAGCTGTTACGTGCAGATTATATTACGCTGAGAACGCTGATCAGGTAGTGATAATGGTACCTGCTGCCGGGGTCGTGCAATTGTTTTATAAAAGTATTGCAGCGTTTTTCCGGAATAACCGCATTTCTGCAATTACGTTCGATTATACCGGTATTGGTGAGTCATTGCAGGGGAATATCAGGAATGAAAATTGCCGCCTGGCAAACTGGGGAAACGTTGATTTGGAAGCTGTCATTCAACACGTGATTCACAATTTTTCCCGGAAAAAAATTATTTTGATCGGTCATAGCATTGGCGGACAGTTAATCGGGTTGGCGCCATCATCCTGTAAAGCAGCTAAAATATTTCTTGTTTCGGCGCAGTCCGGCTACTGGAGGTTTTGGAAAGGAGCCGGCAGAATGCGGATGTGGGTGAATTGGTATTTACTGGTTCCGGTTCTATTCTGGCCGGTTTTATATAAGGAAGCAAATGATTGTCGTGAATAAATCAGCAAAAATGGATGTAATAATAAGGAGCTCAAAATTTTTATGAAAAGGAATATGTACGCCAATAAAAATACGGCAGTCACGGCCGGTCTTGTTTACCTCGTTGTCATCCTTACAGGAATGTTTAGTCTTGCTTATATTCCTTCAAGGTTTATTGACTGGAATGATAGTAAAGCCACATTCAATAATATAGCCGCTAATCCCTCTTTATTCAGGATGGGTATTTACAGCAGCCTGCTTTGCTATATTGCGTTTACGTTTTTACCCCTTGTATTATACAAGCTTTTAGAAACGGTGAATCCGTCTCATGCAAGGGTAATGGTGATACTGGCTTTATTAAGTGTGCCTTTATCTATCGGTAATCTGCAGCATAGCTATACAGCCGTAGCGCTGACTGGTGAAGACCAGTTTCTGCAAAACATAACGCAGGAAGATTTACATAACAGATTAATGTTTTCGCTCCGGCAGTACAACAATGGGTTATTGCCTGCAACTGTATTCTGGGGTCTTTGGCTTTTCCCTTTTGGATGGCTCGTTTACCGGTCGGGATTTATTCCGAAACTGCTGGGCATTTTACTGATGCTGGGATGCCTGGGTTATGTCGTGAATTTTACCGGTAAAACCTTATTTGAAAACTACGCACAATGGGGCATCGGAAAGTATATGGGTATGTTGCCGGGGATAGCCGAAATCTCTATATGCTGTTGGTTACTTTTTTGGGGTCTGTTAATGAAAAAATCAACGTGAAAATGAAAAACAGTCAGTACAAGGATTTTAACATAAATATCAAAATACTGCTCTCGGGGCTTTGGGTTACCGTAATGTTTCTTTACATCTATGGTGATTATTTTGAATTATATGTACCGGGAAAAGTAAACAGTTTGCTGAATGGTCGGAATCTATTGAATACCCCACTCCGGTTGTTTTTTGCTGCGTTTATTTTAACGCTTCCTGCGCTCATGATTTTTCTTTCACTGCTTATGCGGCCAAGGTGGAACAGGGTTTTAAATATTTCAACCGGTTTATTTTTTACGCTTTTCACCCTGCTTGTGGGCATTTCCTCTTTTACCGAATGGCGAGTGTTTTATGTAGTGCTGGCTTTTCTGGAAAGCATTATTACGGCAATAATAGTCTGGAAGGCTTTTCGCTGGCCAAAGAGCTGATGTTTTCCAGTTATCAGAAATAAGAACCTGGAACAGTGGGGGGCATTGTATTTCACAACAAATTTTTCATTTATACATTTTTAAATATTCAACATATGAAACTGTTTACTACATCTCTTTTAGTTGGATTAATTATGTTTTTTGCCACTTCCTGCAAAAAGAAGGATTCGGATAAGGTTAATGTTTACCCCAGACAGGTTAATGTCACCTACAGGGTTAGCAGCACAACCACCAATAGCCTGGTGTCTATAACATACGATAACGAAACAGGCGGACAAACCACTTCTGCTAATCCGGCTTTACCATTTTCGAAGACCATCACCAGAACTGTGGACAAATACGATATTATAACGCTCGGCTATTTTGTTAACCCGGCTCAAACAGTAAAGCTGGAAGTTTTAGTCGATAATCAGGTGGTAAAATCTCAGGTATATACCTCGCCTAACTCGGCCATGTCATATACTTTTCAGTAATGGAGAAAGGTGTTATCCGTATTAAATCAAGGAATATAAATTATGAAAAAGTCTTTCAGTATTTATTTAACAAGTATACTTTTTTGTGTATTAACCTTCTCCTGCAGTAAAGAAAACTATATAGATGAACCCGGAAGTTTAGTGCCAAAAACGGTTGACCAGAATGCTGCACTGCCGTCTATTTTTGTTAACGGTGCACAGTTGCACTCCCAGGCCTTTGGGCCCGAAGATGGTACATTGATTATATGTATTCATGGCGGTCCCGGGGCAGATTATCGTTACATGCTTAACTGCAAAACCCTGGCGGCAAAAGGTTACAGGGTTGTTTTTTATGATCAGCGGGGTGCCGGACTTTCGCAACGATTTCCCAGAAACTGGTATCTCTCGCAGGGAAATGACGCGATGAATAAAATATTCTATGATGAATTAAAAGGTGTTATTGCGCATTACAGAACATCTGTTTCGCAAAAAGTGGTACTGCTGGGTCAGTCGTGGGGCGCCATGCTGGCTACGGCTTATGCCGGAAAGTATCCCGATGAAATAAATGGACTGATTGTAGCAGAGCCCGGTGGCTTGCAGTGGGATGATGTGCTGGATTACGTAGATAAATCGCGGTCATTCGGCCTGTGGGGCGAGACGCTGAATGACGCCACTTTTATTGATCAGTTTATTACGGGCAACGAAAATGAGCATGAAATACTGGATTATAAATTAAGCGTACTGGCTGCTACCAACAGGATAGTAGGGGATATGGGGGCAAAATTGGGCGTAAATGCTCCGGCAGATGTGCAGTCGAGATCAGGTGCGGTAGTCAGTGCTGCTTCTTTTGAATTAGGGCAGGACCTGAAACCGGATTTTTCGGCTGGTATCAGCAACTTCCCCGTCAAAACACTTTTTATATATAGTTCAAATAATAAAGCTTATCCCGATAGTTGGGCAGAAAAGATTTCGTCTGCGTACGTAAAGAAAGAAATCTTTAAAGCACAGGGCGTTGGCCATTCGGGTATGCTGGATCAGATAGATTTCTGGACAGTAACCATGGAGCCTAAAATTATTTCATATTTACAATCATTATAATGGCGATGAAGATCATGACTCTCCGATCAGTTATTATTATTACTGCTTTTTTGTTTTTTCAAAAGCAGGTAGAGGCGCAGGTTATAAACTGGAAAAATAGTTCTACCGGAAACAGACATCTGTTACATGCTAATCTGGGCGCAGAATATGGCGTAACAGCGGGTTTAGGTTATCATCACTTTCTGCCCGCCAGAAAATTTCCTCTATGGGTTGGCGGTGAAGTCACATTGCCGGCCGGAAACCAGCCGGCAGATGATTTTAAGTTGAGGTTGGGCGCGCATATCCGGATTGCTGGGATAAAAAATTTTTACTTCTCAGTAAGTATCCAGGGCATAGCGAGACGATATCACAATCAATCGGTTCGGCTATTTAATTTTGGCAGTGACCTGGCTGGAGTAGTTGGCTATTACCGGCAGCGTTGGTTTTTGGGACTTGAATCGGGTTTTGATAAAGCGATTGTTACAAACTTTAAGCATAGTGAGTGGTTCAGGAAGAATATTTATGACCATGTGCAGGACGGCTGGTATCAGCCGGCAACGGGTGGCAATTTTTATTATGGATTGCTGGGAAGTTATTCGCGAAGGAAAGTAGATTTTACGCTGAAAGCGGGACGGATTTTACAACAGGATTTTAAGTCGCAGCCGGTATTGCCTTTTTATGGACAATTGGGTGTGAATTTTAGATTTTAAATGTTGATGAGTAGTGCCGAAGTCCGGGATGACTTTAAAGATGTGATGTAATATCACTGTTGTCAGCGGAAAAAGAGAAGATCTTTTTTTTCGGATAGCAATCGTACTGTTTTACTATTGAAAAGAAGCGATCCGAAGCCTCGGATTGACCGGGCGGTTAAACTGGAAGTAATCGAATTGTTTACTACCTGTATAATACTGCGC